>NZ_CP139303.1:1436737-1795922 GCF_034092465.1 Prochlorococcus sp. MIT 1223
AAGTCATATCGGTAGCAACTTCTTTGATTCCATTTGTTGAGCATGATGATGCAAACCGGGCTCTTATGGGTTCAAATATGCAGAGGCAAGCTGTGCCTCTCTTGCGGCCAGAAAGACCATTGGTGGGAACTGGATTGGAGACACAAGTTGCTAGAGATTCTGGAATGGTTCCCATTTCCAAAGTTAATGGAACAGTGGTTTTTGTAGATGCAACTGCGATCGTAGTGAGAGATGAAGACGGTAATGATCACACACATTATTTGCAGAAGTATCAAAGGTCTAATCAAGACACTTGTCTGAACCAAAGACCCATAGTTTCTAATGGTGACCCAGTAATTGTTGGGCAGGTTTTAGCAGATGGATCAGCTTGTGAAGGAGGTGAAATCGCTTTAGGTCAAAATGTTTTAATTGCCTACATGCCTTGGGAAGGATATAACTATGAAGATGCAATATTGGTAAGTGAAAGATTAGTAAAGGATGATCTATATACATCGGTACACATTGAAAAATATGAGATAGAAGCAAGACAAACTAAATTGGGGCCCGAAGAAATTACCAGAGAAATCCCCAATGTCTCAGAAGAAAATCTAGGCAATCTTGATGAAATGGGAATAATACGTATTGGCGCTTTTGTTGAAAGTGGTGACATACTTGTTGGGAAAGTAACTCCTAAAGGAGAGTCAGATCAACCACCAGAAGAAAAGTTATTAAGAGCTATATTTGGGGAAAAAGCAAGAGATGTAAGAGATAACTCGCTCAGAGTTCCTAGTACTGAAAGAGGTCGTGTAGTTGATGTTCGAATTTACACTAGAGAACAAGGAGATGAGTTACCACCTGGTGCGAACATGGTTGTCAGATGTTATGTCGCACAACGTAGGAAAATCCAGGTTGGGGACAAAATGGCAGGTAGGCATGGCAATAAAGGAATCATCAGTCGGATACTGCCTAGAGAAGATATGCCATATCTTCCAGATGGCACACCTGTAGATATTGTTCTAAACCCACTTGGTGTTCCTAGTCGTATGAATGTTGGCCAGGTATTTGAGCTTTTGATGGGTTGGGCGGCAGCAAACTTGGATTGCAGAGTGAAAGTTATCCCATTTGATGAGATGTATGGTGCCGAAAAATCACAGCAGACAGTTCAGGCATTTTTAAAGGAAGCAGCCAAGCAACCTGGAAAAGAATGGGTATATAACCCTGACAATCCAGGGAAATTACTACTGCATGATGGAAGGACAGGTAAACCATTTGATCAGCCTGTTGCAGTTGGTTACTCGCACTTCCTGAAATTGGTTCATTTGGTAGACGATAAAATTCATGCACGCTCTACTGGTCCATATTCATTAGTTACACAGCAACCGTTAGGTGGTAAAGCTCAGCAAGGGGGACAACGTCTTGGGGAAATGGAAGTATGGGCTCTAGAGGCATATGGTGCTGCTTATACTTTGCAGGAATTATTAACTGTTAAATCAGATGATATGCAAGGACGGAATGAAGCCTTGAACGCAATAGTAAAAGGTAAACCAATTCCTAGACCTGGCACTCCAGAATCCTTCAAGGTTTTAATGCGCGAGCTTCAATCACTAGGTTTAGATATTGGGGTATATACGGATGATGGGAAAGAGGTTGATCTTATGCAAGATGTAAATCCCCGAAGGAGTACTCCAAGTAGACCTACTTATGAATCTCTAGGTGTATCTGATTATGACGATGATTAATTGCTAAGCATTATTTCCTTTATTTAAACATCTCTTTTCCTATCTAATGACTACAAGCAATTTACGTACTGAAAATCATTTTGATTATGTCAAAATCACTTTAGCTTCTCCTCAAAGGATTATGGATTGGGGGCAAAGGACCCTGCCTAATGGTCAAGTTGTTGGAGAAGTAACTAAGCCAGAGACAATAAATTATAGAACGCTTAAACCAGAAATGGACGGGCTTTTTTGCGAGAAGATTTTTGGCCCCTCAAAGGATTGGGAATGTCATTGTGGGAAATATAAAAGAGTTAGACATCGCGGAATAGTTTGTGAGAGATGTGGAGTTGAAGTAACGGAGAGCCGTGTCAGACGTCATCGGATGGGCTTCATAAAATTAGCCGCTCCTGTATCTCATGTGTGGTACTTAAAAGGTATACCGAGTTATGTGGCGATACTCTTGGATATGCCCTTAAGAGATGTTGAACAGATAGTCTATTTTAATTGCTATGTTGTTTTAGATATTGGCGATCACAAGGATCTTAAGTATAAACAGTTGCTTACAGAAGATGAATGGCTAGAGATTGAAGATGAAATTTATGCTGAAGATTCGACTATAGAAAATGAGCCAGTTGTAGGTATTGGAGCTGAAGCATTAAAACAGCTTCTTGAAGATCTAGAGATGCCTGAAGTAGCCGAACTTCTTAGAGAAGAAATTGCTTCTAGTAAAGGACAAAAAAGAGCAAAACTAATAAAGCGTTTAAGAGTCATAGATAACTTTATTGCAACAGGTGCCAACCCCGAATGGATGGTATTGGATGCAATACCTGTGATACCTCCAGATCTACGTCCCATGGTTCAGTTGGATGGGGGGCGATTTGCAACATCTGATTTAAATGATTTGTATAGACGAGTAATCAATAGGAATAATCGTCTAGCAAGACTTCAAGAGATCTTGGCACCAGAGATTATTGTCAGAAATGAAAAAAGGATGTTACAGGAAGCGGTTGATGCTCTCATTGATAATGGTCGAAGAGGAAGAACAGTAGTAGGGGCAAATAGTCGTCCTTTAAAGTCTCTTAGCGATATTATCGAAGGTAAGCAGGGACGCTTTAGGCAGAACCTTTTGGGAAAAAGAGTTGATTATTCAGGTAGATCCGTAATTGTAGTTGGACCAAAGTTAAAAATGCATCAGTGCGGACTTCCAAAAGAAATGGCAATAGAACTATTTCAACCTTTTGTAATTCATAGATTAATTAGACAGAATATCGTTAACAACATAAAGGCTGCAAAAAAATTAATTCAACGTGCAGATGATGAAGTTATGCAGGTTCTCCAAGAAGTAATAGAAGGCCATCCGATCTTGCTTAATCGTGCTCCGACACTTCATCGTTTAGGTATTCAAGCATTCGAGCCGAAATTAGTTGCTGGTCGAGCGATTCAATTACATCCATTAGTTTGCCCAGCTTTTAACGCTGACTTTGATGGAGATCAAATGGCGGTTCATGTACCTCTTGCAATTGAATCACAAACTGAAGCGAGAATGCTCATGCTAGCGAGTAACAATATTCTTTCTCCCGCTACAGGAGATCCAATTGTTACTCCTTCTCAAGACATGGTGCTTGGTTCATATTATTTAACTGCTCTGCAACCAGAACTGGCGAAACCAAAATTTGGAGATAGATCAAATACTTTTGCTTCTCTTGAAGATGTTATAAAGGCTTTTGAGGACCAGAGAATCAAGCTCCATGATTGGGTTTGGGTTCGTTTTAATGGAGAAGTTGATGATGATGATGAAAATGATAAGCCCATTGAAAGCAAAACTCTTGAGGATGGTTCAAAAATCGAATTGTGGACCCTAAGAAGAGATCGATTGGATGAACAAGGAACTTTGATAAGTCGTTTTATTCTTACAACAGTAGGACGTGTTGTTATGAACCATACGATTATTGATGCTGTTGCCTCATCAGCTTGACCTTTACAAAATCACTTTTTTTTACCTGACAAGTATTTAGCCATGACTTCATCTTCTTCTAAAACACCTAAGACTCCAAAAGCTCGTAAATCCACAAAATCTAGGAAAGGTTCTAAAAGCTCTAAAAAGGCTCTAAAGAAGAATATTGCACCACCACTTTCTAAAACTCCACCTCCATTTAGAAATCGGATTGTCGATAAAAAAGGTTTAAAACAGCTTGTTGCGTGGGCTTATAAAAATCATGGAACAGCTGCTACTGCCGCAATGGCAGACAATTTGAAAGATTTAGGGTTTAAGTATGCAACACAAGCAGCAGTTTCAATATCAGTTGATGATTTAAAAGTACCAGCTGCAAAGCAGGATTTACTAGGAGAGGCTGAGGCCCAAATAACGGCTACAGAAGAGTGTTATAGGTTAGGGGAAATTACTGAGGTTGAGAGACATACAAAGGTTATTGATACATGGACAGAGACTAATGAAAGGTTAGTTGATGCTGTTAAAAAGAATTTCAACCAAAACGATCCGTTGAATTCAGTTTGGATGATGGCTAATTCTGGAGCACGAGGAAATATGTCTCAGGTTCGTCAGTTAGTTGGCATGAGAGGTTTGATGGCAAACCCACAGGGAGAAATTATTGACTTGCCAATTCGTACCAACTTTAGAGAAGGATTAACTGTTACTGAGTATGTTATCTCTTCATATGGTGCACGCAAAGGATTAGTAGATACTGCTTTGAGAACAGCAGACTCTGGTTACTTGACAAGAAGACTGGTTGACGTGGCACAGGATGTGATAGTGCGCGAGGAGGACTGCGGAACAACTAGAGCAATTTTAGTTAAAGCCGAAGATGGCCGTTATGGAAGTAGACTAGTTGGAAGACTTACCGCTGCTCAGGTAGTTAATTTAGAAGGAGAAGTGCTTGGTGAGCGTGATACCGCTATTGATCCAGAACTTTCTAGTCGTATTGAAAAAGCAAAGATTCAATCGGTAATGGTTAGATCACCTCTTACATGTGAGGCGAATCGTTCGGTATGTCGAAAGTGCTATGGATGGGCTCTTGCTCATAACCAATTAGTTGATCTTGGAGAAGCAGTTGGAATTATCGCAGCACAGTCAATTGGTGAACCTGGAACTCAATTGACAATGAGAACATTCCATACCGGTGGTGTTTCTACGGCTGAGACTGGTGTGGTTCGTTCAACGGTTGCAGGAAAAGTTGAGTTTGGCCCCAAAGCTAGATTGAGAGGTTATAGAACTCCTCATGGAGTTGAAGCACAGCAGTCTGAGGTTGATTTTATTTTAAATGTGAAGCCAAGTGGGAGTGGAAAAGGTCAAAGAATAGAAATTTCCAGTGGCTCTCTTTTATTTGTAGAGGATGGACAAGAGATTAATGCCGATGTAACTGTTGCACAGATAGCAGTTGGAGCTGTTAAAAAGAGTGTAGAGAAAGCGACTAAAGACGTTATCTGTGACTTGGCTGGGCAAGTTAGATATGAAACTGTTATACAACCTAAAGAAGTCACAGATAGACAAGGAAATATTACGCTTAAAGCTCAAAGGTTGGGAAGAATTTGGGTGTTAGCAGGAGATGTTTATAATTTACCTCCTAATGCTTTGCCTGTCGTCTCTAGTAATGTACAAGTAAAGGAAGGTCAAGTATTGGCTGAAGCTAGTCAAGCTTCTGAGTTTGGAGGAGAGATTCGTTTAAGAGATTCAATTGGCGATTCAAGAGAAGTTCAGATAGTAACTACTTCTATGACCCTGAGAGATTTTAAGTTATTGGAAGAGACATCTCATGCAGGTGAACTTTGGAATCTTGAGGCTAAAGATGGCACTAGGTACAGATTAAATAGTGTTCCAGGAAGTAAGATAGGGAATGGCGAGGTAATTGCGGAATTATCAGATGATCGATTCCGTACCCAGACAGGTGGATTAATTAAATATTCTCCTGAACTGACTATTAAAAAGGCTAGATCAGCAAAGAATGGCTTTGAAGTAAGTAAAGGAGGGGCCTTGCTTTGGATTCCTCAAGAGACTCATGAAATCAACAAAGATATCTCTTTGTTGATGATTAAAGATAGACAATGGATAGAAGCAGGAACTGAAGTTGTAAAAGATATTTTTAGTCAAACTTCTGGTATTGTTACCGTCACTCAAAAGAACGATATCCTTAGAGAAATTATTGTAAGAAGTGGAACTTTTCATGTTTGCAAAGATTCCAAGGCCTTAGATCGTTTTGACGGTGATGGTCAAATAATTAATCCTGGAGAGACCATAGCCAAAGGCATTAAAACTGATTCTATGGTTTTTGTTCAGACTGTTGAAGCAACTGAAGGCAAAGGTCTTCTACTAAGACCAGTTGAAGAATATTTAATTCCAGATGAAGCTCAATTACCAGAGCTGGAACATGTTAATCAACCCAAAGGTCCTTCTTTAGGTCTGAAGGCTACACAAAGATTGGCTTTTAAAGATGGTGAATTAATTAAATCTGTAGAAGGAATCGAACTACTAAAAACACAATTAATCCTTGAAACATTTGAAACAACACCTCAAATGACAGTAGATGTTGAATCTATTAAAGACAAAAAATCAAAAGCTATAGATAGATTAAGTCTAGTGATTTTAGAAAGCATCTTAGTTCGCAGGGATACTATCTCAGACTCTAGTCATGGCTCTACTCATACCGAGTTACAAGTAGAGGATGGACAATCAATTAACGCCTTAGATGTTGTTGCTACAACTCAGATCCTATGCAAGCAGGAAGGAGTTGTTCAGTTTCCTGAAGCTGGTGAAGGAGAGCCGATTAGGCGCTTGATTGTGGAAAGAGAAGAAGATACTATAAAAATTAAGTCCAACGACAAAATACTTGTTAATGTCGGCCAAAGAGTTGTCGATGGTGATTTGTTAGCAGAAAACCAACCTGTTAACTGTTGTGGTGAAGTTGAAAGTATTGCTAATAAGGAAGTTACGCTTCGCTTAGGGCGACCTTATATGGTCTCTCCTGACTCTGTATTACATGTTCGAAATGGAGAGCTAGTTCAACGTGGTGATGGTTTGGCATTATTGGTGTTTGAAAGACAGAAAACAGGGGATATTGTTCAAGGCCTTCCTAGAATTGAAGAATTGCTTGAAGCCCGTCGTCCACGAGAATCGGCAATCCTTTGTAAAAAGACTGGAATAGTTGACATTAAGCAAGATGACGATGATGAATCAGTAACTGTAACAGTGATAGAAGGTGATGATTCTATTTCTGAATATCCAATTCTGTTGGGTCGAAATGTAATGGTTATGAATGGGCAGGAAGTTGCTGCTGGAGAATTCCTAACTGATGGCCCTGTAAATCCACATGAGTTACTTGATTGTTATTTTGCTGATTTACGTGATAGGAAACCATTATTGGAAGCAGCTCAAGAAGCAATTGCGAAGCTTCAACATCGCATGGTTAATGAGGTTCAAAATGTTTACAAATCACAAGGTGTTTCTA
Source organism: Prochlorococcus sp. MIT 1223 (assembly GCF_034092465.1). Lineage (NCBI taxonomy): Bacteria > Bacillati > Cyanobacteriota > Cyanophyceae > Synechococcales > Prochlorococcaceae > Prochlorococcus > Prochlorococcus sp. MIT 1223. The sequence continues at coordinate 1,443,894 of NZ_CP139303.1, forward strand.
TTGATGACAAGCACATAGAAGTAATAGTTAGACAAATGACTAGTAAGGTTCGTATCGAAGATGCTGGAGATACGACTTTACTCCCTGGTGAATTAATTGAACTTCGTCAAGTCGAGGATACAAATCAGGCGATATCAGTCACAGGTAGTGCACCTGCTGAATTCACTCCTGTCCTTCTTGGAATAACAAAAGCATCATTAAATACTGATAGCTTTATTTCTGCTGCTTCTTTCCAAGAAACAACTCGTGTTCTAACAGAGGCCGCGATTGAAGGGAAGTCTGATTGGTTACGTGGGCTCAAAGAAAATGTGATCATAGGTCGTCTTATACCTGCGGGAACAGGTTTTAGTGGCTTCCTGGAAGAGCTCAAGGCCGAAGCAGGACCACATCCAGATATCCTTGCTGAAGATTCTGCAAGTTACAGACGTATGCAGAATTTACGTCCGGATTACACAGTTGAGATGCCTTCATCTCCATCTGCAAAACTAACATCAGTTTTAGATGATCCAAGTGATGCAGACTTGGAGGCTACGAGGAGTCGCCATGGTATAGATGCTTCTGCTAGTAATTTTGCAGCTTTCGTGCGTCCAGAAGATGATGAACAGTCTAGTGAGAATCAATCGCTTGATCTTTCAGCTCTTGAAGGACTTCAAGAAGAAGGACTCCTCTCAGATGAGTAAAAATTTTCTTACGATAAAATCTTTATTGCTTTAACATTATCTCAGGTTGGCTTTATAACTATTAATTAATGATTGAACCACCAATTATTCCCAAGAGAAAGTTACCTCGCTATGGCTTTCATAACCATACAGAGAAATTAAATGGAAGATGGGCCATGATCGGATTTATAGCCTTAATTCTTTTAGAGCTTAAACTAGGACACGCTGTAACGGTCTGGTGATTAATAGCCTGACCTTAACTAATAATACTTTACTTGGTTTAAGTGTTGAGGAGCTTGAGCAATGGGCTCAAGATGAGGGACAGCATGCTTTTCGAGGTCGTCAAGTTTATGATTGGGTTTATAAAAAAGGTGTGAGAGATTTAGATGAGATAAGTGTTTTACCTAAAGAATGGAAGCATGCATTGAGAAAAAAAGGGGTTTCTATTGGTCGTATGAGAATAGTTGAGAAACTTGAGGCCTCTGATAAAACAATTAAATTTTTACTTGAAACTAATGACTCTGAGTACGTTGAGACTGTTGCTATCCCAACTGATAAGCGTTTAACGGTTTGCGTCTCTAGCCAAATTGGTTGTCCTATGGGATGTCATTTTTGCGCAACAGGTAAAAATGGTCTTAGGAGGTCATTACAAGTTAATGAAATTCTTGATCAAGTACTAACTGTTAATGAAGTCTTTGGAAGGCGTTCCACTAATGTCGTTTTTATGGGAATGGGCGAGCCTTTACTTAATTTGGACACAGTATTGAACTCTATTCGTTGTTTAAATACTGATCTAGGTATTGGTCAACGTCGTATCACTTTAAGTACAGTAGGAGTTGCCGATACTATGCCGAAGTTGGCTGAAAGAGCACTTGATTCTTTAGGAAGAGTCCAATTTACACTTGCTGTTAGCTTACATGCCCCTAATCAAAAGTTGCGCGAGACTTTAATTCCTTCTGCGAGTCAATATCCATTAAAAAAATTGCTTGAAGATTGTAGGCATTATTTCTCGATCACTGGAAGGAGAGTGAGTTTTGAGTATATTCTCTTAGGGCAATTGAATGATAAACCTGAACATGCTAAACAGTTGGTTGAGCTGTTGTCGGGCTTTCAGAGTCATGTTAATTTAATACCCTACAACCCTATAGAAGACGAAGATTTTCAGCGTCCGACCATGAAAAATATGAATAGGTTTAAGAATTATTTACAAACAAGAGGAATTGCCGTCAGTTTTCGATCTAGCAGAGGGCTAGACCAAAATGCAGCTTGCGGCCAGCTTCGACGAAGACAAGAGTCTATACACTAAACATGATTAATTGAATTTATGAGTTTCTTAAGATCAACCTTATTGCCAATTTTGATTGTTGCCCTTTTTGGAGTAGCTTTCTTTGCTGTTAGTGCCAGGATTTGGCTCCCAGGGGACATGTTAGCTCCAGCTCCAATTAGTTGAGGATTGCTTAATTCCTCTTAGTATTGGCTCATGAGTGATGAAAAGGAAAAATCTTCTTTTGATGCTTTGGCCGGATTAGCCATAGATCCAGATGTATTGGCAAAAGAGTTGGATGCTGAAATTGTTGGTGATCCTCTGGATGATATTGCTTTAGATGAACTTGATGCAGACGATTCAAAGAAGACTGAAGAATGTGAGGCGGGCTTAAAATGGCTTCAAGAGGGCCATGAAGAAAGACTGCAGGGTTTAAGGGTGTTTTGTGAGTACCGCGACCCAAGATCTCTTCCTTTTCTGGTCCCTCTTTTAGATGAGCCTTGTCCTGTTGAACGAATGAGTGCTGTATATGCTTTAGGAAGAAATCCATGCCCTGCTGCAGTTGATATTTTATTAAAAATGCTGCATTACGACAGTAATGCTTATGTAAGACGGGCTACCGCCTGGAGTCTCGGTAATTATTCAAGCTCTCCAGTTATTGAACCTCTTGTACATTCATTACATAAAGATGTAGCTGCTGTGAGACTTTGGGCCTCCAGTTCTCTTGCGGAAATAGGTTCGAGTTCTTTGGAAAATGCAGATTATGCTGCTAAAGAGTTAATCCTTAGCTTGCAAATAGATGTTGAACCAGGGGTTAGAAGTAACTGTATTTGGTCTTTAGGGCGTTTATACACTCATTTAAATCAGCCCAGAAAGGATCAAATGATTGAATGTATTATTACAGTTTTGTTGAATGACCTTGAACCATCTGTGAGATATGAAGCTCGAATTGCTTTAGAGCAAATTGAGAATCCCCAGGTGCAAGAACGTTTTAGAAGCTTGATGATAGATGGACAGTTGATTTGAATTTGATGTTTTAAACACATCCTTGTAACAACTGCACCTCAAAGATTACTTTCTTTTCTATAACATCAGGAACTCCTACTCAAGTTGCATGCCCCAACGCACTCTGAGATTCAAGATCCGACAAGATGGACTTGTTGAAGAGACTGTTGAAGGGATGATTGGAGATTCTTGTCTTGAACTGACCGAGAAACTCGAATCTGTATTAGGGTGCGTTGATCAAAGAAAGCTTACTGGTGATTCCTATAAGGAAGAACAGGTTCAATCTCAATCCATTTCCATGGAAATTCACTGATGTCACATTTCAGCACGGTTAAAACTCAATTACGTAAGCGTGAACCTCTTTTTCAAGCTCTGATTGATTTAGGTTATCAGCCTCAAGAAGGAGAAAGACTTGTCAGAGGTTATAGAGGTCAAACAGTTAAAGCTGACTTAGCTGTAAAGATGAACAAGGGTGCAGAAATTGGCTTTAGATGGAACAAATCCAGTAATTCTTATGAATTAGTTGCAGACTTAGATCTTTGGCAAGAAACTGTTCCTGTTGAAAGATTCATTTCGCAACTCACTCAAAGATACGCATTAAATACTGTGCTTACTGCCACAGCTCAAGAAGGATTCCAGATTGCGGAACAGAAGAAAAATATTGATGGATCTATAGAATTAGTTGTAACGCGATGGGATGCTTGATTTGGAAAATTGATTTTTGATACCTCATCCGCATTTGAAGCAAAGTCATCTGAAGAGTCAAGTCTAAATGGAAAAGAGCCTGTATTAGGAGGAAAACTTAGATCAAAAGCTGTTTGGGTTGATGAATCAAAATGTATAGGCTGTACTTATTGTGGATGTGTAGCTACAAATACTTTTGCAATGGAATCTGAGTTAGGAAGAGCTAGAGCTGTTCGCCAAGACGGAGATACAACTGAAACAATTCAAGAAGCTATAGATACTTGCCCAGTTGATTGTATTCAATGGGTGAATTTTGAAGATTTAGAAGATCTCAAATCGAGTTTGGAAAAAAGAGATATTCGCCCACTTGGTTTACCTCCTTGGACTTGATTATGTTCAAAAGATAAATGTCAAAGTGAGTGATTCTTCTTATCTCAAGAATGTTCCTTGTCGTCGATTTGGCCGCACAGAAATATCTATGCCTGTATTGAGCTTAGGAGGAATGCGTTTCCAGCAAAGTTGGTGTGATTTACCTTTTGAAGAGATTGATTTAGGAAACCAAAGACTCTTAGCAAAAATAATTAGTTTTTCTAAATCCATTGGAATGCATCATATTGAAACAGCCAGGCATTATGGAAGTTCTGAATTACAACTTGGATTAGCTCTAAAAAAAGTATCTGATACGAACAGAATTTTACAAACAAAAATCCCACCTAAGGATAATCCTCATGACTTTGAGATTGAATTGGAATTGAGTTTTCAACGAATGCAATGTGAAAAGGTTGATTTGTTATCTATACATGGTATTAATCTTGATGAACATTTATTCCATGCGATTCGATCAGGAGGCTGTTTAGAAGTTGCCCGTCGGTGGCAAAAAAAAGGCAAAATTGGCTTTATAGGATTTTCTTCACATGGAACTACTGATTTAATTGTGCAAGCAATTAAATCTAATCAGTTTGATTATGTGAATTTACATTGGTATTTCATTAGACAAGAAAATGATATTGCATTGCAAGCTGCTAAAGAATTAGATCTAGGAGTTTTTATAATTAGCCCTACTGATAAAGGAGGTCATCTTCATACACCATCTAATAAATTGATTGACTTGTGTGCTCCACTCCATCCAATTGTATTTAATGATCTTTTTTGTTTAAGAGATCATAGAGTTCACACACTTAGTGTGGGAGTCTCACAAATAGAAGACTTTAATTTACATATACGGGCAATAAGTCTTTTAGACAAAGTAAATGAACTAGTCCCACCGATTGAAAATAACTTAAATCAAGCAGCTAAAAACTCTTTAGGTAGTTTATGGCTTTCGAGCTGCTTCGAGGGTCTTCCAACGTGGGAAAACACTCCTGGAAAGATTAATCTTCCTATTTTAATTTGGCTACATAATCTTGTCGAAGCCTGGGGTATGAAAGGATATGCAAAGGCAAGATATGGATTACTGGGAAATGGTAGCCATTGGTTCCCTGGATCGAATGCAGATTCCTTGGATAATGGGATTAGTGAAGAGGATTTGTTGAGTGTGCTCATTAATAGTCCTTGGTCAAAACAGATACCTGAATTACTAAGAAATCTAAGAAATCAAGTTGGAGGACATACTCAAGATCGATTGACTGACGCTTAACTTCCTAAAGGATTTTTAGCTGGTTTCCCAATATCTCTTGGATATTTGCTTGGACAAGTGCCTGTCGAGATAACTCTAATAACATTTCTTTCTCCCCTGTTATCAGGCAAATTAGTTTCTTGAATAGTTTTTATTTTGGCTTTTAGAATAATCAGAGATTTATTCAGTTGTTTTTCATCTTTCTGACTCCACTTACCACAATAAATAAGAGCTTGTCCATCTCTATTTAATAGGGGCACCAAGTATTCCGAGACAACTGGAGGAATTGCTACTGCTCGTGCAAAAGCTAGATCGTAATTATTTCTAAAACCTGATTTTTTACCTATAAGCTCTGCTCTTTGATTACATATGGATACTCTTGAAGAAAGTTTAAGTTCGGTAACCATTTTTTCAAGTACATCCGCTTTCCTTTTAATAGATTCTATGAGAGTGACCCTTGCTTCAGGCATTGCAATCGCAATGGCTAAACCCGGGAGTCCGCATCCACTCCCAACATCAATACAATTAATTAATTGACGGGGATTATGTAATTCTTTGTTGATAGGCCAGAGACTATCCAAAACTTGTGAGATCCAGTAATCATTTCCATAAATAAGACGAGTTAAATTAATTTTCTTATTCCATAAGATAAGAAGAGATTGAAGCTTAAGAAATTGGTTCATTTGCTCAGATGATGGGTGCCAATTCATCTGAGACCAGAAAGAAGAACTAGGTTTACTTGCTGGAGTATTAAAAGACATATAAAAATCCTTGAATATTGCTATAGATCTATGAGATGTTTTGATTACTTGGTATCTCTTGCTTAATCCTATTACATTTTTCTTGTGAGTTGACTTCTTCTAAAAGCCATTATGAACTTCTTGGGATTTCTTCATCCGCTGATAGCGAGGCTCTCAGAAAGGCTTTCTGTAAGCTTAGTAAGGAGCTTCATCCTGATACCACTTCACTCCCACAAGATGAGGCTGCTAAAAGTTTCCAGCAAGTATGTGAAGCATATGAAGTACTTACCGACCCTATCTTGAGAAAGGCATATGACTCGGATATAACTCTTCAGGAAAACACTTTTGAAAGTAATAAATTTACATCTGACTTTAACGTCACTAATTCTTTGAAAAAGTATACTTTTGGGGCAGATAGAAGACCTTTTTCGGGAGGTGAGTTGTTTTCATTACTACTTTTAGGGATAGCTCTCTTAATAAGTTTGTTACTAGCAATAGGTTTTGGAATGATGCAAGGACGGGAGTTAATAGTTCGTCCAACATGGTTATCTCTTAATTATTTGCTAGCTCATGATCAGATCTTTTCAATAGGATGGGGGAATGGATCAATTACCTTCAAGTAAAACACCGTTAAATCAGCACTCCTTAGATGCACTGGAGCTATGGTTGAGAGAATTGGGAGCTGAAAAAAGTAGTTCAGATCCGACGGTGTGGAGTTTAGGAATGCCTACATGGTCGGCAGAAATTCAAATGGGTATTGAAAACTTAAGAATTACCTGGGAAAAAAATGGTTCAGAATCCTCTTGTAGTTTTCCATATGGACTGTCTAGAGAAGACGTCCAAGTTGGAATATGCCAGGGCCCTTAAAGAGTGAAACTATAAAAAATCATAGAGTTTCTAGTCCTTTATTGATAGTTGAATAACATTTTTCTAATTCATCATCTGTGATACATAGTGGAGGGAGTAGATATACAACATCTCCTAGGGGTCTGATAAAAACCCCATTTTGTAAGGCGAATTGCTTTAGAGCTTTGCCGATAGAATTTAAGTAGCCCTGTGTTCCATTTACTTCAATATTGAATGCAGCAATCGATCCATGAAGTCGCGGATTTATCACCTTTGGATTTTTGATTAATTTTTTTAAATGAGGCAAATGACGAAATTCAAAATCCAAATATTTTTTGGGGTTCTTTTCAAGTAAATCTAAACTTGCATTTGCTGCAGCACAGCCGAGAGGGTTGGCGGTAAAACTATGCCCATGCCAAAAAGTAAGCCTAGGGTCATCACCAATGAAGGCTTTAAAGATTTCCTCCGTAGACATTGTTATACCCATTGGTAAGAAGCCACCCGTCAGACCTTTAGATAGGGAGATTAGGTCAGGCTTTAAACCAGCTTTTTGAAAAGCAAAAAGAGAACCACATCTTCCAAAACCAGTTAAAACTTCGTCAACAATCAATAGAGCGTTTGCGGCCTTTACTTTCTTTTCGACTGCGTTAAGAAATTCAGGTCTAACCATTGCCATTCCACCAGCCCCTTGAACTAAAGGTTCTAAGATGACAGCACTTGTAGGTGTTTCTAGAAGCTTCTCAAGCTGATTAATTGCAGAGACTTCTTTTGCATTGACATCTTTATCTCCCCACCATGTAGCTGGCCATTGAACCCTGCTAACAGGGAACATCATTCTTTCAAAAGGAGCGTTAAAAAGATTGCGCTCACCAACTGCCATTGCTCCAAATGTATCCCCATGATATGCACCATCAAAAGCAATAATTTGGTCTCGATGATCTTCCCTATTTTCCCAAAATTGACAAGCAATTTTCAAGGCAACTTCAACAGCAGTTGACCCGTTATCAGAAAAGAATGCGCGTTCTAGCCCTGTTTTATTGCATAAACGCTGAGAAAGCCTTTCTGCTTGTGGATGGATGAAATCTGCAAATATAACTTGTTCAAGTTGCTTGGCTTGCTCTGAAATCGCTTTCGCAATGTAAGGATCTGAATGCCCATGTAAGGTCACCCACCAACTGCTTATTGCATCAATTAGAGGAGGTGCATTATCACGTTCTAGCAGAGCCCCTCTTGCCGCTATAACTCTTTCAGGCCTATTTGCGGATGCGATCTGCGTAAAAGGTGGCCAAAGACTTGGATACCAGGTTGAGGTGTCGAAATTCGATGGCGAATCCAAATAATTCATTCCCAGACTTGTGTTTTTTTTCATATTTGGATTAGTTGTTCAGACCTTAGACCATGCTCAAGAAAAACAATCTTAAATGCCCTAGGTGTTTTCTCGTTCCCATGCATAGATTGAATCAGATTGATTTGGTTCAAAATAACCTTAGAGAAGCTTTTGCAGAAGGCTATTGGCATTCGATCAAAATTAATCTTGAAATACAGGGATGATCCTTTGTGCAGATACAAATGATTCACGAGCTTTAAGAATTGGTTGACCTCTTATAAATGCAGTAACTCAAGCCTCAAATCGTTTTCGACGATGCCCGACTTATCCTAAAGAATAATACAAAAAAAAATTAATAATCAAATAAATGCTTTATCGTCAATACTAATTAGTTGACTGAGAATTTACATCTCTAGTGAAGAGTCTTCAATACTAATAGAGTTTCTATTTGATAAATTCTTTAAAAACCTTTTTTAAACCTTGTTTATCCCATTGACTCTTAAGTTCATTTGCTGAGAGGTTAGTTAAATGAGGCAGTTGAGCAATAATTGAAACTCCAGAGATGTGCTCTATTGTCTTAGGGTTGTCTTTATGTAAAGGACCATTGAGAATTATCCCTAAAATAGGGATAGACCTTTTCTTCAGTGCTTCAATACTCAGTAGCGTATGATTGATTGTTCCCAATCCAGATCTTGCCACAAGGACAATAGGTAGCTTCCATTCTTTAAGAAGTTCTATTTGTAAAAAGTCTCGATTGATTGGAACCAGTAAACCTCCTGCAGTCTCAACAACGAGAGGACCTTTTACAACTGGCAGTTTCACTAATCTGGGATCAATTTTTTGATTTTCTTTTTCAGCAGCCCAGTGAGGAGATACAGATGCTTGAAATTTATAGAGTTCTGGTATGAATTGTTTTTTTGAAAGATTTACAAGAGTTGATACTCTACATGTATCACTTCCATCTTCTAGACCACTTTGTATGGGCTTCCAATAAACTCCATTTAGACCTTGCACTATAAGAGCACTAACGATAGTTTTCCCGACATCAGTATCAGTACCGCAAATAACAATACCTTTATTAGTCGCTATCATCGTTGTATTAGAAGTAGTTGTATTTTCCATGTAAGATTAATTTCGTTCTTATTTGATAATGGCCAAGCCTTTCTTAATCGCCTCCACTCTCCAATACTAAGGCTAGTCTTTTTAGTTGCTTGTGCACCTACATTGATCATTGTTTTAAATAGAGAAGTTAATCCAGATGCTTTTTGTGTATAGCTAAGTATTTGATTGTGCTTTACTTTGTTATTTTCAATGACTCCAAGAAGAGATTGTTCTGTAGGTAAATCTAATTCTGTACATGACACACCAGCATTTTTTGATGCTTCATGCCATTCATTAAAACTACCTTTTACAGGTAGTGATATTACAACCCATCCATCATTATCTACAGCATTAATCCATTCTTTGAGACGCTCAGTGGGATTAACTAACCAATGAAGAACAAAGCTAGAGGCAATTAATTTGGGTGATTCTAACCAGTGAGGTAAACCTTGATCTAAATCCCAAACTTGGGTTTCTTTATTAGGTGCATGTTGAGCAATCATTTCTTTTGAATTGTCAACTCTAATTACACTCTGACCTGGATTTAAGGACTCTAAGGATTCTGCTAAATGTCCTGTTCCGGAGCCAAGATCTACCCACACACCTTTTGCTATTTGCTTATTAGAGCAAATGCTAGCTAATTCCCATGCAATATCTTTTTGAATACTTGCATTTTCGTTATAGACAGAAGCAGCTTTGCTAAAGTTTTTTAATATCGATTGTTGCCATTCGTTATTCATTTTGTCGCTTCTAACCATGTTTGTGTGCGTTGTATTAATTCAGGCATAACTATTGAATGTCCTTGAGAAGATAAATCCCAATGACTTGGTGGATTTAGAAGCTTTTTGTTTAGTTCAATCCTTAAACTAGTTTTTGACTGTGGATGAACTATTTGATCTTCGTCTCCATAAACTGTTAAAACTCTTGCATGTATAGGAAAGTTTTCTGGCAACCCAGAAGTTTTAATTAGTAAATTAAGATCATCTTGAAGTTGTTTCCTACCATTATTTGAAAGACCATCTTTAATTGGTCCCTCTGGAAGGATATTCACTTGAGAGAGGTTACAGGCTTTTTTTAGAAAGTTGATTAACATTTCTTTTTCAGAAGAGCTTCCTAAGGCTTGTTGCATTCCTTTTAAGGCTATTTTAATAGATCTACTTTCATTTCCCTCAGGAAGGAAACGACCAAAGCTACTAATTAGAACAATGTGAGTTGCGTCTTCTAGTACTGATCGGTTAATTAGGTGGAGCCCAAGTGAATGACAAATTAATACTCGTTTAGTCGTAGTTTCGTTAATCTTGGAGTTATGCCAATTAGAGGTTTGAGCTTGAATATCTCCATAGCCTCTATTAAGGCTAGTCCATAGCCATTGGTTTTCCATAAAAGACTTTCTCCAGGTATCCCAGGTTCTACAGTCACCACCCCAACCATGCATGGCAATTATTTCTTTCATGGGCTCTGAAGGGCGAGTAGTAACTTTTGCAATGTCTCTTTTGGCAGATTCTCTCTAACCACTAATCTGAGACAGGCTTGTCCTTCGGGCACAGTGGGAGGACGAATTGCAACGCAAAGGATTCCCTTTCGCTCAAGTATCTGTTGGTATTTGAGCGCTTTTTGGTTTGTGCCCATTAATAAAGGAATAATAGGACCGATTCCTTCTGGAAATGTCCAACCATGCTTGTTCAAGGTTCTGCGCCAATGAATTGATTCTGTTTGAAGTTTTTTTACCAAATTGGGATTCTCTTGTATGAGATTTAGAGCAGCTAATGCGGCTGCACACATTGGAGGAGCAAGGGCAGTTGTATATCTAAATGCACCACTGGTTTGTAGAAGATGTTCTTGAATTTCTTTATTGCAAGCAATAAAGGAGCCTCCACATCCAAAAGATTTGCCAAAAGTTCCGGTGATAATAGTCACAGGAGATTGAATCCCATAGCATAAACCTTTTCCACTTTTACCTAATACCCCAAGTGCATGAGCTTCATCAACTAATAGTCTTGCTTTATATTTTTCACAAAGCTTTGCTAGTTCGCTAATATTTGGACTTGTTCCTGCCATGCTAAATAAACTCTCTGTAATAACTAGAGGAGACTTATTTACATATTTTTCCTGAAAAATCTTTAAATATTTTTCAAGGTCGAGAAGATTATTATGAGAGTAACGTTGAAGCTTGGCGCCACTAGCTTTTATTCCTACTAAAAGAGAATGGTGAATAAGTTTATCTGCAAGAACAGGAGTATGCCTATCTGCTAAGGCTATAACGGCACCAATATTTGCTTGAAAACCACTTGGGAATAGTAAGACTTTTTCTCTCCCTAGCCATTCTCCCAAAGCTTCTTCAAGTTTCTTGTGAATAGGACGACTTCCTGTGACAAGCCTAGAGCCTCCAGCTCCTACACCTTCCACATGCATAATTTCATTGGCAGCGGCAATTAGTTGGGGATGCCGGCTCAGTCCTAAATAGTCATTGCTTGCAAGGTCAAGTATATCTTGGGAACTTTTGTCAGCATTAAATGCCTGAAACGATGCTGGCGTCTTACCAGGTATCCATGTCCTTACTCTTCGAATTTGGTCTTGAGCAAGCTGTTTCATTCCTTGAATCCTATACTTAATACGAATTTTCTGTTCAATACATACCAACTATAATCTTCCATATCTTTGTCACTCTGTACATATTTGATGAGATAAATTGCTTTGGTCGATAAAATTTGGATATGCACTCTGCGGCGTGAGTTACGACATCAATAGATCTCTTCAATTCTTCATTGAATCCAAAGGACATTTTCCCTTTCCCACTTGATGATTTTCAGCTTCAGGCGATTGATTCTTTAAATCAAGGTCATTCTGTTGTGGTTAGCGCCCCAACTGGGTCTGGGAAAACATTAATTGGCGAGTATGCAATTTATAGAGCAATATCTCATGGCCAAAAGGTTTTTTATACAACGCCATTAAAGGCCCTCTCAAATCAGAAATTAAGAGATTTCAGAGATCATTTTGGTCCCGAAAATGTTGGTCTCTTGACTGGTGATATGAGCTTGAATAGAGAAGCTTCAATAGTTGTTATGACTACTGAGATCTTTCGCAATATGTTGTATGCAGAAGCTGATGAATTAGATGACCCTCTTGCTGGTGTTGAAGCTGTTGTTCTTGATGAGTGCCATTACATGAATGATGTCCAGAGGGGGACAGTTTGGGAGGAATCGATAATTTATTGTCCGTCTTCAGTGCAGTTCGTTGCTTTATCTGCAACTGTAGCCAATGCTGGGCAGTTGACTGATTGGATAGAAAATGTTCATGGACCAACGGATTTGATATTTAGTAATTTTCGTCCAGTCCCATTGAGGTTCAGTTTTTGTAGTGCAAAAGGGTTGCACCCTTTACTTAATGATAAGGGTAATAAGTTACATCCAAATAATAAAATTTGGAGAGCTCCAAAAGGTCAGAAAAGAAAAGCGCGTTCTTCTCGGCCACTACAACCAGTCTCTCCATCAATTGGCTTTGTCATCTCACAGATGGCTGAGAGAGGTATGTTGCCAGGCATATACTTTATTTTTAGTCGTCGAGGCTGTGATCGAGCCGTTCGAGATCTAGGACATCAAACTTTAGTTACAAAAGAAGAGAAGAAGATAATTCGTGCATGCCTTAGGGCATATACAGAGCGAAATCCTGAAGGGATCAGAGATGGATTGCATGCTGACGCTTTACTTAGAGGCATTGCTGCTCATCATGCTGGAGTTCTTCCAGCCTGGAAGGAATTAATAGAAGAATTATTTCAGCAGGGGTTAATTAAAGTAGTTTTTGCTACTGAGACATTGGCTGCTGGGGTCAATATGCCAGCTCGGAGCACTGTAATTTCAGCACTATCTAAACGTACTGAAAATGGACATCGACAACTTATGGGTAGTGAATTTCTTCAGATGGCTGGGAGAGCAGGTCGACGTGGCTTGGATTCTGAAGGTTTTGTAGTAACTGTTCAGAGCCGGTTTGAGGGTGTTCAAGAAGCTGGTGAATTAGCTCTTAGTTCAGCGGATCCTTTAATGAGTCAATTTACTCCAAGTTATGGAATGGTTCTTAACCTTTTACAACGCTATGATTTAGAGAGATCCAAGCAATTAATTGAAAGAAGTTTTGGGCGTTATTTAACCAGTTTAGATCTCGTTGAAGAAGAAAAGCTTATTGAAGAATTGAAACTTCAATTACAGTTTCTCCAAGGTTCATTATCGGATGTTTCTTGGGATGATTTCGAAGCTTATGAGAAAGGAAGGAATCGTCTGAAGGAACAACGAAGATTACTGCGCATTCTGCAAAAGCAATCTGCTGACAAATTAGCTAATGAACTGACCTCCGCCTTACAGTTTTCTAGTATTGGGACTCTTATAACGTTGAAGGCTCCTCAGCTTCAAGGACGCATAACTCCTGGAGTAATTGTTGATAAAATCTTTAGTTCAGGCCAGTTCCCTTTGCTTTTATGTCTTACAGATCAAAATCTCTGGCTGTTAGCTCCATCTCAATCAGTAGTTAGTCTACATGCTGATTTAACTTGCTTATCAGTTGATAACTACGAAACGCCAACCCTTACACGTTCAGGTGAATTAAGGCATGGTGATGATAAAAGCATGCAATTGTCCTTACTTGTTAGAGACATGTCAAAACGATATGACATGATGACACCTCAATATGATCTTGCTGCTGAAGTTTTATCTCAGGTGAAATTAGTTCAAACTCTTGAAGCTCAATTAGAACAAGAACCAGCTCATCGTTGGATTAATCTCAAAAAATTAAAGAAGCATCGTCATAGGATGGAAGAATTAGATGATGAAATCCAAAACCGTCAAAAGATATTGCATCACAGGGCTAATCATCATTGGGATGACTTTTTATCTTTAATGGAGATACTTCAGTATTTTGGTTGTTTGCAGGATATAAATCCTACGGAAATCGGAAGGACAGTTGCTGGCTTGAGAGGTGATAACGAATTATGGCTAGGATTAAGCTTAATGAGTGGTCATTTAGATGAATTACCACCTTCTGCGTTAGCGGGTGTTATTGAAAGTATTTGTACAGAAATTAATCGTCCTGATCTTTGGAGTGGATTTGCTCCATCAGCTATTGCAGAAGAGGCTTTTCAAAATCTTTCTGGAATACGAAGTAATCTTTTAAGAACACAAGAAAGGTATGGCATTAAAATCCCAGTTTGGTGGAATCTTGAATTAATTGGTTTAGTTGAGGCTTGGGCAAATGGTGCTCTATGGAGTGATCTTATTGCGAACACTTCACTTGATGAGGGAGATATAGTCCGTATTCTGCGAAGAACTATTGATTTATTGTCTCAAGTCCCCTACTGCGAGGCTGTAAGCGAACAGCTCAGAGTTAATGCTAGAAGAGCTTATAAGTCTATTAACCGTTTCCCAGTTTGCGAGTCAGACGATCTTGAGAAGTTAGTTATAAATGAGAAGGAGGGAAGTAACCCTGCTACAAAAAGGTCTTATAAAGATTAAAACAGGCTTTCCCCTTTAATCAAAACTTGTCATTGATATTGGATCCACAAGTTTATCAAAATCAGCTTCTGTCAAATAACCAAGTTTACTGACGGCTTGCCGAAGACTAATATTTTCATTGTGAGCTAGTTGAGCAATGTTGCATGCTTTTTCATAGCCAATGGTAGGAGTTAGCGCAGTTACTAACATCAACGATTGATCTAGATCATGCTTTATCTTTTTCTCATTAGGTTTGATCCCCTCAATCATCGAGACTCTGCAGCTTAAGCATGCATCATGCAATAACTCAATACTTTTCAGAATATTGAATGCTATCTGAGGTTTGTATGCGTTCATCTGCAGATGACCACCACTACCAGCCATCCCAACGGCGACATCGAGTGCAATTACTTGTGTACAAACCATTGCCATTGCTTCGCACTGTGTTGGATTTATTTTCCCTGGCATAATTGAACTGCCAGGCTCATTTGCAGGTAGTTCTAGCTCTGCAATGCCTGCTCTTGGACCTGATGATAATAGTCGGATATCATTGACAATTTTCAAAAGAGATATTGCTAACATTTTTAAATTAGTCATTAAATTTACGAGGCCATCATGACTAGCCATAAGAGCAAATTTATTTTTAGCTGTTATAAAAGGTAAACCTGTTATGACAGATATTTCCTTGGCAATCTCATAGTCAAATCCACTTGGTGCATTTAAACCTGTTCCTACTGCTGTACCTCCTAAGGGAAGATGGTAAAGTTCTTTTAGACTTTCTTTAATTCTCTCGCTACCAGTTAAAAGCTGATCTCTCCATGCAGATACTTCTTGTCCAAGAGTAAGAGGTACTGCATCTTGAAGATGTGTTCTCCCGATTTTTATGATATTGCGCCATTCATTACTTTTTTGAGTAAATGCTCCTATTAGTAGACTTAATTCTGGTAGAAGTCTACTATTAATTTCTTTAGCCGTTGAGATCTGAATGGAAGCAGGAAAAACATCATTCGTTGATTGTGATCGATTTACATGATCATTTGGATGTAATGGCTGATGACTACCTAAAGGCATACTTTGAGAATGAGATGCAATATTAGCAATCACTTCATTGATGTTCATATTTGTTTGAGTTCCACTCCCGGTTTGCCAAACTTTTAGCGGAAATTGCCGGTCATGTACGCCGTTTAGTATTTCTTGAGTGGCTAATAGGATTAAATTTTTTTTCTTATCATCAATTAAACCAAATTTATTATTTACGATGGCTGCAGCATTTTTTATTGTGGCTAAGGCATATATAACTTTTATAGGCATTAGATCTGTACCTATTGAGAAATTACCTAAGGATCTTTGAGTTTGAGCTCCCCAAAGAGCACTTGTGGGGACTTCTATCCCCCCAAGGCTGTCGTATTCAACTCGTACTTTTTTGTCCATTTATTTTTTATAATATTGTTTATCTTCTCATGTCCGAGAGATAGTGTATCGCTTGGTTTGCAAGCTTGATAAAACAACGAAGTTTCTTGACTCTTTTAGCTTTAATAAATATATTTTGCAATATTTAAAGCTTTAGCCTTTTCCAAATAACATCCAAATTACTTTGATGTATTTCAGTAGAGAAACAATTTTCTAGTTGAGTTGGATTTAAAATTTTCCCAATCTCTATATCTGATTCTAAGTTGGCTTTAAAATTACCATCCTCTTTGTTCCAGGCTGCATGAGCATGTTTTTGTACTATTTGATAGGCCTCTTCTCGGCTCATTCCATGCTCTACTAGTGCTAACAACACTCGCTGACTAAAAACAACTCCTCCATAAACATTCATATTTCTCACCATATTTTTTGGATAGACTCCTAAGCCTTTAATGACTTCTGTCATTTCTATAATCATGAAATGCAAAGTTATAGACGTATCAGGAAGCATCATTCGTTCTATTGAACTGTGACTGATATCTCTTTCATGCCATAACGCAACGTTCTCTAATGCTGCGACTACATAACTACGCAGCACTCTTGCAAGACCGCTTATTCTTTCACTCCTTATTGGATTACGTTTATGAGGCATGGCAGAACTTCCTTTTTGACCTTTAGCAAAACTTTCCTCTACTTCTAAAACATCAGTTCTTTGAAGGTTTCTGATTTCAGTGGCAAATCTATCTAATGAGGATCCAATTAAAGCGAGTGTTTGAACATAACTAGCATGGCGATCTCTTGAGATAACTTGTGTACTTGCGGTATCAGGTATTAAGCCAAGGATATTGCATGCGATTTCTTCAACTTGCGGGTCAGTATTAGCATAAGTGCCCATAGCACCGCTTATTTGGCCAATTGATATATCTTTTTCTAAAAGTTGCAGTCTTTCAGAGTTCCTTATTGTTTCAGCTAACCATCCTGCGAGTTTAAAGCCAAAAGTAATGGGCTCACCATGTATGGCATGAGATCGCCCAATCATAACGGTTTTTTTATGTTCCTTAGCAAGTTCTCTTATTGCTACCTTTAATTCATTTAGTTCTTTAATCAGTAACTTAGTAGATGCTTTCAGTTGCAAAGCTAATCCAGTATCAAGGACATCACTACTTGTCATTCCTACATGAATAAAGCGCCCAGGATCCCCGACATTCTCATTTAAGTTTGTTAGAAAAGCTATGACATCATGTCTTACTTCTGCTTCGATTTCTAAAATTCTTTTCGGAGAAAAAGTTGCTTGAGTTCGGATTTTTTGGATTGCTTCATCAGGGATCTTCCCTAATCTCCAATTGGCCTCACAGGCTGCAATTTCAACGTCAAGCCAACTTTGATACTTTGCTTGCTCTGTCCATATTTGGCCCATTTCGGGCATTGTGTAGCGATCAATCAAAATGTCGCAGTAAATAAGTGATAGTTCAATCTAAAGCTTTATCTCAAGCTGACTTCAAACGATTGTGAGGAACTTCCCAATGAACATATCTTCCCCATGATTGCTGGCGAACCCAACATCTTCCTCCTTTGCAACTAATCACTTGAAAAGGAGGTAAGTCATTGGGTTGGTTTTCAATTGTTGCAAAACTTCCAGGTGGAAGAAGAGCAAGGATATTTTGAGGATCTACCATTGAGGCCAAACCATGAGATTTATTTTGTGAGATCTCATTTGGATCGATAGACTTTGTGAGATTTTTCGACACGACCTTTCGGGCGAGTTCTATAGATTGTCCCCGAACTTTTACTGATTTACTAAGTTCAGCGGTTTTTATTCGGTTTCATGTTGCTTTTTATAAATAAATGATCAGAAAAGTCCGACTAGATCTTCACTTGCTCACCAAAGGATTTGTTCCTTCCAGGCAACAAGCCATCAAAATGATTAGAGCTGGGAATGTTAAAAGCATTTCTGGAGAAGTTCTTGATAAGCCTGGTTTGGAGGTTAAAGATGATCTTGAAGTGTTAGTTAAAAATATTCCTCGCTTTGTATCTCGGGGTGGAGAGAAATTAATTGCTGGGTTTAATGCTTTTTCTCTAAAAGTTAATGGGAAAGTTTGCTTGGATTGTGGTATCTCAACAGGTGGTTTTACTGATTGCCTTTTACAGCAAGGTGCATCACTTGTTTATGGAGTTGATGTTGGATATGGCCAGGTTGCTTGGACATTACGTAATGATCCCAGAGTAGTACTTAAGGAAAGAACAAATATTCGTAAATTAACTAGAGAAGTTCTCTATGGTGAGAATGGATTATTGCCTACTTTTGTAGTGGCTGACTTGTCTTTTATTTCTTTAAACCTTGCTTTGCCAGCTATTACAGATTTGTTAAAAGAAGAAAATAAAGAAGGTCTATTTTTAATTAAACCTCAATTCGAAGTTGGTCGTGAACGAATTGGAAAGAAAGGGGTCGTTCGCGAACCAGATGCTCACGTTTATGCATTAAATAAAGTTATTCAGTATGCAATGAAATTAGGTTGGCTCCCTAAAGGGCTTATAGCTTCTCCTATTACTGGACCTGCAGGTAATCATGAATATTTGCTCTGGCTAGGTATTGATAAGGCAAATGATCTGCCAGATTTGAAAAGTCTTGTTTTAGATACTCTGTCTTAAAGAGCTGCTTGGTCTATTTCTCCTGTGCGGATCCTTAATACCGAGTTAACTGGCGTTACAAATATTTTGCCATCGCCTATCTCTCCAGTTTTTGCTGCCTCAGAAATTGCTTTTAAAACCATCTCTTCACTTTCATCTGCAACCACAACCTCTATTTTAAGTTTTTGAAGAAATTCAACTGTAAACTCAGATCCTCTATAGCGTTCTACTTGTCCTTTCTGGCGACCAAAGCCTCTCACTTCACTTACCGTCATCCCAACAATTCCAGCATTAACTAATGCAACTTTCACGTCCTCAAGTTTGAAAGGGCGAATAATGGCTTCTATCTTTTTCATAGCTTTTATCTTGTAATCTAAAAAAAATAATAGTAAAAAATTTTAAAAGATACCTGTTTTTGAAGAAATAACAGGGAAGCAATTTAAAATTAGACCTGCCTCTTGAGCATCTAAAGAAAGATCTTTTGCATCTGCTGTAGGGATTCGTACTTCATTATTAGATATTGCTTCCCAATGTTGTTCCTCAAAATGGGTTTGAAGCCATAGTATTCCATGAATACTTTTGGGCCTAATCTCAATTCCTTCTTGAGTATTAATTAAACAGATGTCCATAAATAGATCTCTTTGCTTTCCCCATTAACTAGGTTATAGATGTTCTTTGATGTAATCGTTGCTACTAATTTGATTTTTGGAGGTCTTTTAATTGACTATTCATGAGCAATCGGAGACTCAGTCTCCTTTGTATGGAGAAAGAGCAATAGCAGGTTCAGAATTGATTTGCTTTGAAAATCCAAATCAACAAAGGTCTTATGAAATCTCAATCGACTTACCTGAATTTACCTGCCAATGCCCTTTTTCCGGATATCCCGATTTTGCAGTATTGCGTCTGCTTTATCAGCCAGGGCCAAAGGTTCTTGAATTAAAATCAATTAAGCTTTATATAAATAGCTATAGAAATAAAAAAATTTCTCACGAAGAGGTTGCTAATAGGATTCTGGATGATTTAGTTAATGCTTGTAATCCTAACTGGATGCAATTAGAAGCTGATTTTAACCCTAGAGGGAATGTTCATATGTTGGTAAAAGTTAGTCATGGCAATAGAAGGGAGTATTGATTAGTTATTATTTAATACTCTATCTATGATGCTTGGCATATCTTTATTTGCAAAACCAGATAAGTTTCTATTGCACAATCCTCCTATATATATATTATTTTGCTCCTTCCCAATTACAGCCCATATCTGACGTGTTGCAATTAAGCTAAGCAATCCTCCTATCATTGTGACCGCAAAGCCTGAATAAACAATAGGGACACCAGGATCGCGTTTTAGTAACAAACCACTGCTTGGGATGACATTAGTTGCTTTTATAGATGCACCTAAGATGTTTTTAGGTATACCATCAATGTTTAAAGACTCGAGGTATGTGCCTTGTTCATCGAATACTTTAATTGGACCTAATTCATTATCTATAGTCATTAATATTGGATTTTCTCCTTCTGTATTAGTAGGTATCACCACACCCCAAACTTCTTCGCCAAGTTCTGGAATAGTCTTTAAAGGAAGTTGGATTTTTGGACTATTTTCAATTTGGATAGTTATCGCAGCAAGAGACCAATCAGCTTGATAAATTGTTATTCCTTTAAAACGTATAGGATGATTTACACTTACTTCTTTTAAAAAGATAGCTTGATTAATAATATCTTTAATTTCGATTTTTGAATGAAATTGTGAGGGGCGGCCTACAGGATCTCTATCAATTTGAAATTCTTTTAATTTAACAGAAAGTTGATTATCTCCATTAGAAGTAATAAGATCTAGTGATCTATCAGGGGCGAGAAAACGTTCAACTTTTTGTCCATTTAAAACACCAAAAATTGAACCAATCATTAATAAAATTAGTCCTAGGTGAACTAATAAAGGGCCAACTCTTCCAATTACACCTTTTCTAGCTGCAATCCGATTATCTTTTTGATTTACATCCCATCCCTCTTCTTTAAGTATTTTAGATAATTTATCAAGGTTATTTGTAGACCCTATTGATGGAATTGTTTGAGAAACAGCTAACTTGCTTACCTGCTTAGATGATTTATAATCTACCCAGCGTAATGCTGATTTAAGCATTGGCCATTGTCTTCTCCAACTACAAGCAATTAGCGCTAAACCAAGCCAGATAAGAAGTATTAGAAACCAATAACTTGAATATATATGATCAAATTGAAAGAATAATAATAAATTACCATTAACTATTCCCAATAAAGGATGCTCACCATATATTTCTATATAGCTTTGAGATGACTCTCCTTGAGGTATTGCTGTACCAATTGCGCTTGCTATTGCAATTACAATTAATAAAATAATTGCAGTTTTTAAATTAGATAGTTTAAGAAGTATTCTTTCTATATTGAACATTAATTTAAATCCATTCGGATAATAGATTTAAGAATCCAACTATTAATAGTATTGATCCACTTATAGGTGGGATCCACTTACCTATTGGCCTTAGATATAAAAGGTTTGGAATGCTTGCAGCGGCTGTTCCTGCAAGGATTAAAGGTATAACTTGACCTAGACCAAAGCAACTAAGTAATACAACACCTGTAATTGGATTTGCTGTTTTAGCAATCCATGCAAGAAGTACAGCTAAAACTGGAGTTGTACATGGTGATGAAGCCAACCCAAATGCCAATCCTGCCGAAATTGGTGCAAGTTTTTTGGGTACTTTATTTTTCCAAATATTTGGGTCAGGTCCTTCGGGTAATTGAATCGTGAAAATACCAAGCAAATTTAACCCCATAAAAATAGCTAAAATTGCAACTATTTTCGGAAAAAATAATGGAACTTGTCCAAAAACCTTACCGACCAAGCCACTCAAACTTCCTAGGATTACTAATGCAAGAATTATTCCTGTGCAGAAGCTTGTACTTCGAATTAAAGGACTTTGATCATCTTTAAAACCTGCTAAATAGGCAACCGTTATTGGTAAAAGAGATAGCGAGCAAGGTCCAAGACTCGTTAATAATCCTCCACTAAAAACAAGAATCAAAGTCAAAGGACCTGGTTCATTTAAACCATTGTTTAGTAATTGCTCACTATTTCTTGCTAGATCAGAAAGAGTTAAATCCAAGAAAAAGACAGATGTCGTTGAATTGGCTGATTAAACCAATTTTATTTTATCTATATTTGAATCTTTTTTTGATTGTTACCACACTAGTTAATTCATATGACTCAAGCGCACAGCGTATTAATAGTGCGGAAATTAAAATACTTGAAATCAGTGAGTTCCCCCCGTAACTCATTAATGGCATTGGCAACCCAGTCGTTGGCATTGCCCCGGAGGTAACTGCTATATGCATTATTGATTGCCCTACAAGCATTGCGCTGCATCCTATTGCTATTAATTTGGAATAATTATTTTTACATCTAAGAGAAATCTTTAATCCAATAAATGCTATTAATAACAAGAAAAATAGTAACATTGCTGATCCTATGAACCCAAATT
This sequence comes from Prochlorococcus sp. MIT 1223, assembly GCF_034092465.1. NCBI lineage: Bacteria > Bacillati > Cyanobacteriota > Cyanophyceae > Synechococcales > Prochlorococcaceae > Prochlorococcus > Prochlorococcus sp. MIT 1223. Next base: position 1,466,164 of record NZ_CP139303.1, read on the forward strand.
CTTCAGCAAAAACTGCATAGATAAAGTCTGTACTTTGAATAGGAAGATATTGTAATTTCTGGGTTGATAAACCATATCCTTCGCCAAACCATCCTCCCGAACCAATTGCAAGAAGGCTTTGAATAAGTTGATATCCATTCCCTTCTGGATCTTGCCAAGGGTTAAGGAAAGACATAACTCGAAGTCTTTGGTATTCATTAATAGAGATACTTATTATGCCTAATCCTGCTCCTAGCAATGCTGTAAAAAAAAGACTATCGAAAGTTACTCCTGCTGCAAGTGCAATAATCCAAATCAATATCCCATTAAGAGCTGCAGTACTAAGGTTTGGTTGTCTTACAATTAATAGTATTAGAGTTCCAAATATTCCTAACCAGAAAATCTTTTTCCTATTACTTATACGATTCCAATAACCAAATAAATTCGCTGCTTGAAGAATAACAAATGGCTTTATAAGTTCTGATGGTTGAATTTGAATTTGTCCAATAATCAACCAACGAGTAGAACCATTAATAGTGCTTCCAAATATTGTTGTCGCGCCAACCATTAATAGCCCAATAATTAATATTGGACCAGCTATTTTGATCCATACTCTTAATTTCGTTGATATTGCAAGAAATCCTAGGCTTGAACTTGCTAGTAACCATATTAATTGTCTTTTGATGTAATAGGCCCCATCTCCCATCTCTCTTATCGCGACCCACCAACTTGAAGAACCTAGAACAAATATCCCTGTAATACTCCAAAAGGCAATTAAGCCTAAAAGTAATCTTGCCTCAATCGGCCACGTTTTCCATGGAAGAGGTAAAAAGTTGTCCAAACTTGAGCTATTGCGCCTGTCTCTTAAGTCATTTTGAATAGATTTTCTATACCTGGTTTGACGATTGTCAATGTTTTTTAAAAAATCACTCCTCAATTACTTGCATACAATATTTACTTCTATTGAGCCGCTGAAAATAGTCTTTGCCAAGTCTTTTAAAAATATAATTAATTTTTGATATTGATTTGAATATAATCCTTATTATTTTTATGCTGATATTTTCTGGCTTGAAAAAGCTCTAGGATTCCAATCAATTAATACTTATATATTAATTTTCACTTGGCTTCGATTAATATTTGAGTCCATTTAAGACAATTTGGGGATGGCGAGGGATTCCAAAATCGAAATTAAATTTTAGGAATCCCTATACATGAATTCCTAGTGCATGATAGATTTCGCGGGCCTTTCGAGAAGCTTGGAGCCTTTGCTCGCCTTTCCAAAGCTGAAATCAACAAATTTTCCTTCTGAGAAGGGAGATATTGAGGTATCAGCAATAGAAACTGCTAGCTCTGATTCCAAGTCAAATACGAATCTTGAATCTTCGGACAATACGCCTGAAGATTTTAATGCTGAATATTTGCGGCTTCAACTGAGCATCTACAGAGTGGCTTTATTTATTACTGCTTTTGCGGTTTTACTATCTGCCATTTTCCTTGATTCTCGTTCTGCTGTAAGTCTTTTGGTAGGTGCTTTTTCTGGAATCTTTTATTTACGCTTGCTTGCAAGAGGAATAGGGAAACTTGGAAAAACTTCTATGTCAGTAACCAAGGTTCAGTTGCTTGTTCCAGTCTTACTCTTCTTTTTGGTCTCAAGACTTCCACAGCTTGAATTATGGCCATCTTTGGTTGGATTTCTGTTGTACAAGCCTTCTCTGATAGTTCAATTCCTTCTTGAGCATTCAGCTAAAGCAGGGAATTTACAAAAATAGCTTAATTAAAGGCTTTTAAAATTTTGTCGGATAGCCGACTCTTTATTTGATTCTCAATGGGCTCACTTCCATTTTTATTTCCATTTGCTGAACTTGAGGTTGGACAACACCTTTATTGGCAGATAGGGAACCTAAAGATTCATGGTCAGGTTTTTTTAACTTCATGGATTGTAATTGGTGCATTACTAACACTTGTAGTAATAGGCACAAAGAAGATGGAGCGAGACCCCAAAGGTGTGCAAAACCTTTTGGAATTTCTTTGGGATTACATCCGAGATCTAGCAAGAACTCAAATTGGAGAAAAGGTTTATAGAGATTGGATGCCTTTTATCGGAACACTATTCCTATTTATTTTTGTAAGTAACTGGGGAGGAGCACTTGTCCCTTGGAGATTAATAAAATTACCAAGCGGAGAGTTAGGTGCTCCAACTGCAGACATAAACACCACAGTTGCTTTGGCTTTATTAGTTTCACTTTCTTACTTTTATGCAGGTTTGAGTAATAAAGGCTTGAGGTATTTCGAGTATTACGTCCATCCAACGCCAATAATGTTGCCTTTCAAGATTGTTGAAGATTTCACTAAGCCTTTGTCACTCTCTTTCCGTTTATTTGGAAATATTTTGGCTGATGAATTAGTTGTTGCGGTTCTTGTTTTTCTAGTTCCTTTAGTACTGCCTGTCCCTGTAATGTTTCTTGGACTTTTCACAAGTGCTATACAGGCTTTGATTTTCGCTACTCTTGCCGCTTATTACATAGGCGAGGCAGTCGAAGAGCACCACTAAAGGCATCTTTTTGTCATTAGACAAACCATCGTCTGTCAAAATCTTTGCGCGTAGGTCCGAATTGCTACGGGCCCATCTCTTGAACTATGAGATGTCCCCCGCGCAGGTATAAACTCCCGGTCCACTCTCCATGCGCTTTAAAAGCGCTTCACATATTTAAAATCAATCATGGATTCCATTACGACTGCTGCTTCTGTTGTTGCTGCTGGCTTAGCTGTAGGCCTTGGTGCAATTGGCCCAGGAATCGGTCAAGGTAGTGCCGCTCAAGGTGCAGTGGAAGGTATTGCTCGTCAACCAGAAGCTGAAGGCAAGATCAGAGGAACATTGCTTCTTTCTTTTGCTTTCATGGAATCACTAACCATTTATGGTCTTGTGGTTGCCTTGGTATTGCTTTTTGCCAATCCTTTCGCTGGTTGATTAACGCAAGGTCGCTTTGACGATCGTTGCCTTTCCATTTCTTTTAAGCCAATTTTTGGCTTCCTTCAATGTTCATGCACCTCTGCTAAATGACAAGTTTGTTTCTACTTGGAGCTGCTGAGGGAGGTCTATTTGACTTCGATGCAACTTTGCCTCTTATGGCGGTTCAAGTTGTAGCCCTCACCTTTATTCTAAATTCTCTTTTCTTTAAACCTGTAGGTAAGGTTGTTGAAGAGAGAGAAGGCTATGTATCCACTAGCCGTGCTCAAGCAAAAGAAAAACTTGCGCAAGTGCAAAAGCTTGAGGAGGATTTAAAAAATCAGCTTAAGGATGCACGACAAGCGGCTCAAAAATTAATTAACGAAGCTGAAGAAGATTCAGACAATCTTTATAAGGAAGCTTTGGCATTGGCTAATGCTGAAGCCAACGCTTCTCGAGAAGAAGCAAGAAAAGAAATTGATTCTCAAAGAGCCTCAGCTTTAAATGAACTTAAAGATGAAGCAGATCAACTTGGGGAATTAATTGTATCCCGATTACTAGAAGCAAAATGATTTTCTCACTTACTTTTGCTACCGGCGGTTTTGGTCTCAACTTTGATTTGTTTGAAACCAACATTCTTAATTTGGCAGTAGTTATTTTTGGGCTTTATAAATTTCTTCCTAGTTTTTTAGGAGGGATTTTAGAAAGGCGCAGATCAGCTATCCTTACAGATCTTAAAGATGCGGAAGATCGCCTTAACGAAGCAACAGATGCACTCTCAGAGGCAAAAAAGGAGCTTGCTTCTGCTGAGGAGAAAGCATTACAAATTCGTAAGGATTGTAAGGCTCGTGCTGAAGCAATTCGTTTAGAAAGCGAAAAGAAAACAGTTGAAGAAATGGCTCGAATTAAGCAAGGCGCTGCATCTGATTTAACTTCTGAAGCGGCCAGAGTAAGTGCTCAACTTCGAAGGGAAGCTGCACAAATGGCCATTGACAAAGCATTAGCGGCTTTGCCTTCAAGACTTAATAAAAAAACTCAAGATGAGTTTTTAAATCAGTCCATAAACAAGATAGGGAATAACTAATGCCTCTTTTAAATGCAATTACCACTCCTTACGCTGAAGCTTTTTTGCAAGTAGCAGAGAGTCGTAATGAAGTTGATGAAGTTATTGATCAATCTAAATCTATTTTGGATCTTTGGAATGCATCGCCAGAGTTTCGAGAAGCTATGGGTTCTCCAGTTTTAGAGGTTGATGCTAAAAAAGCGGCTTTGGAGAAAATGTTTTCCAAAGACTTGTCCCCATCTTTTCTTAACTTATTAAAATTATTAGCTGATCGAAATAGGATTGGTTTTTTGGATTCAGTGCTTGAGCGATTGCTTGAGCTTTACAGACAGCAGCGAAATATCGCTTTGGCAACTGTTACTTCTGCTTCTGAATTGACCGAAGATCAACAAAATGAACTTCTTAAAAAGATTCAACTCATAGCAGGAACAGAGAATCTAGAAATCAATTTGAAAATTGATTCTTCTTTAATAGGCGGTTTTATTGTCAACGTTGGCTCTAAGGTCATAGACGCAAGTCTTTCTGGTCAAGTAAGGAGGTTAGGACTTTCGCTTGCCAAAGTAAGCTAACTCTCAATTAATCCTTCTCTTTTTTTAAACTCACTTTATTACTTCCATGGTTTCCATACGCCCCGACGAGATTAGTTCGATCCTCAAACAGCAAATTGCTGATTATGACAAGTCGGTTTCCGTCACTAATGTTGGTACCGTTTTGCAAATCGGAGACGGCATTGCTCGTGTATACGGGCTTGAGAAAGTTATGGCTGGTGAATTGGTTGAATTTGAAGATGGGACAGAAGGAATTGCGTTAAACCTAGAAGATGACAATGTTGGCGTTGTTTTAATGGGTGAAGGAATAGGTGTTCAAGAGGGAAGCACGGTTAAAGCTACAGGAAAAATTGCTTCGGTCCCTGTAGGAGAGGCAATGTTGGGTCGTGTGGTTAGCCCCCTTGGAGTTGCCGTGGATGGTAAAGGAGATATTGCCACAAGTGATTCTAGACTCATTGAATCAATTGCTCCAGGCATCATTAAACGTAAATCGGTTTGCGAGCCTATGCAAACTGGTATTACTTCTATCGATGCGATGATTCCTATCGGTAGAGGGCAAAGAGAATTAATTATTGGTGACCGCCAAACAGGTAAGTCTGCTATCGCAATAGATACTATTATCAATCAAAAAGGTCAGGACGTAGTTTGTGTATATGTTGCTGTTGGTCAGAAATCTGCTTCGGTAGCAAATGTTGTTGAGGTTTTAAGAGAAAAAGGAGCTCTTGAATACACAATAGTGGTTAGTGCCAGTGCTTCTGAAGCAGCTGCATTGCAATATTTGGCTCCTTATACAGGTGCTGCAATAGCAGAACATTTTATGTATCAAGGAAAGGCTACTCTTGTTATTTATGACGATTTAACTAAACAGGCTCAGGCTTATAGGCAAATGTCTTTGCTTTTGAGACGTCCACCTGGACGTGAAGCATACCCTGGAGATGTTTTTTATTGTCATAGTCGCTTGCTTGAAAGGGCCGCAAAACTATCTGATGCTATGGGTGGAGGTTCAATGACAGCATTACCTATTATTGAGACCCAAGCTGGGGATGTCTCGGCTTATATCCCAACCAATGTGATTTCAATCACTGATGGTCAGATTTTCCTAAGCTCTGATCTTTTCAACTCTGGATTGAGACCAGCTATTAATGTTGGTATCTCCGTTAGCCGAGTCGGGGGAGCAGCTCAGACAAAGGCGATTAAAAAAATCGCGGGTACATTGAAACTAGAGCTTGCTCAGTTCGATGAACTTGCTGCTTTCTCTCAGTTTGCTTCAGATTTGGATGAAGCAACTCAAAAGCAACTTGGACGTGGAAAACGATTAAGAGAGTTGCTGAAACAAGCACAGTTTGAGCCTCTTAATCTTGCTGAGCAAGTTGCAATTGTTTATTCCGGAGTTAAGGGGTTGATAGATGATGTCCCTGAAGAAGATGTGACGAAATTTGCAAGAGAATTACGAGAATATTTAAAAACAAATAAGTCTGAATTTATCACTAAAGTACTTTCAGATAAGGTGCTTAGTGAAGATTCGGAAGCAATGCTTAAGGAGTCAATTAAGGAGGTAACCTCCTCAATGTTGGCAACTGCCTGACTTTTAAGGATATCTAGGAGACAATTATCTATGGCAAATCTAAAGGAAATCAGAGACAGAATTGTTTCTGTTAAAAACACTAGAAAGATCACTGAGGCTATGCGCCTTGTGGCTGCGGCAAAGGTTCGCAGGGCCCAGGCGCAGGTTTTACAGAGTAGACCTTTTGCTGATCGATTAGCGCGTGTTTTAGAAAATATTCAATCTAGGATGCAGTTTGAGGCTGCAGATGCGCCATTGTTGAAAAAACGAGATGTATCAACAATTACTCTTGTTTCAGTAACAGCCGACAGAGGACTATGTGGTGGATACAACGCAAATATTATCAAACGAACTGAACAAAGATATGCAGAGTTGAAGCGTCAAGGTTTTTCTCCTGACCTTGTACTTATTGGTAAAAAAGCAATTACATATTTTCAGAATAGAGCAAGTCAGTACACAATTAGAACTACGTTTAAAGAGTTAGAGCAAGTTCCTACTTCCAAGGATGCTGGATCTGTTACTAGTGAGGTTTTATCTGAGTTCCTATCTGAGAGTACTGATCGAGTAGAGGTTATATATACAAAATTTATTAGCTTAGTTAGTTGTAATCCTGTTGTCCAAACCTTATTGCCCCTTGATCCACAAGGTATAGCTGAAGCTAATGATGAGATTTTTAGATTGACTACTAAAGATAGTCGATTAGTGGTTGAGAAAGGTTCTTCCTTGTCAAATGAGCAGCCTAAGTTGCCTTCTGACATAGTTTTTGAACAAAGTCCAGAGCAATTGTTAAATGCATTGTTACCTCTTTACTTGCAAAATCAGCTTTTAAGAGCATTACAGGAGTCTGCAGCATCTGAGTTGGCAAGTAGGATGACAGCAATGAATAATGCGAGTGATAATGCTAAAGAGCTAGCAAAAACATTAACTCTTGATTACAACAAAGCTCGCCAGGCTGCCATAACTCAAGAGATATTGGAGGTTGTTGGAGGTGCAGCTGCTTAATATTTAAGGCTAAATTAATTTTTATCATTATCAGTGAAATTAGAAATCATAGATATTTCTCTTGCAAAACCCAAGGGGTTATCTATTTCAGATTTGAGAGGTTTTATCCTAGAAAATTTAAAGGAATATGGTGATCCGTTAAGATGGGCTATTACCCAGTCAAGTGAAACTCACTTAAAAGTAGAGGCAATTATTATTATTCAAACAACATAGGCTTATAAAATATTCTGATTTTATTTAATTTCTCGTGAGTACACTTCCTATCCCTATCTTGATGATTGTTCCTACGGGAATAGGCTGCTCTATCGGTGGTTACGCTGGAGACGCGATACCATCTGCGAGATTACTGGCTGCGGCAAGTGGATGTTTGATAACTCATCCAAATGTTATGAATGCCGCTGTACTTACTTGGAATGATCCTCGTATTCAATATGTTGAAGGTTATTCGATTGATCGTTTTGCCTCCGGCACCTTATCCTTAAGACCTGTTCGACAACAGAAGATAGGGTTACTATTGGATGCAGGGTTAGAACCTGATTTATATCAACGACATTTACAAGTTGCAGATGCTTGCAAAGCAAGTTTAGGCCTTAATATCGGTCCTGTTGTACAAACAGAATTCCCCTTAGATATTGACTTGAACTTATCTTCAAGTGGAACAAGTGGGGGGATTATTCAGAATCCAGACGTATTACTAGCAGCAGGGGAAAAATTAAAGGCATTAGGTTCTACAGCTATAGCGGTTGTCTCAAGATTTCCTGATGACTCTGAAACAGAGTCTTTTAAGAAATATCGTTTAGGTAAAGGTGTAGATGTTTTGTCTGGAGCTGAAGCTGTGATTAGTCATCTTTTGGTTAAGCACTTGATGCTTCCCAGTGCTCATGCACCGGCATTAGCTTCATTGCCAGTTGATTCTAATTTGGATCCTCGTGCTGCAGCTGAAGATCTCGGCCACACTTTTCTACCAAGTGTTTTAATTGGGTTAAGTCGCTCCCCTGATCTGGTAGAAGTCAGTGATTGCAGAAAAGATGAAAGTTTTCATCTTTCTTCAAGCTTAATTTCAGTAGAGAAATTGGGTGCAATCATTGCTCCACAAGAGGCTCTTGGAGGAGAGGCGGTTTTAGCTTGCTTAGAAAAAAAGATACCTTTGATTGCTGTTTCTAACCCTGGAGTCTTACGAGTAGATCTAGATTCCTTAGGAATTATAAACAATGAGAAATTAAAATATGATGAAGACGTGATCTTTGCAGACAATTACTTGGAAGCGGCAGGAATAGTTCTTGCATTAAGAGAAGGGATTGCTATCTCTTCTCTTCGAAGACCTATTGAGGCTGTTTCAATGAGTTCAAGAACGACGACAAATAGTCTTCAAGTTAATTTAGACAAGCCATAGGATGTCTTGGAGGTATATCTAGTGCTTTTGCTACTCCTGGATGACATATAGATCCTCTAATTGTATTAAGCCCAGATAATAATTCCGGACGTTCTGTGATAGCCGCCTCAAGACCTCTACCAGCAATACCAAGAATATAAGGAAGTGTGACACTGACTAACGCTTCAGTAGACGTAAAAGGTACAGCTCCAGGCATGTTCCCTACAGCATAATGTTGAACACCATGAACATTCACTGTTGGATGTGTATGTGTAGTTTCAACACTTGTTTCAACACAACCACCTTGATCAATAGCTACGTCAACTATGACAGAGTTTGGTTTCATCTGTTTAACCATTTCTTCATCGACAAGTGTCGGGGCTCTATCTCCTGGTGAAAGGACTGCACCAATTAATAGATCAGCGGAAGGGATTAGTCTTTCAATCAGTCCCCGACTACTGACGACACTCATTAATCGTCCTTTGCGATCAGCTTCGAGATTTCTTAATCGTTCAGGTGACCTGTCAAGAAGCATGACCTCTGCATCCATTGCGGAGGCCAGCCTTGCTGCATTCCACCCAACAGTGCCTGCGCCTAGAACAATGACTCTTGCAGGCCTTACTCCAGTACACCCTCCAATAAGTACACCCCTTCCACCTTGAGGCCTTTCCAATAAATGTGCCCCAACTTGTGCAGCTAACCGACCTGCTATTTCACTCATTGGAGCAAGTAAGGGAAGGCTTCCATTCTCTAGTTGAACTGTTTCATAGGCCAGAGCCGTTGCTTTACTCTTTAAAAGAGCTTCTGCAACTTTCGGATACGCAGCTAGGTGCAGATATGTAAATAGCAACATATCTTCTCTAAGAAATTGAAACTCTTCTTCTTGTGGCTCCTTTACTTTTACTATCAAATGAGCACTCCAAGCTCTTTCACGAGAAACTATTTGTGCACCTGCTATTGCAAACGCTTCATCATTAATACCTGCACCATATCCAGCACCTTCTTGTACAAGAACTTCAAGACCTTGAGTTACGAGTTCTTTTGCTCCATCAGGAGTTAGGGCAACCCTCAATTCATCAGGTTTAATTTCTGCGGGCACGCCAATACTCGACATTGGTGCAGAGAGAACAGAAGAGGACATAAGCAGAGATGACTTCTATTGAATTGCCAATTTCAGGCGTAAATGGCTAGCAAGTGTGTGGATTATTTGGATGCTATTGGAACTCGCCAACCACTCCCAAACGCTTGATTACTTATTTTAAGTAAAGGAGGTGCCTGTCTCCTTTTGAATTCTGATTTTTTTAACAGAGACTGTATTTTCTGAATTAAATCTTTGTCATAACCTTTCTTTATTAGTTTATCTTGACTTTGACGCTCTTCAATTAGTCCTTTTAGTATTGGATCAAGTATTTCATACGGGGGTAATGAATCAGTATCAAGCTGATCTGGTCGAAGCTCTGCACTCGGCGGCTTTGTTCGAATGATCTCCCCAATGAGTTCTCCTTTCGCAAAAAGCCCTAACTTTTTGCGAGCATTAGCAGATTCATTACTGTCTAACCATTCACAAACTTTAAAAACAGAAGTTTTATATAGATCGCCGATAACAGATAAACCACCATTCATGTCACCGTATAAGGTGCAATATCCCATGGCTAATTCTGATTTATTACCTGTAGATAAAAGTAGATGATTATTTTGATTGGCAATTGCCATAAGAATAGTACCTCTTATCCTTGATTGTAGATTTTCTGAGGCTAAAGCTTTTAGCCTTTCCCCTAGAGGTATGGCAAGTGTGGAATCGTAACAATCCATTAAAGTATTGATTGGAATAGTTTTTGTTTGAATTGCCAGCCTTTTAGAAAGGGCGAGAGCATCATCAATAGAGCCTGAGGAGCTCCAAGGTGAAGGCATCAATATAGAAGTTATATTTCGCGAACCTAATGCAGCAGTAGCGATTGTTGCTACTAAGGCTGAATCTATGCCACCACTCAATCCAAGGAGAGCTGAATTAAATCCACATTTAGCACAGTAGTCTTTAACCCCTAGGACAAGAGCTCTGAAAATATACTCTTGATTATTTGCGTGAGATAACTTTGATTGTGTTTGTCTGGAAGTATCCCATACTCCAATAGTTTCTTTGTAGCTTGGGAGACTGTAAACAACTTTGCTTGATGAATTCATTACAAAGCTTGCTCCATCAAAGACTAATTCATCATTACCTCCTACTTGGTTGAGATAAATTACTGGACATTTTAGATTAGTACTAGCTTTAGCGGCTAAATTTTGCCTTAAGGATTTCTTGGATTGACTAAAGGGAGAAGCAGATAAGTTGATTAAGATATCGACTTTGCTTTCTTTTAGTTGCTCTATTGGGTTGGCTCCTTGTAAACGTTGACCTTGTAGATTTTCTTCTACCCAAAGATCTTCACAAATTGTTAGTCCTAATTTCCAGTTACGCTTTAATGTTTTGATATTAATAGTACTACTGTGACTGAAAGGCCGGAAGTATCTTTTCTCATCAAAAACGTCATATGTAGGTAGTAATTGTTTCCGTGCAACTATCTCCCATTTCCCATTAGCTACTAAAACAAGAGAGTTAAATAAATTGGGCAATAGCCTATCTAAGGATTGCTCTGCAATACCTACTATGAGTGAACAATCAGGAGCATCTATACGAATTTTGTCAGCCATATAATTTAAAATTTCTTTTTGCTCCTTCAATCGGTGTGTGTCAAACAAAAGATCTCTAGGAGGATAACCCCATAGAGATAACTCTGGAGTTAGTATTAGATCCACACCCTCTTCATTCGCTTGTTGATAACTAGCTATAATTTTCTCACTATTTCCTGCGAGATCTCCTACTAAGGGATTCAGCTGTAGTAATAAAACTTTCATAGGCTATTTATTCTTAATATCATATAAATTTTGATTCATTAGCAATGGTAAAATCACTTTAGGAATTTGTGCAAGCTTAAATCTTTTACGAAATGTTGAACTAGAGGAATCAGGAATATCTAGAGGGAGGAGATCAATTACGCCTCCAAGGCCTTTAATCGTTTGCAATTGATTTTCTTGAATGGGCCAACCCTCTCGTTTGGCTACTCCAATTCTTGCTTTGTTTAATACGTCCTTAACCCTAAGCCAACTGGGGAGTTGCTCCATTAAATCACTACCTATGATGAAAATCATATTAGAGCTAGGCCACAGTTCATTTGCCTTTTCAAGAGTCTTTATTGTCCATGGACTACTTAGTTTTTGGTTGATTTCCAAGTGAGGGTTTTGAATATCCTCAACTAGTAATTTTAAGAGCTCATATCGTTTTTGAAGAGGGATAGAATGATTTTTTAGTGGATTATCACTTGCCCAAGTGACAACTTTTGGAAAGATATTTAATAAACCTTTCAGAAGAGCTTCATGACCGCATGTAGGTGGGTCTGCACTCGTCCCGAATAATGCGATTGAATCATGTTGAGTGTTCACGGAAGAAGAGATTGAAAAGATCTATATTTAAGAGGAGTGATTATTGACGATGGCCATTGATTTAATAACATCTTGACCTCTGGCTCTTTGCGAGCCAATCTATATAGCAATAAACATGGTTGGCAATTTTTTTTATTACCTCCTTGTAAAAATTCCTTTGCAGCAAGACGACCTGTGAGTTTTGTTGTATGAATAGCAAGGGCAGCTTGTGCTAGAGCGATGGGCAAAGCTGGTGTAAGACTTATTCCTCCAGTTAAAGGTGCGGCAAGTAGGAAAATCTGTCGGAGAAGTCCCAATACAATTTGAATACTGAATTGTGCGCCACCAAGCAAACTATTGTATAAAGACAGGCGCTTCAATAATTCTCTAGCTGCAGGGCCTTGTAATTGTAATCCATATAATTTACTCAATTCGATAACAAGTGCGGTATCACACGCTAATCCTGCGGTTAAATCAAGTATTAATAATGGACTAGCTGCTACTCCAGAAGCCTTTAGTGCAGCAAATTTACCTATGAGACTTTGAGCGGCTAATTTTCCTCTTTTCAATCTCCCACTTTTTATGAGGCTATAAAACTTATCTGCTACTCTTAAAGAGTTTAACACTAAAAATAACTCACCTTCTTTCTCAAGAATGTCTATGAGTGAATCGCGAAGTAATTCAATAGTTGGTTCACCTGCAACACTCCTTACTTTTCCATTATCTAAAAGCTGAGACTTTCTAGGAGCTGATGCTACGGCTACTAATAATATATTTTTAGCTATAGGAGGTAGACGGTTTTTAATACTTAATTGAAGTTGCTTTAATTCATGAGATTTCCATTGGTCGCAGCGATTTATAACGAGTAAAACTGGTTTGCCAATTTTAATAAATAATTCTAAGGCTTCAATTTCTATTCGAGTGAGATCACTATCAATGACGAATAAAATAAAGTCTGATTCAGAGTGAGTATGAGCAGTTTCTTTTTTTCGTTTTTGTTCGGAAACTTCGTCAATTCCAGGTGTGTCAACTAATTCAATAGTCTTCAGCTTCTTGAACGATTGATTCCATCTCTCAACCTTATCTTGATATGTACTTCCATGGTATACATTTGTATTGAAAGCTTGTTTGTCTAATAAAGCATTTAGCAGACTTGACTTCCCCACACCTACTCTACCAAAAACTGATATACGAAGCCTCCTTTCTTTTAATCTATCTAATTGCTCATCCAATATTTCTAACTCTCCTCGTAATTGTTCTTTTTCAAAACATGTTAAATCTAAAGAGTGTTTCCACTCTTTGAGCAGCAAACAAGACCTTTCAGCTATAGAAGGAGCATTACTCATGGGTTTGCCCCTTGCCGTATAAAGGTAAATAGGATATGACCACTCGCAAGTGATTAGAAGTCTTTGTTGTGTTTTCTATTGATTTCAAAACAATAAAAAAGCTCTGATTTAAATTTCAGGACCAGCAAAAATTGCTTATTCAATAGCAACTTTACCTAAATATGCCACCTCCTACACCTATGTCATCCTTAAATTTTAAACTAGTTCGAAAAATTAGTATTTTACTTTAAGTCTAAGCTTGGCGCATCACCAAAATATCGGCTGCTTTGGAAGAATTTTGTATTCAACAAAGTAATTCTTGAAAAGAGAATTTAAAAAATTTTATGACCTCAACTAACTGATAATAAAAGATTATTTGATTTTATATTAGTCTAGATAATACTTTTTGTTTTGCATTGCTGCAGCTGTCTGACGTTTAATTTGATCTAGATACTTCTTCTGCTTACTTCCTGCCTTATTACACTCCCAACCAATCAACATCTTAGAATCAATTTCGCTAAAAAGATTTGATTTCTGTTTCTTAATTATGACTTTAGTATAATTTATTTTCATGCCTTTAGAAATTTTATAAATAATGAGTTACTTAAGAATACTTTCATTAAAATAAACAATCAAAGAAGAGCATAAGTACCTATGAGTGCTTAATGATCTCTCGGACTGTTAAATTTATACTTAATTATATTTATAGCTAAAAAACTCTATAAATATAATTAGATTATATTTGCATACTGTTCCATGCTATTTACTGGAAGTCTTGGCCTTGATTATCTTTTACCCTCAGCGCCTTTAGGCTTACTCCTTTTAGCTGCAGGAATCATATTTTCATGTCTAATAGTATATATTTTGTATATTTCAGCAACAGACAAGCCATCATTGCATGATATTAGATCTGAAACCAAAAGAAAAGCGAGACAAGAAACAGAGATTGCAAAGCTATATCCAAAGCTTTAAATTAATATCTCGAATCAGCCTAAAAATCCTTATTTATTAATGTACAATTTTTGATGATGGCTGAAGAGATTGTCCCCTTTGAAATAAAATCTATTATTGAAATTTTCTAGCTTTCTATAGTTGCGATTCATTAGAATTTTAATTTTCCCATCCAGCCAAGACAGCTAAGACAGCTTCTGCTCCAATTACTCCAACAAATCCGCCAAATTCATCAACCACAACTCTGACCCCACTTTTGTCTTTGCTAAAGGATGTAAGTAGTCGATCAATGCGTATCATCTCGGGCACATATTCAACCGATTCACTTAGTTCAGCTGGTGTAATTTCAGACTTACCTTCAAGTAATGCTGTTAATAGTTTTTCTCGACTAATTACTCCGATTATCTTGTCGACCTCTTCTCCAAGTATTACCCACCAATGATTATCATTGCTCATAAGCGTGGGGAGAAGATTCTTAAGAGTTGTTCCTCCATTAATTGTTGGTGCAGCAACTCTCGGAGTCATAAGATCTCTTGCTGTAAGATCATTTAATTGAAATACTTTGGATATCATTGCAGCTTCATCTGCTTCTATTTGCCCTTTTTGAGAGCCTAATGTTGCCATCTGACGAATTTCTTCTTCATCTGTTGTGATTTCGCTTTCAGTAGTAATAACAGGCAATAATTTTTCAAGAAGGATAACTATCGGTTTCATTAAGATTCCTAATATATGAAGTGTAGGAGCACTTGCTAATGAAATTTTTAGAGCAAGTTTAGTCCCAATAGATTTGGGAAGAATTTCACCTAAAAGTAAAACTAAAATTGTCAGAATTATTGAGAATAATGGTAAAGCGATTCCTTTCTTGAATACAAAGGCTGCATAGCTTCCGAGCATTAAACTTCCAAAAATATTAAATCCGTTGTTTGCGATTGTTATAACTGTCAGAGTTCGAGCCAGTCTTTGACGAAGCCTGGCCAGTCTGCGTGCTCCTGGTACAGGTTTACTTTTAGCTGCCAACTCATGGACTCTTAATGGATTGACGGCTAATAGCGCTGCTTCTACTCCTGAGCAGATTGCAGAACCTGTCAATACGATAAGCACGAGAATTCCTAGTAAGGTAATGTTTTGACTCATGCTTTAGTAAGCTTTCACTTTAATTAGGTGTTCTTGAGTCTTATTTTTCCATTAAGTTTGAACTCTTGCCATCCTTCATTAAATAGAAGCAGTGATTAATTGTGAAAGACTTTGAAATTTTCAAATCCCGCCGTGAGCGATTTCTTTCTAAATTAGGCGGTAAAGCGGCAATTATTCCGGCTGCTTCATTGGTAACTCATCACTCTGATTGCGAATATCCTTTTAGGCAAAATAGTGATTTTTGGTATTTGACCGGATTTGATGAGCCTGATGCAGTAGCTATTTTTTTACCTTTTCGTCCGAGAGGAGAACAGTATGTGCTTTTTGTTCAACCCAGTGACTCAGCAATGGAGGTTTGGACAGGTTTTCGTTGGGGGGAGAAAAGAGTTGTTGAACAATTTGGAGTAGATATTGCACATTCTTTAGATCAGTTACCACAACTGTTGGCCCATTATTTAGCCGGAGCTGATGGAATAGCTTTTCGTATAGGCAAGGACTCTTCGTTGGACACTCTAGTCTTCAAAACATGGTCTTTGCAATTGGATAAAGCGCAACGAGGAGAGTCTTGTCCTTTGTCCCTTGTCCCTCCATGCTCGATATTGCATAACATGAGGCTATATAAAGATGATTATGAAGTGCAGAGAATTCGTGAGGCTACAAGGATCTCTGCTGAGGCACATGAGTTAGTTCGAGATATTGCTCGACCTGGTATGAATGAACGTCAACTTCAAGGAGTTATTGAAGAATATTTTTTACAGCAAGGTGCAAGAGGGCCTGCCTATGGTTCTATTGTAGCCGGAGGAGATAATGCATGTGTTCTTCACTACACTTCTAATAGATCAATTCTGAGGGATGGAGAATTGGTATTAATAGATGCTGGTTGTTCTTTATATGACTATTACAATGGAGATATTACAAGAACATTCCCTATTAATGGGAAGTTTTCTGGGGAGCAAAAGGCTCTTTATGAAATAGTCTTAGCCTCCCAATTAAAAGCTATTGCTGCGGTGATACCCGGTCAGGATGCTGAGGCTGTTCATTTTGCTGCTTTACAAGTTCTTGTGGAAGGACTAGTAGAACTTGGCTTACTTGTAGGAAATGTTGAATCTATAATTAATGAAGGAGCATATCGGCATATCTACATGCATAAAACTGGTCATTGGTTAGGATTAGACGTTCACGATGTGGGCGCATATCGATTAGGTGAATACCCTGTTGAGTTAACTCCTGGAATGGTCTTAACAGTTGAGCCTGGCCTTTATATAAGTGATCGATTGGAAGTACCGAAAGGCCAGCCAGAAATACATCCAAGGTGGAAAGGGATTGGAATAAGAATAGAAGATGACATTTTGGTCACAGAAAAAAATCCTGAGATCCTTTCTAAGGATGCTTTGAAATCAGTTGACTCTATGCAAAATTCTTAATTCAATGATGATTAAATAAAAACTTAATGCTAAAGAGACTTATAACCATTCTTTTGCCTCAGTGATAATTTCTGAAATGTTTAAGATAACTTTATCTGCTCCTGCTTTTTTGAGATTTTCTTCGTAAATAGACCTTTCTTTTATTGTCCCTTTTTTGTGAAGATGAGGAGGACTTATAGCAAAGCTTATAAATTTTTGACTTGGAACTTTTAATTGAGCATTCTTAATTGTTAATACATCAGCAACTGTGTCTCCTAGATATATAACTGGAGGTACACCATCCCCTAACTCAGTACCCGCCAATTCTTGTGCGATTTTAATTAAGCCAGTTGGATCAGGTTTGTCGGGAGCATCTTCCATGGCGATTAAATATGGTTGTTTTATCTTCAGTCGAGTTTCTAAGACATACTTTGCTGAAATAGATTCAGCTCCACTGACGAATCCCCATGACAAATTTAGCTTTGTAAGAGTATCAAAAAACTCTTTGTTAACTAGTAATTGTTCATTTTGGATAAAACCATCCCATTGTTCTGGATTGCTATTGGGATTATTTCCAAAGTAGTACGTATTAAAAACTTTTATCAAACTTTTAATACTTGGAATTTCCAGAAATTTGCGCTGTTTTTTGTTATGACGATTTATTAATTCTAAAGATGCATGCCAGTCATTATTCCATTTCCCTTCTGCTTTGAGGTTGTCTATATCATTGATTGAAGGCTTCCAATTGCAAAAATGAATTACGGTCTCTTGGATTGCAAGACGGTAACTTTTGGAGACATCACGAATAACTCCATCGATGTCAAAAAGTAGGAATCCAATTGGGTTCAATGAATTTGATGCATTTATGGTCTGATGACTGGTAGGTTAGTTGCTTGTTAGTTAGTTGAAGACTAAGAAATGATGGTTTCTGAAGAAGTTGGTTCTGTTCAACAAGAAGAAACAAATCTCCCAGGGACTGAACAACCAGCAGTTCAGAATAAAGCTCCTGCAGATGACAAAACAAAATCAGGTAATCCTGGCGTCCTAGGAGGGGCTGCAGCGCTTGCTACAGCAACTATCGATGCAGATGGAGTTCCTTCTGGTCATACTCCGAAGGCAGATGAAGGACGATTTTTGTTAAAAATTCTTTGGTTGCCAGATAATGTCGCTTTGGCTGTAGATCAAATTGTGGGTGGTGGTCCAAGTCCTTTAACAGCTTATTTCTTTTGGCCAAGAGAGGATGCATGGGAAACCCTTAAGTCCCAATTAGAGGATAAAAGTTGGATTACAGACAATGAAAGAGTTGAAGTTTTGAATAAAGCGACTGAAGTAATTAATTACTGGCAAGAGGAGGGAAAAGGAAAAACTCTTGAAGAAGCTAAGCTTAAGTTCCCAGACGTAACTTTTTGCGGTACTGCCTAGTGGCTTTAGGTCATATGAGGTAAATATATTTTTTCTAATTGAAGCTAAAATTACTGATCTTTTGTTGCTTGGAATCTTGCTCTTGCTCGGTTTAGAGATTCTTGGGCCTGTAACTTTTCAGGAGAATTTGGTTCCCCTTCTAATTGATTAAATTTATTTTTTGCTTCTTCTAAGTCGGCTTCTGCATTAGTTGAATTAATTGAAGAGCCTAGTTCAGCTCCATTTACAAGCACCGTAACTTCATTAGATTCAACTTCTGCAAATCCACCCATAAGAGCAATTGAATCCCACTTCCCTTTGTTTAAGACTCTAAGTACACCAGTATCGATGGCTGTAACCATTGATATGTGGCCGGGCAATATGCCCAGTAATCCAGTTGTGCTTGGGAGAATTATTTCTTCGGCATTCCCATCAAATACGCTCTTGTCTGGTGCAAGCACTCGTAGTGTTAGAGACATTTTGAGAGTCTTTAGGTGAGTTAATTAATTTGAATCAGAGCCCTTTATATAGAGCTCCGATTAGTTTGTAGAAGTTTTTTCTACTTGCTTTCAGCTGAGAGTTTTTCAGCTTTTGCTTTGACTTCCTCTATATTTCCAACTAGATAGAAAGCCTGCTCTGGTAAGTGATCAAGTTCTCCAGAGAGAATCATGTTGAAACCTTTAATTGTTTCTTCTAATTTCACGTATTTACCAGACATGCCAGTAAAAATTTCAGCAACAAAAAAGGGTTGAGATAGGAATTTTTCTATTTTCCTAGCTCTATCAACAGTTTTTCTATCATCTTCAGATAATTCATCTAAACCTAGAATTGCGATGATGTCTTGCAATTCTTTATATCTCTGAAGAGTGGATTGAACCGCTCTTGCTGTTCGATAATGCTCATCGCCAACAACTGATGGCTGAAGCATTGTGCTTGTTGAGTCAAGAGGGTCTACAGCTGGATAGATACCTTTTGCTGCAAGTGCTCTGGCTAAAACCGTAGTGGCGTCCAAATGAGCAAAGGTTGTAGCAGGAGCTGGGTCTGTTAAATCATCTGCAGGAACATAAACAGCTTGAATAGATGTTATAGATCCTTCAAGAGTGGAAGTAATTCGTTCTTGAAGTTCACCTACGTCTGTACCAAGTGTTGGTTGATATCCAACAGCTGATGGCATCCTTCCTAATAGAGCTGATACTTCAGAACCTGCTTGCACAAATCTGAAGATATTATCAATAAACAACAGAACATCTTGTTTGTTCACGTCGCGAAAATGCTCTGCCATTGTTAATGCAGAAAGGCCAACTCTCATTCGAGCTCCAGGGGGCTCGTTCATTTGACCAAAACACAATGCAACTTTTGATTGAGGTAAATCATTTGCGTTGATAACGCCAGATTCTTTGAACTCTTCGTATAAATCATTACCTTCTCGTGTTCGTTCGCCTACTCCTCCGAAAACAGATACTCCACCGTGTTCTTTCGCAATGTTGTTTATAAGTTCTTGAATTAACACAGTTTTACCTACACCTGCACCTCCAAACAAACCTACTTTTCCTCCTTGTCTATATGGGGCTAGAAGGTCAATAACTTTGATTCCCGTCTCAAAGACCTTCGGCTTTGTTTCCAGGTCTGTCAGGCTCGGCGCTGGCCTATGTATAGGAGCTGTGCCTGAATCCTTTACAGGACCTTGCTCGTCAACTGGTTCGCCTAGGACATTAAAGATCCTTCCTAGTGTGGCTTCTCCTACAGGGACAGAGATTGGAGCACCCGTATCAAGGGCATCCATTCCTCTCACAAGTCCATCAGTACTGCTCATAGCGACTGCACGAACTCTGTGATCCCCTAAGAGCTGCTGAACTTCAGCTGTAAGGGCAACATCTTGCCCTGCAGGGTTTTTACCTTCTATGCGAAGTGCATTAAGGATTTTGGGTAGTTTACCGGCTGGAAATTCGACATCTAAAACCGGGCCAATTACCTGTCTAACAACGCCCTTTGTACCGGCGGAGGTGGTAGCTGCGGCCATTTAGATTAAAGAGAAACTGTGAAAAGAACACACAAACCAGCATGTTCTTGAGTAGCCGGGCAACAATACCATTTCGTTGGTTTACTTTGCATCTGGGTTCGGTCAACCGCACAGTCAGATAGTGGTCGTCCAAGTGGTTAGACGAATAAGTTGTTCTCGGTTATGAGTAATAAAACTCTTTCCATTTGCGGCGCTTTGCGCCCTGTTCTTGCCTCTGCATTTATCCATGGCAGCTGTTTCTTTAAGTGTTTCCACAGTTCAACCATTAGGTGACCGTGTGTTTGTAAAAGTCTCTGAATCAGAAGAGAAAACGGCGGGAGGGATTTTGCTCCCTGATACCGCTAAAGAAAAACCTCAAGTAGGTGAAGTTGCCCAGGTAGGACCTGGAAAACGTAATGATGATGGATCTCGTCAGTCCCCAGAAGTGGGCGTAGGTGACAAGGTCTTATACAGCAAATATGCCGGTACTGATATCAAAATCGGTGGTGATGAATACGTGCTGTTGTCTGAAAAAGACATCCTTGCGGTCGTTAATTGACCTATTTAGCTTTTTATAAGCTTGAACTTCTAACTCTTTAAAACCTTTCTTTTACCTCAAGCAAAACGCCCAATATGGCTAAGCGCATTATCTACAACGAGCAAGCTCGTCGAGCACTTGAAAGAGGCATCGACATCTTGGCCGAATCTGTGGCCGTAACTCTCGGCCCTAAAGGACGGAACGTAGTCCTAGAGAAAAAATTTGGAGCTCCTCAGATTATTAATGATGGAGTGACGATTGCGAAGGAGATAGAGCTTGAGGATCACATTGAAAACACTGGCGTTGCTCTTATTCGTCAAGCTGCTTCTAAGACAAATGATGCAGCTGGTGATGGGACAACAACTGCAACAGTTCTAGCTCATGCAATGGTTAAAGCTGGTCTGAGGAATGTTGCTGCTGGTGCAAATGCAATCACCCTCAAGAAAGGCATAGATAAGGCAACAGATTTCCTTGTTCAAAAAATTCAAGAAAATGCTAAGCCTATTAGTGATAGCAATGCAATAGCTCAATGCGGAACAATTGCTGCAGGTAATGATGATGAAGTAGGACGCATGATTGCTGATGCAATGGATAAGGTTGGGAAAGAGGGAGTAATTTCTCTTGAAGAAGGAAAATCAATGACCACAGAATTAGAGGTCACTGAAGGTATGCGTTTTGATAAGGGATATATTTCTCCTTATTTTGCTACTGATACAGAAAGAATGGAGGCAGTATTAGATGAGCCTTACATACTTTTAACGGATAAAAAAATAGGACTAGTTCAAGATTTAGTCCCTGTTTTAGAGCAAATCGCTAAGACTGGAAAGCCTCTTATCATTATTGCTGAGGACATTGAGAAAGAAGCATTAGCAACGTTAGTCGTTAATCGTTTAAGAGGTGTTTTGAATGTAGCGGCTGTAAAAGCTCCTGGATTTGGAGATAGAAGAAAAGCGATGCTTGAAGATATGGCTGTTTTAACTAATGGTCAATTGATTACTGAAGATGCAGGCCTCAAGCTCGAAAATGCTCAGTTAGAAATGCTTGGAACAGCCAGAAGGGTAACTATTAACAAAGACAACACAACTATTGTCGCTGAAGGCAATGAAGTTGCTGTTAATGCAAGGTGCGAGCAAATTAAAAAGCAGATGGATGAAACTGATTCCACATATGACAAGGAAAAATTACAAGAACGTCTTGCAAAGCTTGCTGGCGGAGTTGCAGTAGTCAAAGTTGGAGCTGCAACTGAGACAGAGATGAAGGATAAAAAATTGCGACTTGAAGATGCAATTAATGCTACTAAAGCTGCAGTTGAAGAAGGAATTGTTCCTGGAGGAGGAACTACTCTTGCCCATTTGGCTCCTGAGCTCAATAAATGGGCTGACAATAATCTTCAAGGTGAGGAGTTAATTGGAGCGAATATTGTTGAGGCTGCTTTGACTTCACCACTAATGCGAATTGCTGAAAATGCAGGAGCTAATGGAGCAGTTATTGCAGAAAACGTTAAGAGTAAGCCTATGAATGACGGGTACAATGCTGCTACTGGTGACTATGTAGATATGCTTGCAGCTGGAATTGTTGATCCTGCAAAAGTAACGCGATCTGGTTTGCAAAATGCAGCATCAATTGCAGGGATGGTTCTAACAACTGAATGCATAGTTGCAGATTTGCCTGAGAAGAAAGACTCTGCACCAGCTGGAGGTGCTGGAGGAATGGGCGGTGATTTTGATTATTGATGAAAATTCATCAATAATAGATGTCTAAAAAATAGGGATTAGTTTAATACTAATCCCTATTTTTTTTGTTCATTTTTTAACTTTAAATAATAATTGATTAATTAGATTTTATAACTTTGAATTATGGACGATATCTTTTTTAATTATCTACTTCAACCAGTAAATCTAATCCTGTCTATAAACTCTTAACCTTATTCCTTTTGAGAATATTCTTCTAATTTAGCCATCCAGCACTTAAAACTATTGCAAGAACTATAAATATAGTCAAGCAAATCCAAGTAGCTTTATTGAGTGTAGATTCTGCACTACTTGCACTTGTAAACATAGAGCTTCCACTAGCGGCTATACCACCCATTCCGTCTCCTTTTGGACTATGTAAAAGAACTAGAAGTATTAATAACAATCCTATTGAAATCCAAACCCAAGAAAGAATTGAAATAAGCATGATTTGCGGATGTTTTATACGTGCTGAGGAACTCTATTTGAAAAGGCTGGTGTTTCGGCAGGTTCAATTAAAGATGAACCTGTCATTGCATCAGGCTTAGGTAGATTTAATAGATGAAGCAAAGTAGGAGCCAAATCAGAAAGACCACCCCCTTCTCTTAATCGTATGTCATTGCCATAACCATTTAATTTAATTTTTTCACCTTCTATAAGAATTACTGGAACCGGATTCGTTGTATGAGCTGTCCATGGTTCTCCGTCAGCTCCTTGCATTAATTCGGCATTCCCATGATCTGCTGTGATTAATAAAGTGCCGCCCATTTTTCCAATAGAATCAAGGATGAGCCCAACAGATTCATCAACTTTTTCAATTGCTTTTATAGCTGCTTTGAGATCACCAGTATGGCCAACCATATCTGGATTTGCATAGTTGATTACTACTAAAGAATAAATACCTTTTTCAATAGCGTTCTTGCATGTTCTAGTTAATTCATCTGCTGACATTTCTGGTTGAAGATCATATGTTGCAACTCTGGGGGAAGGTACTAAGTGTCTGTCTTCTCCAGTTAAGGGTTTTTCAATACCGCCATTCAAAAAGTATGTGACATGAGGGTACTTTTCTGTTTCAGCAGTTCTGTATTGGCGTAGACCATGTTCAGAAACTACTTGGCCAAGAAGATCATTTAAAGATTCAGGAGGAAAAGCAATTTCTACAGGTAGGTTTGCTTCGTATTGGGTAAAAGTAACAGTGTGAATCTTGGGCGAATTCTTACGCTCAAATTCATTAAATTCAGGAAGAGTCAGTGCTTTAATTAACTGCCGAGCCCTATCAGGCCGAAAGTTAAACATAATTAATCCATCACCATCTTTTATATAAGAAGGAGTTAGTCGAACAGGTTCTAAAAATTCGTCAGTAATTCCTTTGGAATAACTTTCTTCAAGGATTTTTGAGGTGGGTAAGGTTGAAATTTGTATTTCTGGATTGGTCAATAATTCATATGCTTTGGAAGTCCTTTCCCATCTATTATCTCTATCCATAGCCCAATAGCGACCACATAAACTTGCCAGTTCTCCTACCCCAGCAGACTTGAAGGAATCTTCAATAATTTCCAGATATTTTGAGGAGCTTTTTGCAGGAGTATCCCTGCCATCTGTAATTGCATGTAAGGAGAGTTTTGCAAGTCCATTTTCCGCTGCCCATTCAATTAAGCCATTCAGATGATTTACGTGACTGTGCACCCCTCCATCTGAGCAAAGGCCAATTACATGAAGAGTGCCTTTGCTTGTCTTTAAAAAACTACTAATGTCCTTCAGAGCTTTTATTTGATCAAGCAATCTCATACGAACTGTGTTGCTAATTCTTACTAACTCTTGTTGAAATATCCGACCTGCTCCAATTGTCAGATGGCCTACTTCAGAATTACCCATTTGATCATCAGGTAACCCTACGTGTGATCCGCTCGCTTCAATAAAAGTATGCGGATAGGCTTGCCATAGCGCATCCATTACAGGAGTATTTGCAGCCTTTACGGCATTATTAGCTAGTTCTTCTCTATGTCCCCATCCATCAAGTATTGCCAAAACGACTGGCGCAACGGGTTTGGTGTTTATTGGAATAGCCGAATTACTCTCTGCCATTAAAGAGACTGATTCCTTAAAAAAAACTATTAAATATCAAATTACTTCTTCTTTGCCAATGAGGCTATCTATAAGAAGATCCGTTAGCTTTTGCGAATGAAATTTATTGTGTTTCTCAGTTATTCTCGGTTCAGGGTGAAATCCATTTTGTAATTATTTGAGATGATTAATCCTGATAAACAGAGCAGGGTTGAAATCCTTTCAGAGCAAGAGGTCGAACTTGCTCTCAATAGGCTTGCTTCACAAGTTCTTGAAAACATATCTGATATAAACAATGTATTACTTTTGGGGATTCCCACTAGAGGCGTTCAACTGGCTATTGTTTTAGCGAAAGAACTAAACAAAATTACTGGTAAAAATGTCTCTCAAGGTATTTTAGATCCTACTTTTCATAGAGATGATTTAGTTCGAGTTGGTACTCGCATTGCTCAATCAACAGATATACCTTCAAGTGTTGAAGAAAGAGAAGTTGTTTTAGTTGATGATGTGATTTTTACAGGGCGAACGATTAGGGCTTCTCTAGAGGCTTTGCAATCGTGGGGAAGAGCAAAAAAAGTTATGTTATTAACTATGATTGATAGAGGCCATAGAGAAGTTCCTATTCAACCTGATTTTTGTGGGCGAATTGTTCCCACTAGTCGTAGTGAATCTATTGAATTGAGACTAAGAGAAGTAGATGGTGAGGGAGGGGTCTTTTTACGTAAAATTATTGAATAATTCTTTGATCTTTGATCTTTGATCTTTGATTGTTAAACTTTATCTAATTGAACCAAGAGTCTTCAAGCCTATTTCTTGATTATTTCGAAGGTCAAGACCATGAAGAGTTAACTCGCAGTTTTCATTAATATTGAATTTTAATTTGAGACAGTCTTCACCAGGTTGAGCAGGAGAATCTAACTTAATAGAAGTATTTACTTCTTTTGATGATGTAATAGTGGGTTTTATTGGACCATCTTTAATTGTAGGTATTCCATTTACATATATAATTTCATTCACTCCTTCAAAATTTGGCTCACCAGTCTTGATCTCAATTTCTTGTTGGTTTTTATTGCTTGCCCCAAGAACGATTTCCAGAGGCTTTGATGTAGGCCAAGGTTGACCTGCAAGAAATAGAGGATGCCAGATATGAATTTTGTTTTTTTGATCCCAACATCGAATTGATATTCCTTTTTGAAGTACATCTCTAACTCTTACTCCAGGCGTCAGGCTGAGAGCTCCTATCGCAATAGCTTCAATTGAAGGTGGCATAAGTAATTCAATAGGCATACATTTGTCTTTCAACCATCTTTGAATGATTGGTATTCGTGAACCTCCTCCAACTAAGACAACTTTATCCAAATCCTCAAGATTACATCCATTCTTTTTGCTGCTACTCAATGTGTGATCAAAGAGGGCTTCTAGAATTTTTATTAAACCTTTGCTTTGTAAAAGCTCTTCTAAAATTACTTTGCTCATGCCTAGCTGAAGAGAGTCTTCCTTTAATGAACTTTGTTCTTTCTCAAAAAGGATTTTTGTGTCTTTAAGAAAAGGATCACTAAGTCTGCATTTCAGTCTTTCTGCCGCATTAAGCGTGGATTGGTTGAGTGATGAGTTTGGGAACAAATGATTTGCTATCCATCTATCTATATCTCTTCCTCCTATTCTCTGTCCTGCTTTCCCAAGAACCTTTGCGCAACGTAGAACTTGATTGCTTTTTTGTTCAAGGTCTTGGCCTCCAAATCGAAGTAGTTGAGCCACTGGTTGTGCTTTACCTTCTCCTCCTTCAAGGGCAACGATTGACATGTCTATTGTGCTACCACCAATATCGACAACTAATAACTTGGAACCTGGTTCTAAGCCTGCTCCCATAGCGGCAGCAGTAGGTTCATCTACTAACGCAATTTCATTTACTTTTAGTTCACTACACACTTTGAATAGCCAAGCTCTATATTTTTGATAAGTTTCTACTGGTGCAGTTAAAACAAGTCTTTTTACTTTGTATGTTTTAGGAATTCTCTTCCAGATTTCATTAATTAAAACTTCTCCAGCTTTTTCAGGGGTTAGACATGTCCCTTCAAAGTTTGATTGATCAGATGCACCTATCCATCTTTTAAAATCACTGCAAATATTGTTGTTGTCTTGTAATCCTAATTTGGATACTTCATTGCCAACGGCTAGAAAAGGTTCTTGTGCTTTGCAAGACCAAACAAGGCTAGGAATTTCTCCTGGAGTTCTTGTTATGTCAGCTAAGTCAAGTAGTTTTATCTCTGAATTTAATTCACCTTGAAAGGCTACAACTGTATTTGAATTCCCTAGATCAATAGCTAATGTGCCTACTTCTTCATTAGTCCCGTTAGGTTTGATTTGTTCTGATTCCACTCTAAAGATGCCTTAATTTGAAGTTGGAAAAATATTTATTAGAAAATGTATAAAATAAATGATTCATAAATTGGATATATTTTTTAATTTCTTAAAGGAATCATTCTTTGAAGTGATTTTCGATTGCTCAGAAAATAGCTCAATGTGACAGATCTTGATTTATTATGAATGAAAATTTTAAGAACGTGATCTCAACAGGTACCAATTCTAAAGATCTTGCACAACGAGGAGAGAGCCTTATTCGTCAAGCCAGTAATCGCTATCTAACTACTGTTAGAATTGCATTTCGAGCTAAACAGAGAAGATTTGATGATTTTGATGGGTTGCTAGAAGAGTCAACTGTTAAACCAGTACAAAGAGCAATAATTGAATTAAGTGATGAGCAAGATCAACCAGATTTGTTGCCAGGATAAATTTTGATAAGAAATGAAGGAATAGGTTGGAGACTGGCTATTGATGATTCAAGAAAAGATTTTGTTGTCCTTCTAGGAGGGGATAATTGGGCTAGCGAATTAACAAAAGAAGAATGGAACTCCTTGGTTCCGCTTGTATTGGAATTAGTTAATCAACATGAAACCTATAAAGACAAACTAGTTAGTGATGAATCAATTAGCTTTGAGCTCGAAAGATCTCCTTGGTGGGCTTGTTTAGATGGAAATAAAAGATTTTGGAGCTTAAAGCTAATTCTGTCGAGCGAACAACTTTCATCTTCTAGAGGCTTGGAGATGTATTGGCCTATACCCACTGCACAAGCTTTTGTCTTAGCAATGAGATCAATGTGGGATTCCAGTCAATAAAGTTTATCTTTTCTCGCAAAGATTTGTTTCGCTCTTCCCAACTTTGCTATTGGTATTGCACAGGTTTTCCACAGACTTAAATCTTTTTCCTATTGATATATAACGACTATGTGGAAAAACATTCTTTTGTATTTTTTTTTATCAAAATCAAGCAGTTTTTTTAACAAGAAATCCATGTTTCTCGAGATCTCTTGGTGTGACAGGCGTCTTTATTTGGGATTACGCGAGATCAAGGAATCATAACTAAGGTGACTCCTGCCTGAATTTGTGGTGAACTAGATCTCAAGTCACGAATTTACTTTTGATGGAGTTGTGCAATTTAGAGGCTTTAAAAAGCAATACTTGTTCATTAGAAGATGAGTCAACTCAGGGATCCGAAAGCATTGTTAGTTTTCATGCAAAAGTTCCTGTCCAGCTTCAACTGGCAATGAATAGTTTTATAGAACGTTATCCTAATTGGGATCAATATAGGTTGATACAGGCAGCTCTGGCAGGATTTCTTGTTCAGCAAGGTTTTCAATCAAGATCTGTGACACGTTTATATGTTGGTAATATGTTTAGTCTGAATACCTTTAGAAGTAATGGGTAAATTGCTGAGTATTAAATATACTTTCCTAGTATATTTAATAAGTTTAAAGCAGTTTTTTCATTAACTGGAATTATAGAAAGTCTATTTCCTTTTTGAACTAATTTTAATTCCTCTGGTTTATATAAATCTTTGATTTTATTTAGTGAGAGTTTTTCTTGAAACATGCCTAAATATTTTACTTTTACACAATCCCACGTTGGCTTTTCAATTAAAGACTTTGGATCAAAATATTTTGACTTTGAATCAAATTGTGTTGGATCTACTACCTCTGTATCAATTACTTCCATAAGTCCAACAATACCTGGAGGCTTGCAATTGGAATGATAAAAGAACGCTTTCTCTCCTACTTTCATTGATCTCATATAATTTCTAGCCTGATAGTTTCTTATCCCATCCCATAATGTGGTTTTTTCTGTCGCAAGATCGTTGATACTATAAGCATTAGGCTCGCTTTTCATAAGCCAGTAGTTAGGTTCCTGTTGTGCCATGGGATCTCAGCGATATTCCGATGTGTGGATGGTGTGTGGATGGCTTAACATTCTCACCCTCATTTCTTTATTCTATTTCAACCAGGTTTTGATTACTAATACCAACAGATCGCAACTGGCTGAAATGTTTATATTCCTTGGCCTATTCCCTTGGCTTTCCCTCTAGAACCCATTTGTTCCACAACGTATTAATTTCTTTTTTATAGAAAGAAACTTTCTTGGTGATTGGTAGACAATTAACAATTAAGCCAAATGGAAATTTCATATACCAAGAATGGCAATTATCGATTAGGAACATTTCAATAAATTTGGGCTTTGTAGGAATAGCTAAACTTTTCCTCTGAGCCCATGCAATGCATGGCTTTATTTGTTCCTCAATTTCTTTATGCTTCTTTTTATATCTGGTGAATAGAAACCAGATAATGCCTACATAGATGAGTGGGATAAACAATGGTTTTCACTAAATCAGTTTTATGCATCAAGGACTATTTTTCTACGAACTGATTGATACTCCTCTTCAGTGATCACATTTCGATCACGTAAATCTCTCGCTTTAGCTATCCTCTGTTCAATATTTCTAGTTTCTTGTTTCCCGAATACATAACCTGTATAACCAATCAAAATTATCCCAAAAATTATATAGAAAACCATTCTCGATGTTCAATTGATACTATTCTAGTGCAGAGTAGATCTCAGACAATTTCTAGTTTCATTAAGTGAAACTTGGTCTACTTTTGTTGAGAAAGCTAGTAACGGCAACAGATCTGAGTTATTCCAATTTTTACTATCCACACCGTTTTTAAAACCTATCCACACATCGCTCATTGATGGAGTGATGCCAAGGTGGTACGCGTTTCAGCTCAGAGTATTCAGGTCGCTTCTCTGCGACTTCAAGGATCGATTCCAAGACTTTGGGAATCAGTTCGATGAACCAATCCATTCATCCTCATGCCTTCTTTTGGGAAGGGCGTATGGGGGTGATGGGAGTCCTTGCTACATCGTTAAACCACTTCTCAAATTTGTGCAGTTTTTGTAAGGCCCCTTTTACCGCCTGGGAAAATTAAACCATTATTATTAGAGGAGCTAGAAGAACTAGATGAAACTCAGAAATACAGCGATTGCTTTAGGAGTTGTTGTTGCTACTGCTGTGGTGTTTCTTGTTGCTAATGAGTCAAAAGCAGAAAGTGCCAAGTTTTATTCGAGGCAAGCAGAATCTAAATATAAAAAAGGTGACTATAAAGGAGCAGTATCTGATTTCTATAAAGCAATTGAGATTGATCCGAACTATGTAAGTGCTTATGGTTCTCTTTGTGGGATGTTAGTCAACCTCTATATGGATAAGGAGGCAATAATTTTTTGCGATAAAGCGCTAGATATAAAAGAAAAGAATCCATCAGTTACTCTTACTAAAGTTAATAAAGGAATTATCTATAGTAATCTTTGTGGTGCAAGATATAACCTCGAGGAATACAAACAAGGTTTACCAGACTGTGAAAAAGCAATTAAGATTAATCCCAATAATGATATTGCATATTACAATCTTGCGAACATAAAAAGTACATATTTACGTGACAATAAGGGAGCAATCTCTGATCTTGATAAGGCAATAAGAATTAACAATAGAAATCCACTCTACTTTGCTAATCGTGGGATTTTAAAGGAGCAATTAGGTAACAACAAAGGTGCATGTTCTGACTGGAGAAAAGCATCCTCCTTAGGGGATAAGGAGAGTAGCGAATGGGTAAGCAAGCAATGCTAAAAAATCTCCACAATGCTTATTTCATTTGGAGTGCGTGTTACCTTCTAGATTAGTTGAGACCTGAAGTATGATCTAGAGTCTCCACGAAATCTATAGCTCTTTATTTCTTTGCAGAGGACTTTATGAAAAGGGTATTGATAATGGCGGCTGTCCTTGGTTTAGCTAGTGCGTTAGGTGATATTCAGAAAGTAAAAGCATCTGAAGGGGATAAGGATCTTGATGTAGTTGAAATAGAGAATGCTGATCAATGGGATGTAAGTCCTAGGAAGATCCCTTACGGCCGAATAACCAAAATAAAATCTTCTTTCAGTGGAGAAGCTGAATATGCAGTCTTTGATAGGAATTACCTTAAGAGAGGAGGCAGTGAACAGTCTGTTTATACAAAATGGACATCAGATTATGTAAGAGGAGTTTATGAGCTAAGAGCGGGCTGTGGATGGGCAAGTTGTTCATTGGGATATGTGATAGATAGCGGAGATTTACCTTCTCCATTGGAAATTAAATATGGAAGTGAAAAATATACAATTTATGGTGACGATGGTAAATTCTATTTACCTAACTCTCTAGTTGAAAATATAAAGAAGAATAATAAGAGCAGTCTCTCAATTAGGTTTAAGAAAAAGGTTGTCCCAATGGGAAAAGGTACGGTAGAAACTCTTTCTAAAATGTATAATAATGTGATTAAAAAAACATGGAAGATTCCACCTGTAAAAATTTCTGCTCAGAAAGTTGGAAAGAATTTGAGTGTCGAAAAGCTATCAGCTCAATCATTGCCAAGTGTGGTTACTATTAAGAGCGGAGCTGGCCAGGGAACGGGCTTTTTTATTGATGATAATGGCATCCTTATAACTAATCGCCATGTTATTGGAGGTGGTTCTGCAAAACAAGTCAAAATTGAAACTGTTGCTGGCCCTGACTTAAAGGGTGATGTTATTTATGTAAGTAGAAAAGATGATTTTGCGTTGATAAAAGTGTCTGAAGGTAAGCTTCCTAAACCGCTTCCTCTTTGTTACGCAAGCTATCCCATTACAGGTCAGAGTGTTGTCGCATTAGGATCACCTTTAGGTTTAGCAAATACTGTTACAACAGGAATTGTTAGTGCTGTTAGACGATCTGGTAAGGATTTTAAATCAGTTGCTACTGAAGGTGCATCAATTATTCAGACCGATGCTTCTATTAATCCAGGTAATAGTGGAGGTCCTTTGCTTAACCAAAATGCCGAAGTTATTGGGATAAATACTTTTGGAAAGACTTCTAGTGAAGGATTGAATTTTGCAGTCTCAATCGTAGATATTTTGGAGCAACTTGAGGTGAAGAAACCTGAAGTAGAGACTTCTTGGTTCAGGAAGTTGAACAAATGTGGAAATTTTGATTCTTCCAACCCTCTTTTGAATTTCTTCGACAGGAAGACATCTGGAAGTTAATTGTGTGAATATTGTGTGAATGGATTTTTTAGATTTCTTCTAATCCCTTGGTATCACTTCTGGTTATCTTTTCATTGGCCAGTACCTAATTTCTTCAGTCATAGCCATAGGATCTCAGCTTTTAATTGTGATACTTAGAGGTTGTTCTCGGTGTTGAAACCTAAGAATTGCCTGCATTCTCTTTTCTATTCTTACTCAAATCGAAGAGACTTTCAAAAACAGCTAGAAAGGGGAATAGAAAAGCCTTGCTTTTTCTTGGTATAGGTTTTGGCGAGTATATAAAAACCGTAAAGCTCAAGGCTTAGATGAGGAGTGATTAATAACTTGTCAAAACAGAGGAAGTTCGAATAAGACTATGAAGTATGTCTAATTTTCATCCTTTTCTTCTAAGACTTTAGGTAT
The DNA here is from genome assembly GCF_034092465.1 of Prochlorococcus sp. MIT 1223. Taxonomy (NCBI): domain Bacteria; kingdom Bacillati; phylum Cyanobacteriota; class Cyanophyceae; order Synechococcales; family Prochlorococcaceae; genus Prochlorococcus; species Prochlorococcus sp. MIT 1223. The sequence goes on from NZ_CP139303.1 coordinate 1,498,481, forward strand.
CTTTGAATGGTTCAAAAGACCTTCATATGGGTCTAAGTATTCGGAATATAAGATCTCTTCGTAAAGATGAGGACTTTTCCCATGAATGTCTTGATTGTCATCCATTGTTTAAAGAGATTTCTTAAGGATTGATTGATTGACTTTTAGGTAAGGCTGAAAAGTATTCATTTGAAAGGTAATTGCAGATGGCTTGGCTTCTTTAAATTTTCTAATAATTGCTTTTCTTATTGAATTTTGCTTCTTCAGACTTATAGCTTCCATGGTGTTACTTTTAGGTTGAAATAAATATAATAATCTATTTTTTTGAAGATGTATCTAATGCAACAAAATTATATTATGGAAAGTATTTGTCCTTAAAGACTGACATCTTTGTGATGAATTATGTAGGGAGAGATACTAAATAGGATATTCATATTTGGATTTTTTCGCTGTTAATAAACAAGAGCATCAATAGCTACAGATATGTTCTCTGTAACTTTGTTAACTTAATTAGTGTTTAAGACTTATTAGCTTAGAACCATGTCTTTCTCTAATCTTAGAAAAGCTGAAATCTTTAATGGCAGATTGGCTATGATTGGAGTTTCTATATTAACTTTGACATCTTTCCTATAGCTTTATTTATTAAATATTTTTCTTCAAGTTGAGTGCTTAAGCTAATGCTATACGAACCAGGAACTAGAGAGTGCCATGCTTTAATCGAATCAAAGAATCGAATTGAAAGGATTATTTTTGACTTAAATGGGATTGAAAATATTGATCATATTAGTGCTCAATTGTTAGCTATTTATAATCAGTTAGAAGGTATACATCAATTATATAGAAGTAAGAGGAAGTTCGAATAAAGTTCGAATAAATTTTCCTCAAAAAGAGAGATCCCTTGGTATCGCTCAAAGCTCACTCTTCATTAGCCAGTAGGAAATATCTTTTTCAGCCATTACGAGGGAAGAAGTTAGGGATATTTTAGACGTTTTTAGGCTTGCTAGAATTTTGCTAGAATAGATTTTCACGAATCGCCGAGATCCATTGGTATAACTATCGGCTCGCCTTTCATTAGCCACCAGTTAATATTTTCAGTTATAGCAAGGGATCTCAGCTTTTAATTGTGATACTTAGAGGCTATTCTCGGCGTTAAAACCTAAGAATTGCCTGCATTCTCTTCCCTATTCTTACTCAATTTGAAGAGACTTTCAAAAACCGCTAGCTAGGGGGTATGAAACGCTTACTTTCTGAAGCGAAGAAAAAAGAATAATCTTTAAACGCTAAGAAACTTCTCGACTACAGATTTACTTAATTCACTTGTTGGCCCATTAGCCACTATGCCTCCACGTTGCATTGCGTAATAACGATCTGCTTGCTTAACAAAATGGAGATGTTGCTCTACCAATAAAACAGCAATACCAGTTTCATCAATTATCCTTCTAACTGCCGACTCAATAGCTTGAACGATATTGGGCTGTATTCCTTCAGTTGGTTCATCAAGTAACAGTAACTTCGGTTTACCCAATAATGCACGTGCAATTGCGAGTTGTTGTTGTTGTCCACCGCTTAAGTCTCCTCCCCTTCGGGATAAAAACTGTTTAAGAACCGGGAACAATTCAAAGATAAGTTCGTCAATCTTTTTATGCTTCGCAACCCCTCCAGGTAAAGCTTCCATTCCAAGTTGAAGATTCTCCTCAACAGAGAGATAAGGTATTATCTCTCTACCCTGAGGAACATAAGCGATACCTGCACGAGCCCTTTGATGAGGAGGCTTTCTATTGATCAAATCTCCGTTGAAAGTAATCTCGCCACTACGAGGAGTTAATAAGCCTATTAATGATTTTAGAAATGTAGTCTTACCCACACCATTTCTACCTATAAGACATACCATCTCACCTGAGTTGATATTTATATCAACATTTCGAAGTATATGACTCTCGCCATAGTAAGTATTCAAACCATTTGTCTTAAGAAGGGTCATTAAACTTCCTCCTCAGACTGTCCTAAATAAATCTCTATTACTAAAGGGTCTTTTTCTATTTGGCTCATAGACCCCTCTTTCAATATATGTCCTTGATGTAAAACACTAACTGGACAATCAAGTCTACGAATAAATTCCATGTCATGATCAATAACTAAGATAGTATGATCACCAGCTAAAGATTTAAGAAGATCAGCCGTTAAATCTGTTTCTTCATCTGTTAAGCCTGCGACAGGTTCATCGACCAATAATAGATCTGGATCTTGTCCAACTAACATTGCAATTTCTAGCCATTGTTTTTGACCGTGAGATAAAGCTCCAGCCTTGATATTTGATTTGGATTGGAGATTGACAATACTCATTAAGTGTTGGATTTTATCTAATTGTTTAACCTTTAAACTATTGATTAATAATGAAAATGGAGTTTTAGGTCTGCTAACTGATAGAGCTAGATTTTCTTGTACAGATAAATTTTTAAATATTCTAGGACTTTGAAATTTCCTACCAATCCCTTTACGAGCTATACGATATTCTTTTTGCCCAATCAATGATTTATCTTTGAAAATCACATCACCTTTTGTTGGTACTACTTTTCCGGTAATAACATCTAAAAAGGTAGTTTTACCTGCGCCATTTGGACCGATAACTGCTCTAAGATCACCTTCATTCATAACTAGATTAAGATCATTAAGAGCAAGGTATCCATCAAAACTAACTGAAATTTGTTTTATCTCTAGCAATGGAGAATTCATGATTTCACCTCACCTTGTTCATTGACTTCAAGACTTGGATATGTTTTTATCTTTTTATTAATGCCTATCAAATAAAGTAATTCCTTTATTCCACCTCTTCTTATCCAGCCTAAAATACCTTCGGGGAGTGCTGTTACAACAAAAATAAATAACCCGCCTTGTATAAACATCCAGCTAGCTGGTAGTGCTTCACTAACTAAACTTTTTGCATAATTGATGAAAACAGCTCCTAAAATTGCACCAAGTAAAGTTCCTCTTCCTCCAACCGCAACCCAAATAACCATTTCAATAGAAAAAGGAACAGTCATAAACTGAGGTGAAACTATACCGGATTGAACTGTATATAAAGCTCCTGAAATTCCTGCTAATCCACCTGCTATTGAAAAAATTATGGTTTTAAAAACAACTGGATTGTAACCAGTAAAGCGGACTCTAGATTCATCATCTCTAATTCCAATCAAGATGTCTCCAAACCTATCGCGAACAATCCAACGTGAAAAAAGCCATGCAAATATAACTAAAATTGCAGTTAACCAAAAGAACCCTCTTTGCATTATTTCTGAACCTACCATTTGTCCAAAAAGTTCCGTCACGTCTGTTTTTAAACCATTTGTTCCATTTATTAGTTTCTGTTGACCATTGAAGAAATTGAAGAAAACAAGAAGAGCTGCTTGTGTAAGGATTGAAAAATAAACACCTTTAATTCTATTTCTAAAAACTAAATAACCAAGAAGAGCAGCAATTATTGCCGGTAGCAACCAAATAGAAATAAGAGTAAAAATTGAATTTTTAAAAGGTTCCCAGAAAAATGGAAGTTTTTCTATGCCATATAAACCAAAAAATTCTGGGATAGCATTGGGAAATCCTTCTGAACTATTCAATTGAAGAAACATTGCGGCGCAATAGCCACCTAAAGCAAAGAAAATTCCTTGACCTAAGCTCAACATTCCAGTAAATCCCCAAATCAAATCAACTCCAAGTGCAACAATTGCAAGGGATAGGTACCTACCTAAGAGATTCAATCTGAAAACCGGAAGAAAAGTTGGTGCAGCAATAATTAAGGCAATAATTACAACCCAGATAGTAAGGTTGATCCAATTATTTTTTGTAGAAATAATTGACATAAATTAAGACTCCACCATTCTTCCTTTCTGAGGGAACATCCCTGTTGGACTAAATTGCAAAAATAAAACTATTAGGGCAAATATCATTACTCTAGCCATGCTTGTTGTCGCAAAGAAATCTACTGTCGAAGCTAAAGGTGAAGGCATATCTGGCCAAATCGTTAGAAGTCTTCCTGCCCCAATCAAATCAGTCATTATCCCAATTGAGAAAGAAGCAAGGATTGTTCCTAATAAATTGCCAACCCCACCAAGGACTACAACCATGAAACATCCAACGATATAATTTACGCCAACATTTGGACCAACTGAACCAAGAAGTGATACAGCTACACCTGCAACACCAGCAATACCAGAACCAATTCCAAAAGTGATGATATCTACTTTCTCTGTTGAAATACCTAAACATTCACACATGGATCTATTTTGAGTGACTGCTCTAATCCGAAGCCCCCAAGCTGTTTTATCAAGAAAGAAAATAACAACAAGAACAGATATTAGTGTAATCAGAATTATTAACAGACGTGTTTTAGGATAAGTGCTTCCCAAAAAATCAATTCCTCCTCTCATCCAGGAGGGGGCAGTAACATCAACATTTCTTGCACTAGCGCGACCAAGCTTACTTACTAAAGATGATAAAACACCTCCTGTTGCTACTCCTATTAATGCAGACATGCCCCAAGTGCATGACCTGATTAATCTACCTTTTGCACCATGAAGTAAATTATCTGACAAAAATAGTGGTGTAATTAAGCCAATAAAAATTGCTATAACCAGCCCACTTCCATAGGCAAGTGGAACGCTCCTGACAAATTGTTGGAGAATTAGACTAACCCCCCATGTCGCTAAAAGAGTCTCAAGAGGACTTCCATAGAGACGTCTAATAACTGTTCGTTCTAAAAGAATGCCAACTGTTCCACTAACTAAAAAAGCAATTCCAATAGCAACAATGACGTAGGAGTCATAGAATGGTTTTAAAAAAGAAACTTGTTTGAAAATTAATTGAGTTATGTAAGTTGAATAAGCTCCAAGCATCATTAACTCACCGTGAGCAAGATTAATAACACCCATGAGTCCAAAGACAATTGCTAATCCCAGTGCGGCGATAAGCAAAACAGAGCCAATAGCAACGCCATTAAAAAGACTTTCAAGAATAAGTTGCACTAGATTAGTTTCTATTTTTACAGAAAATAAGGAGCCCTAAAGCTCCTTATTAGAATCGATTTATAAGTCAAAATTGAATCACATTCTATATTTTTCACCTTTCTTAGGATCAGTCCAATCACATGCATAACCTTTTGAACTTGGATGTTTTTGGTTCCACGCTTGTGGTTCAACAACTCCAGTTTCTTCAAGGATTGTAAATCCACCCTTTGCGTTGATTTTACCAATTCTCACTGTTTGAGATAGGTGATGGTTTGCCATAACCTCCACGGGACCTTGAGGAGCATCGAATGTCTGTCCAACCAATGCTTCTCTAACCGCATTGTCATCAAATGTACCGGCAGCTTCAACTGCCTGCTTCCAAAGATAAACCATGTTATAAGCAGATTCTTGAGGATCAGCTACAACACGATCACTACCCCATCTCTTCTTAAAGCTCTTAGCAAATTTCTTAGAGGCTGGAGTATCAATAGACATCATGTAGTTCCAAGCACCATAGTGGCCCTCAAGGAACTCAGGTCCAATTGTGCTAATTTCTTCTTCCGCAATGGAGTAGTTCATTACGTAATAACCGTTGGAAGGAGTGATTCCTGCGTCCTGGATTTGTTTGAAGAAAGCTACGTTTTGGTCACCATTCAAGGTGTTAATGATTATTCCACCATCAGGAAGAGCAACTTTTATTTTGGATATAATAGGTGCTACCTCTGTGTTACCCAAAGGAAGGTAATCTTCTCCAACAACTTTACCGCCAAGTTGTTTAACTTGAGCTTTAGTAATTGTATTAGAAGTTCTTGGGAAAACATAATCAGAACCAACTAAGAAGAAATCTCCACCAGCAGCTGGTGAGCGCTTGTACATGAAATCTGTAGCAGGCTCGGATTGCTGATTAGGAGTTGCTCCGGTATAGAAGATGTTATTGGAGCACTCTTGGGCTTCATATTGTATTGGGTAATAAAGGAATGCATCTTTAGATTCATAAACCGGAAGCATTGCCTTACGACTTGCAGATGTCCAGCCACCAAAGACAACGGGTACCCCATCCTGGTCTATTAACTTCTTAGATTTCTCAGCAAAGGTAGGCCAGTCTGAGGCACCATCTTCAACGATGTACTTGATTTTGTAGCTTTTCCCATCGACTTTTACACCGCCAGCTGCATTGATTTCCTCAATAGCCATTTTCTCTGTATCAACAAGAGTTGATTCCGATATTGCCATTGTCCCTGATAGAGAATGGAGAATTCCAACAGTTACTGTGTCATCAAAGTTGCCTGATGAATCTGACCCACCGCAAGCAGTAACAGTTACCGCTAAAGAGGCAGTAGCTAAACCTGTAAAGATACGCTTTGAAAGATTCATGAATTACTAACTAAATTAGTTGATTGCCCACTTAGGGGATTCATCGGAATGTATTCAACTGAACAACTATCCTTTTGTAGCTAATAAGACGGTTTAGTTTATTTGTCGAAAAGAAGATAAATTTACGTATCTGTGAATACTCTTTATGTAGACAAAGGTATTTGATTACACAAAAAATCTTCAATTCTGTTTATCCCCTCTCCTGTCTTTGTATTTGTGAAGCACCATGGAAGATCACCCCTCATTAATAAAGTGTCCCTCTCCATTACTTTCAAACTGGCACCCACCATTTCAGCAAGATCAATCTTATTTATAACTAACAAATCAGAACGAGTTATTCCTGGTCCACCTTTCCTTGGAATTTTGTCTCCAGCAGCAACATCAATGATATAAACACATATATCTACCAACTCAGGGCTAAAGCTGGCGGCAAGATTATCTCCACCGCTTTCTACAAATACTAAATCTAAATTTGAAAACCTTTGTTCTAACTCTTCAACCGCAATGCGATTTATAGAACAATCTTCCCTTATCGCTGTATGTGGACATCCTCCAGTTTCAACTCCTTTAATACGTTCAGGTGCTAAAGCCTTTGAATTAGTTAAAAATTTTGCATCTTCTTGCGTATAAATGTCATTTGTTACTACTGCGATTTCTAATTGATCTTTAAGGTTTTCACATAGTTTTTGAATAATAGCTGTTTTACCAGAACCAACTGGGCCAGCAATTCCTACTCTTAATTTACTTTCCATTAGCTTCTAAATAATCTTGAATAAAGTTCTACATGCGATTGTTGGGCCATGATTGCACCAACATCGCTAATCCAAATTTCTTTTGGATTTTGCTGTGATAAGTAATTTGCTTGAGACTTAATAATTAATAGAGATTTTTTTTGAAGTTTTTGAGCTTTTGTTGGCCCTAATGACAATAACCTTAATGCTGCACTTAATTGATTAGCTACCCAACTATATAAAAATCCCTCCACTAAATCAATTGGGGGGATATTCCAACATACTCCAGCCCAAGACCAAGCTATCGGCCATATGAACTTCTTTTCATTGTCAGGAAGAGGGTGATCTAGATCAATGAGAAGCTGTAATAAAGATTCACCCATTTGTGTTTGTTGAGATCTAATATCTGGAGAATCTCTTAATGAACTAAGCCAAGAATTCCACTCTTCAATAACAAATTTATGTTGGATATCTCGATTATTCTTCCAATTAACTAAATCTTTCATTATATAAGAAATTGAGCTTGCCTCAATTGTTATCTGACCTCTAGAAAGCTCACTTTCAATCCAATTAAAAAGAGTTGTCTCGTTATTTACTTTTTTATTTTGAACAAGCCACTCCAATCCTTCTGAGTAACTAAAAGCACCAACTGGTAATGATGGACTTAATAATTGTAAAAACTCAAGTTGCATTAATTGATTTTATCAAGAATTTTATGTATAAGCACCAATCTCGGGAGAGAAAGCAACTTGAGCAAATTCTATTTCGAATCCTTGTTGTTCTAACATTTTTCTCATGACTACATCGTTTAGTAAATATATATCTCTCTCATGAAACTCTATCTCAACATGTCTATTACCTAAATGATATGCAGCTTTTAATAATTTCAATCTATTGTCTGAACTTACTTTGATTAAATCCTCTTTAGCGGCCTCGATGGTTACATAAAATAATGAATCTTCACTTTTTAAAACCTCTCCAGGAATCAACCTGCCGCCGCCTCGAGGTAAATTTAAAATAACCTCAATTCCATTTAAGGTGGATCGCTTCCCTCGTAGTTGGCCCCTCTCTTTCGCAGATAAAGATAGTATCAGACAATTTTCGTTGGCCTGTGTACTTGTTCTCTCTGTGAGATAGATTAATGTCTCTGACACATTTCAATTAGTTGTGGATTTAGATTTTAACGGTTATATCTACAAGATTAGAGAATTCTTATTTCCTCAATATTTTTCTAATTTAAATGATACAACGAATAAATGACTTCTAAATGGCATGGAACTTGTGATCTAAGACTTTTTAAGAAGCCAGGATCCAGAGACATTGACAATTTAATAACTATCCATCAAGCCAAGTGCAAAGCTCCTCTAAAAATAATGAAAGTGTTCAACAACAAAGAGGATGGGAGGTGTGAAGTTCCCATCCTTCACAGTGCAGGAGGGATTGTGGGAGGTGACCAACTAACGATAAATGTAAATGCTGAAGAAAATAGTAGTGCAATATGTTCTTCAGTTGCAGCTCAAAAAGTTTATGGAAGTAGAGGTAGATCAAAATTGAATCCAGAAGGGATCTGGTCAAATCAAAATTGTTTTTTTAATATTGAAAAAAATGCTGACTTTGAATGGATGCCTCAAGAACTAATTATTTATGAAGGGGGGCTTTTTGAACAGAATATGACTGTTAAGTTGGATAACTCATCAAGTTTCCTATGTGTTGATTTGGTTCGCTTAGGACGAACTGCGATAGGAGAAAAACTTGGATCTGGAGTATGGAGGTCCTCTTTAGAGATCTTTAGAGAGAGTAGCAAGGGGAAGCAATATGAATTCAGTGACCGACTAGAACTTTCCGGTAATGCGCTTGAATCAATTCATGGTTTAGATGATCAGCCAGTATTTGGATCGTTAACATGGGTAACACCCAAAAGTACAAACAAACAAGCCTTATCAAAATTATTAGAAGAATGTCGTCAACGAAGAGAAGGGCTTGAAGGATTCATGACTTGCAGCCTGCTTGATAATGGTATTTCAGCAAGGTATAGAGGTACATCAACGCAATCAGCTCGATTTTGGTTTTATAGAATTTGGAGTCTTACACGAGTTATAAGGAAATCTACTATTCCTGATTATATGAGGATTTGGCCTATGCAAGAGAATGCATTAACAGATACAGATTGTCCATGATGAACTTTTCGGGAATTGAATCCCAGTAAAATGATTTTGTAATAATTAAAAAATGTACTTAAGTCCTCAAGAGAAAGACAAATTACTTGTGGTTACGGCTGCTCTTCTTGCAGAGCGAAGATTGAAAAGGGGACTTAAATTAAATCATCCAGAAGCTGTTGCTTGGCTTAGCTTTCAAGTACTTGAAGGTGCAAGAGATGGAAAAAATGTCTCAACTTTAATGACTGAGGGGACAACATGGCTCACAAAAGAACAAGTTATGGAGGGTGTACCCGAGCTAATCGATGAAGTCCAAATAGAAGCCGTTTTCCCAGATGGAACAAAACTGGTAACACTTCACAATCCAATTAGTTAATTAAAATCATGTCAAATGTAATCCCTGGAGAACTTATTCCCGAAGATGGTTTCATCGAATTAAATCAAGGTAGAGACGTCACAACTCTTAAAGTCGCTAATATTTCCGATCGACCAATTCAAGTAGGTTCTCATTATCATTTCTTTGAATCTAATAACGGCCTGGAATTTGATCGTCAACGATCTATTGGTATGCGGTTAGACATCCCAGCTGGTACTGCTATTAGGTTTGAGCCAGGTGATCAGAGAGAGGTTGATCTTGTGCCTTACGCAGGAGACCGTAAGGTCTTTGGCTTCAACGGACTTATAAACGATTCACTACATTAATTAAATGCCTTTCAAAATCTCACGTCAAGCTTATGCCGAGACTTATGGCCCTACAAAAGGTGATCGTATTAGACTTGCTGATACAGACTTGATTCTCGAAGTTGAACAAGATCATACTCACTATGGAGACGAAGTTAAATTTGGTGGAGGCAAAGTTATTCGTGATGGGATGGGACAATCACAACAAACTAGAGATAATGGAGTTGTAGATACAGTTATTACCAATGCACTTATTCTTGATTGGTGGGGAATTGTTAAAGCTGATATTGGTATTAAAGACGGAAAAATTTCAGGTATCGGAAAAGCTGGGAATCCAGATACTCAAGAAGGTGTCAATATTATTGTAGGAGCTAGTACAGAAGCAATAGCAGGAGAAGGAAATATTATTACTGCAGGAGCTATTGATAGTCATATTCATTTTATTTGTCCACAACAAATAGAAACTGCTTTAGCTAGTGGGGTTACCACAATGCTCGGAGGAGGGACAGGTCCAGCAACAGGCACCAATGCAACGACATGTACACCAGGAGCATTTCATATCTCAAGAATGCTGCAATCAGCGGAGGGATTTCCTGTTAATTTGGGATTTTTTGGAAAAGGTAATGCAACGAATAAATCAGCATTAGAAGAACAAGTGAGAGCGGGTGCTTGTGGATTAAAGCTTCATGAGGACTGGGGAACGACACCGGCTTGTATTGATTCTTGCCTAAGTGTTGCGGATCAGTTAGATGTTCAAGTTTGTATTCATACAGATACTTTAAATGAGGCTGGTTTTGTTGAAGATACGATTCGGGCAATAAAAGGAAGAACAATTCATACCTTCCATACAGAAGGAGCTGGAGGTGGTCATGCTCCTGACATTATCAAGATTTGTGGAGAATCTAATGTTATTCCAAGTAGTACAAATCCGACTAGACCTTTCACTCTAAATACTCTTGAAGAGCATTTAGATATGTTGATGGTTTGCCATCACTTGGATCCCAAAATTCCTGAGGATGTTGCATTTGCAGAGTCCAGAATACGTAGAGAGACTATTGCTGCTGAGGACATACTCCACGATTTAGGAGCTTTTTCTATTATTGCTAGTGACTCTCAAGCTATGGGAAGAGTTGGAGAAGTTATTAGTAGAACTTTTCAAACTGCTCATAAAATGAAAGTTCAAAGAGGTGCTTTACCAGAAGATAATGGCAGAAATGATAATCATCGTATTAAAAGGTACATCTCAAAGGTGACCGTTAACCCTGCAATAGCGCATGGAATTAGTAGTCATGTTGGTTCTGTTGAAGTTGGAAAACTTGCTGACTTAGTACTTTGGAAACCAGGCTTTTTCGGAATAAAACCAGATTTGGTAATTAAAGGGGGATCTATTGTATGGGCACAAATGGGCGATGCTAATGCCTCAATACCAACACCTCAACCTGTACATGGCCGACCAATGTTTTCAGCATTTGGGAAAGCTATAAATTCTAGTTGCCTCACTTTCTTAAGTGAAACTGCTATCAATGCAGGTGTACCAGAACAACTTAAATTAGAACGATCTTATGCTGCTGTGAAAAACACAAGAGAGATATCCAAACAATCAATGAAACTCAATAATGCAAGGCCAAAAATAGAAGTTGACCCTCAAACTTATGAAGTTTTTGCAAATGGTGAACTTTTAACTTGTGAACCAGCTGAATCTTTACCTCTTGCACAGAGATATCTATTACTTTAATTGTTAATAGAAAAAATATTCAAAGATTCTTTTTAAAATCACTATTTTGTTCTATCGACCTTTCTCTTGCATTTTTAAAAGCATTGTGAGTAGTCGTCTTTGATGAATAAGGATAATTCCTAAAATAAAGAGAAATAAGTAAGAGAAAGTTTGGGTAAAGTTTGGGTAAATTTCTATGTTTCGCTGAGAACGTAGTCTTAGCTTGAAATGAGTGTTTTCATTAGCCAGTAGTTAATTTCTTTAGACATGTTTGTATCAGAGGGATATCGTGAAAATTAAGAAGTTTGAACAGAGTTTGAACAGACTCCTTTTACCCTCTACATGTGGTCATGCTTGAGTCTGTATCGCCAGCCTTCCAGATACAACGTACATAAATGGGATTGTCCAAAGTTCCCTTTCCACCAAATCCAGCCATGGCGACCATTGGGATACTAAAGATTGACAATGCAAGTAAGGAAGTGGCTGCAGGCTGAGCAAGTCTTAGGAGAGTTTCTTTGTCCATAGCCCAATAGTTTTTTAATTACTATAAATATAGTTAAATCGCTAGATTCATTAGCCCACAGATATTTGGCTCGCTCTCCATTAGCCAGTAGTTAATTTCAGTCATAGTCTGTAATCTTAGCGATACTTGATGGTTGGAATGGAGTTGGAATGAAACCTCATTCTTCCATCTCTTTTCTTTACTCTATCTAATTTGGAGTAGGTGGTCAGCGAAATCGATTAGTCCGTTCTGTCTTCATTCTGCTAGGAGGTAGGGGTAGTCAAACAGCCATGCATTATCCATACTTGAAAACAATAATGATAATCATTTTAATTTAGGGTGTATATTCTTATACAAAGGGTTTTGAAGGAGTATGGGGCAGGCTTGGTTAATTTCAGGATCGCCAGGATGCGGGAAAACTCATTGGATTCTTAATACGTTTAAGAATCACAAAGGTTCTTGTGCCTATATTCGTCTAAATGGATATTCAGATATTGATTTAGAACAAGTAAAATTTTCAAAAATTGACTCTGCTTTTCTAAAAGACCATCTTCCACATTTAATAGATGTATCCAACTCAAATAAATCATCCATTTCAATTAGAGAGAATACTCTTCTATTGATCGAACTTCCGCAGTTCAAGCTTCCTAGCCAAAATGGAGTTTCGGGAATAGATCCACGTGTATTACATGAGCTTGAAATATTAAAACTACAACCAAATAGATATCTTCATTTTGGTCGTGATATTGAATTGCCAACAAAAGACACACTAGATTTTAAAAAAATTGAATCCAGCAACTTAAATCTTCAAGGATGTATCTGGGATCCTCCTAGTCTCAATACTTTTTGGTTTGAACTAGTCAATGGAGCTTATGGAGATGTCTACAGAGCAAAAGCATTAATGAACTTGCCTGATGGACGATGTATGTTTTTCAATTGGATTGTTAGCCAACAAGGATCTCAATATCTACCATTAAATGGAGTTGCTCCCCTCACTGGGAGACCCGAACGACATTCTGAAATTGTTATTCAGGGAAAGAATCTTGACTTTGCCTTAATTCAATCGACAATCAATCATTGTCTTCTGGATGACTCAGTTCTGGCATACCATCAAGCTTCTCTTAGAAGTTCAGAACTACAACCTATAGGTTAAAAATAGATCTATGAATCAAGCTGTTATTTCATGTTTACATGCAAATCTCCCAGCATTAGAGGCTGTCTTGAATGACATTGAATATCTTGGGATTCAAAATATCACCTGCCTAGGAGATCTGGTTGGATATGGCCCCCAACCCAACGAAGTTGTTGAGTTAATTAGAGAAAAAGGTATTCAAACGTGTCAAGGTTGTTGGGATGAAGATATCATTGACGGATTAGATGCTTGTGATTGTAGTTATCCATCCCAGCTTGCGGAGAAGCGTGGTCATTTTGCACATCAATGGACTACAGATAAATTAACTAACGAAAATAAAGAGTTCCTAGCAAGTCTTCCTACGTCAATACGAAAAGATAAATGTCTTTTTGTTCATGGCAGTCCTAATAGTCAACATGAGTATCTCCTCCCTGATATGGATGCATTCGCAGCTCTAGAAAGAGTTGAAATGTCTGGAGCAGAAACATTGTTTTGTGGCCATACCCATCAGCCATATATTCGTGAGTTGACAAATGGCTCAATTTCTTTTCGTATACAAAATGCCTCATCTAAAGGTATTCAAGAACAACAAGGAATGGATTTACCAATGAGAAGAATAGTTAATGCAGGCTCAGTTGGTGAGCCTAGGCATGGGGGCATTAAAGCTACGTATGTGGTTTATAACGACAATACCTGTGAAGTAGAAATTAGAGAAGTTTCATATGATATTGAACGTACATGTAAGTCAATCATAGACTCAGGTCTCCCTCCTATTTTTGCATGGCGTTTAATAAATGGCTTTGAATTTGCGGAACAAGCTGAAGATGCCAGCCACGTTTGTGAAAGATGATAGAACGTTGGGCACTTGTAAGTGGTCTCAAGGGAGACCTTGAAACTTATGAACTTATTCAAAGAGATTTAAGGAAGATTCCAGGGGATAAAGCTTTATTTGTCTTAGGAGATATGATTGGTCCAGATAGAAATTGTAATCGACTTTTAAATAGGTTAATAAATCCTATTAGTAGTGATTTAAAACCTCAATGTATATATGGTTGGTGGGAAGAGCAATTACTTGCGGAAAGTGGTTATCGTGGAAATCAAAAAGCTGAAGCTTTAAGAATTAACGGAGGGGAACAAGTTGTTAACTCGCTTTTGAGTGCGGTCGATCAAGCATATCTCAGTTGGTTGGCATCACTTGAATTTGGATTTGTTGAACTTGATTGTGGATTGATTCATGGTAGTTCAAGAGATGTAGGTGATGAGTTATCAATGACTACTCCCCCCTTAACATTTCTTGATAGACTTACCCGTCTGAATGTGAATAGATTATTTACTGCAAGAAGTACTCATCAATTTTATTGGGAATTAACAGAGGCAATTGTTGAATCAGATGTAATGGATTTAAGTGGAAATCGTAAGCAGCAGCAGAAAATTCCCAAAAAAATAGTAATCGGAATTGGTGCCGGAAAAAATTACACTCTTTATGATGTAGGGAGTGATAATACTCAATTTTTACAAGCAGGGTATCAATCTAAAAAAGGAGTTAAAGGCTTTGCTTGATCTTTATAAGGTTCGAATAGATTTTGATCAAAAGCTGAAATCCATTGTTATCAAAGCAGGCTCACACTTCATAAGCCAGTAGTTAATTTCAGTCATAGTCTGTAATCTTAGCGATACTCGATGGTTGGAATGGAGTTGGAATGAAACCTCATTCTTCCATCTCTTTTCTTTACTCTATTCGCAGGGCTTTTTGTTTTTAGACGCGCATAAAATCAGACAGCTAAATTTAACGTAAATAATATAAAAATGATAATCATTCCTATTTTAAGCAACCATGAAAGTAGCCTATGTCTTTCGATCTGACATGGCCTCAACTTTTCAGTTGGCCACGATGATTCTTCCTCAACTAGAAGGTGGATTTCACGGAGTTGAAGTAGTTGGAATGTTCTTCTTCGATGACAATACTTGCTGTATGAGAAAGGGAGATCCAATTGGCGAACGTGTTTCAAAGATTGCGAAGGAAAAAGGAATGTTGCTAATGCTTTGTGATCAATGTGCTGTGAGAAGAAATCTAGCCGAAGGAACTTTTGAGCAATGTGGGACAGGAGAAGTTGAGCCAAAAGATACAGTAGAGGGGGTTCAAGTAGGTTGCTTCCCGCAGTTATATAAAGCGTTAAGTGGAAATATGCCTGACCAAGTAATAACTTTATAAATCACGCTGGTGACCGATTATTTAGTGCGAAAAACAGTCAGAATACTTTGGGAGTACTAGGTCGCTTAAATGTTAAAAGATGCCTTATCAATTTATATCACTAGTTTGAAATTCATGGGCGATTTCTATGTCTTCAAGATCTTCTCTTGTTAATTCATAGCTTGATCCTTCTCTTTTCAATTTTTCTTCTACCCAGACAATACATTCGTCAAGATTTGGGTAGAAAGGCTTCTTACTGACGATCCAGTCTTGAAGCTGGTTTGATTCATACCAGGTGAATTTAGATTCCATCAACTAAATGCTTTGCTCAGAATTATGCTAATAACTTTAAACGAAAATGGTTATCGTTATCACTTTGTGTATAATTGGGTTTTGACTCCTTTCTCTAAGAAGAATCATGAAAGTCAGATCCTCAGTTAAAAAAATTGATCCAGACGACCAAATCGTTAAAAGGAGAGGCAGGCTGTACGTAATTAACAAGAAAAAACCACGTAACAAGCAACGTCAGGGTTGATTCTTTCTTGAAATTGTCGGCCAAAAGTAGAGACAAATAAGTTAAAGAAAGTTCGAATAAAGTTCGAATAAATTTACCTCAAAAAGAGAGATCCCTTGGTATCGCTCAAAGCTCACTCTTCATTAGCCAGTAGTTAGGTTCTTGTTGTGCCATGGGATCTCAGCGATATTGCGATGTGTGGATTGTGAGACTATTTAATTAACACATCCAGAGTTCTTTAGTGAAGGAAGCTGAAGGCTGCTCAACCATGAGCAGAGGATAAATAAGCTGGAACACCACAAACAAATCTGCATGCCTAAATAAGGAGTATCTCCCAGTACAAACAAAACTCCTGAAAGAAGCGTCCCAAGAAGCCTGCCTGCCGCATTTGCCATGTAATAGAAGCCAACGTTGAGGCTTACATTCTCAACATCTGTATAAGCCAAAACCATGAATGAATGGATAGAAGAATTCATTGCGAAAACTATTCCGAACGCAATTAAACCAGCAGTAATGGCAATGCTTGGATCATTCTGTCTCCATAATGCAATGGCTATTAGTCCAGGTATCCCCATCAGCAAAGCACTCCAGAACTGAACCGTTGAAACTCCTGGGCTCGACTTCTTCCCCCAAAGATTTCTTAAAGTTGGGACCAATGCTTGTACAAAACCGTAGCCAATAATCCATAGGCCTAGGAAAGCTCCAATCTCAGAGAAGTTCCAATTAAGTGATGTCTCGAGGAAAACAGGTAATGCGACTACGAACCACACATCTCTAGCTCCGAAGAGAAAGAAACGTGCAGTCGAGAGAGTGTTAATTCCTTTTGATTTTGAGAAAAGGTCCTTAAATATTGGTTTTTCCTTCATCCGTCCAATATCACCCGGCAAGATCAATGTCATAAGAAATGACAACGCCAAGCCAATCGCCATTACCCCAACCGCTTTATTAAAACCAAAGCCAGTTAGTAATGCTCCACCTAGGAAAAACCCAACACCCTTTAGTGCATTCTTTGATCCTGTTAAAACAGCAACCCATTTGAACAACTTCCTTTTCCCTTTTTGTTCTTCTTCAGGGGTTTCAGGTACGACTGTTTTGATAGCACTCTTTGCACTCATTTTGTTGAGGTCTTTAGCAATACCACTAATTGCTTGCGCAACCATGACATAACTAACGCTTAGAAATTTCGGCCAACTTGCAGCAACAGGAACCAGCATCAAAAGAGCACTGATTTGAAGAAGTGTGCCTGCCCAGAGAGTTAGTCGTAGGCCATATCGAGCACCAATCCAGCCGCCATAGAGATTAGTAATGACCCCAAAGAACTCATAAAACAAAAAAAGAAATGCAATCTCTAAAGCTGTATAGCCAAGTTGATGAAAATGAAAAACCACCAACATGCGAAGTGCGCCATCTGTCAGAGTGAACGCCCAATAATTTGTAGTAACGATCCCGTATTGCTGAAGAGATGATAATTTCATTATTCAAGTGCTTGCTATTACTCAAGGCTCACACTTCATTAGCCAGTAGTTACATTCCTGTTGTGCCATAGGATCTCAGCTTTTAATTGTGATACTTAGAGGTTGTTCTCGGTGTTGAAACCTAAGAATTGCCTGCATTCTCTTTTCTATTCTTACTCAAATCGAAGAGACTTTCAAAAACAGCTAGAAAGGGGAATAGAAAAGCCTTGCTTTTTCTTGGTATAGGTTTTGGCGAGTATATAAAAACCGTAAAGCTCAAGGCTTAGATGAGGAGTGATTAATAACTTGTCAAAACAGAGGAAGTTCGAATAAGACTATGAAGTATGTCTAATTTTCATCCTTTTCTTCTAAGACTTTAGGTATCTTTGAATGGTTCAAAAGACCTTCATATGGGTCTAAGTATTCGGAATATAAGATCTCTTCGTAAAGATGAGGACTTTTCCCATGAATGTCTTGATTGTCATCCATTGTTTAAAGAGATTTCTTAAGGATTGATTGATTGACTTTTAGGTAAGGCTGAAAAGTATTCATTTGAAAGGTAATTGCAGATGGCTTGGCTTCTTTAAATTTTCTAATAATTGCTTTTCTTATTGAATTTTGCTTCTTCAGACTTATAGCTTCCATGGTGTTACTTTTAGGTTGAAATAAATATAATAATCTATTTTTTTGAAGATGTATCTAATGCAACAAAATTATATTATGGAAAGTATTTGTCCTTAAAGACTGACATCTTTGTGATGAATTATGTAGGGAGAGATACTAAATAGGATATTCATATTTGGATTTTTTCGCTGTTAATAAACAAGAGCATCAATAGCTACAGATATGTTCTCTGTAACTTTGTTAACTTAATTAGTGTTTAAGACTTATTAGCTTAGAACCATGTCTTTCTCTAATCTTAGAAAAGCTGAAATCTTTAATGGCAGATTGGCTATGATTGGAGTTTCTATATTAACTTTGACATCTTTCCTATAGCTTTATTTATTAAATATTTTTCTTCAAGTTGAGTGCTTAAGCTAATGCTATACGAACCAGGAACTAGAGAGTGCCATGCTTTAATCGAATCAAAGAATCGAATTGAAAGGATTATTTTTGACTTAAATGGGATTGAAAATATTGATCATATTAGTGCTCAATTGTTAGCTATTTATAATCAGTTAGAAGGTATACATCAATTATATAGAAGTAAGAGGAAGTTCGAATAAAGTTCGAATAAATTTTCCTCAAAAAGAGAGATCCCTTGGTATCGCTCAAAGCTCACTCTTCATTAGCCAGTAGTTAACTTCAGTCATATCAAGGGATCTCAGCGAAAATTGTTGCTAGTATGAGCCTTCCTGGAGTGTTTTACTCAAGCGGAAAGCCTACAGTGATTTTAATTGTAAGAATAGATAGATATAACTATTTCAGCCTTGAAGATTTTTAGATTAAAAAAAGGTGCATTGCTCGCTGGCGTTTGTAGTGGTCTTGGGGGGGCATTGGGCGGTAATGCTTATCTCTGGAGAATTGGTTTTGTTATTGGGACTGTAATTTTCCCTTTGTCGTTAGTGATCTATGCTTTGTTGGCCATTTTTCTCCCTATTAAAAGTATTAAGGATGATGGTGGCTTAGTTGAATTATCTGATATTGATTTACCTGAAATAGATCAAAGCCTTGCTAGAAAGGAACGTTGGGAAATAATCAAGAAGTCAGGGATCCCTTTAGGTAGCGGGTCAGATTTATATAAAGGTTCTATTACACCTTCTGACTCGATGTTGGCAGATTGGGAAAGACTTATTTTGTTAAGAGGAGCGCAGAATGATCAGGTTGAATATAAAAGTGTTAGTTCAACTGAATATCTACAAAAGTATAGTGGGAAAACTTGGGGTGAGATTCTTGGTGAATTAACTGGGGGAGCAACTCTTCTTGATGGCAAGCAAACTTGGCAAATAATCGACGACAAAGAGGCGAAGCAAGACTTAGGGAAAATGCTTGCTTGCTGTCAGGCAGAGTTGGCGGGAATGTATGCGACTGGAAACGTTCCTGCTCCAGCTTATTTTGAGAGAGCAGCAATACTTTTTAGAAAAGACAAGTTATATGAAAAAGAAATTCAGGTTTGTGAGTTTTATATCGATTTAATTACTCAATATTGTGAAATATCTAAAAAGCTTGGATGTTCAAAAGGAATTAGAAACTGGGATCGAGCGAGAGAAGGATATGTTGACAAGTTTCGTGTTCGTATAGATAAATCTAGAGTTCTGCTTGAAAAGCAAAGTCAGAAAAAGCTTCAGCCAAAAACAACTAATTCTAAAAAAAAGAAACTAAATCAATCTAAAACTCAATCTTCCATAGAAATAATCACTCCTCCAAAAAATTGGCAGATCAATTTAACTTCTGGAGAGTTAATACTAGATGGAGATTGGCAATTTATTCTTGAGGCAAAATCAGAGAAAGATTACGAGATCTATATTTATGAGGTTAAAGACTTCCCCAGACTTTTGAAGATTGGCATCGCAAAAGATTCTTTAAAAAGGAAAGAGTCCTATTACGGTGAATTACTTTGGAGAAAAACAATGATTAGACGCAATGCAACTTTAGTTGAATACCTATTTATGCATGCTACTTATCACTTGGCTCATAAGTCTCCTCCTAAATGGAATGTAGGGAACTTCCAAGAAGATAATGCGCTGGAAGAATTAACGGATTTCTACTCAAAGGTGGGTATGCAGGCAAAAGGTATAACAGAAGTCCGAAAGATTTCATTGGATGCTGCCATCTCAACAATTGAAAATATTGAGAATCAATTAACCTCAAAGTTTTTAAGAGATGTAATTCAGAATTTTGCAATTTCCACCTGGTTAGAAGGAGGTAGGTCAACAGTAAGCGTGACGAAAGATCAGAAGTGGTAATTGGGAATCCAGCTTGAGTTGTAAGAAGCCCACTTCACTTTGCTGGTATTTTGCTGGCATGGGTTTTGTCGATTCCTTGAGACCGATTGGTATCAAAGGTTTTTAACTTTTCATTAGCCAGTAGTTAATTTCAGTCATATCAAGAGATCTCCAGGAATTGTGGTGTGTGAATAATGTGTGAATGAGATGGCTACTGGCTTTTAAAGAGATGAGTTAGCGAGGGCTTTTCCCCATTAGGAGGTTTTGACCATTTTAAGTTTGATAGCTCACAAAAGATAAACTTCTCCTCTAAATCCGACTAGTTTCTTTTGGAGAAAGGCGCAATCGCATTTAGATGATGAAGGTTTTTAGATACGTTGCTATAGCAGTTCTGCTTTTGTTTATTCAATTAACGCCTAAACCTGTGATGGCTTGTGTTGAAGGTTTGTCGTGGGGGATGGATCTCTCAAGTGTAGAGAGCCATCTTGGAGTTTCCTTGACTCCTGTTCAAGAAGATTTAAATAGGGGTCTTTTTGAAGTTAGAGATTTTCAGATGAGCGGGTTACCTGTGAATAGTCTTCGTGTTCGTGTTGAAGACAAGGATGGGTTAAAACAGCTTGCTTATGAAATGGACTATGAAAACATGACTGAAGTATTAGCGGGCTTAAGACATCGTTTTGGTCCTCCTGTTGGAACAAGCGTTGATGTTGACGGAAGATCGCCTCAACAACAATGGATTTGGCACACAGGAGAAGATGTAATTACTGCAGTTAAGAGTGAACAAAGACCTTTCTTACTTTCTTATCGACCATCACTTTTAGACCCTTCTTTCCTTTGAAAATGTGTGAATATTGTGTGAATGGATTTTGCGAATTCCTTGTAATCGCTTTCCCTCACTCAAATGCACTTGTTCATTAGCCAGTAGTTAATTTCAGTCATAGTCTGTAATCTTAGCGATACTTGATGGTTGGAATGGAGTTGGAATGAAACCTCCTTCTTCCATCTCTTTTCTTTATTCTATTTCAACTAAAATTTTTATTTTCATCAACTAATATTATAAAGTATATTTTGCATTTATGTTTTGAATAATCCAAAAGGTTCTCTAGCACTTATAGGCGATGGGATACGGCATATCAATATTTTATTTGAGAAAAAGTCTTTCTGGCTTGCATATCTTCTTTGCCTTGGCTTTTTTGACGTTTTTTCAGCTCTTTATGCAACCACTTATCCTGATAAGATCCTTAATCAAGTAAGGTTAGATTTATATATTGGAGGCAATTTAATAATATTTTTAGGTGTATTTACTCTTCTTATTATCACTGGAAAAGAGAAGGTTTTCGGGACTCGATCATTTGCTAACGTTTGGAGGGTTTGGTCTACGCAATTTGTTGCTGGATTTTGGGTTTTGCTAGGAACTTTATGTTTTATAATACCCGGTTTATTATTGGCTATAAAGTATATTTATTCAGCTGAGATTGCTTTGCTTGAGGAGTCGCGCATTGGTCAGAGTTTGAGAAGAAGTGGCAAGCTTTCTTCTTTTAATGGAGGGAAAGCAGTTCTTTCTTGTTTTATTATCTTTATTCTGTACATGTTATTTATATTTGTTATAACCTTTGTTGTCGGATTGATTAGTATGGATACACTAGATAGCTTTGCGATGAATTACTTCATAGCAGTAACAGGCACTTTAGTTTCTACATTGCTTTGCACAATTGTTTATTCAGGATATGTTGATGCATTATCTTTTGAGTCTTCTAATCAATCGAAGGTTTCAGAAAGTTAAAAAGTTGGATTAATTTTTTCTTCAGTATGTGTGAAAATTTTGAGGGATGCTCTTCATTTATTTTGCTTTGACCAGTCGCATTGACTTGCATATCTTTCATAGATGGTTGCTAAGCCTTTATCAACTAAATGTTCTTGAATATTCATTCCATCTATAGATAGTTCAGCCACTGTTCTTCCGTAGCGGTCTTTGGTAATGCGTCGAATGTCGAGTGTTTCTCCAGCTACTAAACCATTGAGATAATCTCTAGCTGCTTTGGCTGGGATTGGATCTGCCCTTTTTTCTTTAAGCTCTGGAGTATCGATACAAGCAAGTCTGATCTTTTCTCCAGTGATTGTGGTGCAGGTATCTCCGTCATAGCAATCTTTAATAACTACACTCTCTTTGGCTAGAGGCTTTGAGCACGCTATCAATATTAAAAATACCGGTATAATTGCTATTCTTTTCAAAAGAGAAATAAGGTGTAAATGGACTAGATCAGTTGCTATGACTGGTGAAAATATCTGGCTTACTCTTCATTAGCCAGTAGGAAATTTCCTGTTGTGCCATGGGTTCTCAGCGATATTGCGATGTGTGGATGGTGTGTGGATGGCTTAACATTCTCACCCCTATTTCTTTATTCTATTTCAATCCAGTTTTGATTACTAATCCCAACGATTGTATTTACTGATCAACTTCAAACTGTCTGTGATAAAGGAATATTCAGGTATTGCAGTTGTTGTGAAAGGATTTGGTCCTTTGTTGATCAAAATTACAGCACCCTTCTTACCGTCTTTGCTGATGATAGAAAGTGAGAGATAACCAATATTCGAGCCACTGTGAGAAATATAGTCACCCTTTGAATCCTCCTGAGCATTTTTATTAACAATAAAAAATCCTAGGCTGCGTGTCGGCGTTGAACTCGGAATAATTAAAGCTTCAGCTAGTTTTTGATTAATTAGAGTACCTTCTCCTCTGAGTGCACGGGTGAAGGCTAAATTGAAGAGAGACAGATCGGTCGCTGTTGTCCAGAGTAGACCTGGGGAGAGGATAGTACTGCGCATTGGGGCTTTTTTATGCACACTGCCATCGCTGTCGTAAGGAATGGCTATCGTTGAGGAGTCTTCTAGGAAGAACTCGTCGTCAAAAGTACTATTCATCATTTTTGCAGGTTGTATCACTAACTCGTTCATTAATCTTTTGAAAGGTTTGTCGCCGACGTCTTCAATAGCAGGCTGAAGCACTGAGTAACAGCCATTGCAGTATGCAAACTTTTCTCCTGGTACGTTGGTTACCGTTACTGGGGGATTCGTTGCAGGCGGTTTACCATTTAAAAACTGCTTTACCGTCGGCAAAATTTCTTTAGGACCACAGCAACCGTCTGGATAAGGTGAGGTAAGTGCCGCAGTATGATTCAGTAGCATCCTAAAAGTAACTGGCACTTTTGCTGTGAATTGATTCTCTGGGATTTTCCAGCTTTTAAGATAACGGTTTACTGGTTCATCTAACGCGATTCCTTTATCAGCTAGTAGTTTTACTACGGCTAGAGATGTTTGTACTTTGGTGATTGAATTAGCGGTAAACAAGGTAGACGTTGTTACCTCACGTTGAGTAATTTTATCGGCTATCCCGAAACCCTTTGCCCAGGATATCTCCCCGTCATCAATTACTGCGATTGAGGCGCCAGGGATATCCATCTCTTGTCGTAGTGATTCGATTGAATTTTGAAGTCTGCGATTTGACAGGTTTGTTAGAAAGGTTGGTTTGGCAGTAATTGATTTAGCAATGATCAGTAAGAAAAAACCTGAGCTGGCCACGGTTAATACTTTTACTGCCCATTTATTAATGGTCATTTTGTCCTTTGTTACCTTTTAAGTATATAAAATTTGAATAGATAGTCCTTGTCCACGGTTAAAAGTACTGTTTTCATTAGCCAGTAGGAAATATCTTTTTCAGCAATTGCGAGAGAAGAAGTTAGAGAGATTTTATACGTTTTTTAGGCTTGCTGGAATTTTGCTGGAATAGAGCCTAGTTTCCCTATCTCATATTTTGCCTCGGCGATGGATGATTTGCTTGAAGTTCACTTAGAAAGTTATGTCCGCTTTGTTCCTGATGGGACTGCTGATCTTTACGCTAAAAGAAATAAATCTGCTAAGGCTGCATAATGAGTTTATGAAACGCTTTTTACTTCCTCTAATCGCTGCGCTTGCTTGCCCCCTTTCTGTTAAAGCTGGTATCCCTGAATCAAGAAATGTATGGATGGAAATTGACTTGAAACCTGGAATTTGGAGAGTAGATACTTCAAATGCCAAAGCACGTGGGTCAAGCGTCATCGTTGGGACAAGTAGACAACAAGAAAAAGATGAGAATGCAGATGGGTATTGGGTAATGAGTTGGACTGGTACCACTAAGGTTAATTGCAAGACTTTCAAGCAAACAATTAAGGTCCCAGGACAACTTTTTGGTGGTACAAGTAAAATCGAACCAAACCATATTGGCTATGTTTTGGCCGATAATCTCTGCTATTTAACTGGAGTAGAAGGTTATACCCCCAACCCGAACCCTCCAGAGTGGGTTGTAAACACAGTTAAAACAATAAAAAGCAAGCCAATAAAACAAGAGAGCTACGTAACCTCCCCAATGGATATGGATTAAATGAACCTAATGAACTTCCTTGCTATCGACGCTTCATTAATGATTATTGGAGTTCCATTGCTAATGATCCTTAAGGGCAAAAAGGATAAAAAGGTGGATTAAAGAAATGAAACGCTTACTACTCCCCTTACTCGCTGCTCTTGCATTACCTACTACTGCTAACGCAGAGAGCGTTTGGCTTTTAATTCAGCACGATAGGACCAGATATTCAGTGGGAGATGGAATTGCAATGGCAGTTGCTTGGGAAAAAATAGAGATGTCTGATCTTTCTCAATGTCGAACGCAAGGCAACCTAGTAAAAGAGCACTTTGGAAAGAACACTTACTGGTTGTGCGTCTATGGTAAATAGACGACTCAGAACTCTCCTTGTATAGATCAAGATTTTCTCTTTTGATAAAAAGGTACTTTCATAGTTCGGTTGTTACTGGCCGGTTTATTCGTAGTGACCGAAGTTCGGTGTAGATACCGCATAATTTTCTACGGCTTATATCACCATCCGAAACGACTACTTGTTGCATAGTGAATTTGTTGTTCGCATTCGTAGTGATGTATTCAGTTACTCGTTTCTCTCTTACTCCTTCTTTCTATCGTCCTGTCTATGTCATCTCTGATAGCGAGATGGTTCAATTAAAAGTTCAACAACATGAAGATGAACTTGATTCAGTAGTTGATCAACGAAAGAGATTAGAGGACGCTTATGAGAAGCAGAGAACACATTTGCTTGAGCGAGAGAAATTTATTAAGAGTGAGTTGAAAGCTCTTGCTCCATCTGCAAGTAATCCTGTTAAAGAAACAGTAGAGAAAGCAGTTGATGCAATTAAAGACACTGCTAAGAAGGTAGTAGCCTAAGGGTTGTCTTCACACTAAAAAGCCCTGGTTAATCAGGGCTTTAGCAGTAGTTAGACCTCAAGTAGATTGACTACTTTTGGTTTATCTTTTTGTTTTCCGTATTCGATATCTGTGAGTTCCTTGGCACATTGTTGAATGTCAATTCGTTGTCCAAAGCCCAAAAGATTCAACTGAAAATGCAGTTTCCAACTAACTAAGATTCAAATGAAGAACTTATTGGCCATTAATTTTAAATGATTTGACCTCGAACTTATTGGCTGAAGTTATGTCTTAACTATAAGGCAGATTTCCCCTGGCCTGACTTAAGCATAAAGAAAGTTGGTAGTGCTAATAAAATAACCACAGCAGTTAGAAGTATGAGGTTAATGGTGAAGCTGCTGATACCAAGCTCAGAAGACGCTAGAGCTAAAATCATTTAAATAAGAATCAAACCAATTTATTATTAATTGATAATTAGAAAAATAATCCTTGATTAAGAAAACTATAGACAATTCATAGTAAGAAGGTAGAAATTACACCTTGAAAAGTATTATTTGGTACATGGATTTGCTGTCCTCTTCTTTGGGAGCATAAGAGCGAAAGCTAGGAGCCTGTCGCCTCGACTAGGTTTAATCGTATCTCAAGATTCGTTTCCTAAGCCTAATTATTGAAATCCAGGAAGCCAAGGTCCACAAGACACCCAAGGAAGAGATAAAGATCTGAATCCGTAAGACAATCCAGCAATTAAAGACTGGTCAATTAAAACAACCCCAGAGACCCAATCTGAACCTTCAATACCATCACCAATGGATATGGATTAAATGAACCTGACAACCTTCCTTGCTATTGACGCTTCATTAATGATTATTGGAGTTCCATTGCTAATGATCCTTAAAGGCAAATAAATGACCCCAATACTTGCTTGCTACTCCCACACAAGCAAACCTTCTTTACGCATTAGGAGGAGGGTTCGTTTTATTAGGTAGTTACTTCTTTGGAAGGCTTGTGACGTTCTTTTTTTCCAAAAACCCACTTATAAGGAAAGGGAAAAAGGATAAACAGGAGAATTAAATAAAACGACTACAATTGCTCGATATTCTTCGTTTTTAACAGAAACGGCTTGCTAGTATTTTGCTAGTATAGATTTTTTCGAATCGCCGAGACCCATTGGTATAACTATCGGTTTACTTTTCATTAGCCAGTAGCGTGGTTCCTGTTTTGCCATGGGATCTCAGTGAGCTTGCGATGTGTGGATGGATTAACATTCTCACCCTCATTTTAAGCGGCCAAATTCCTAAACCGTGTGTACTGCGGTTCAAATAACATCTTCACAGTACCGAGAGGACCATTACGATGTTTGCAAGTGATTAATTCTGTAATCCCAATATCACATGTATCAGGATCGTAGTACTCATCTCGATAAATCATAACCACCATATCGGAATGACTTTCTAGCGATTGTGTTTCTCGTAGATCACAAAGCATTGGACGTTTATTGACTCGACATTCAATATCTCGATTAAGTTGAGACATCACGATGACTGGAACTTGCAACATTTGTGCCATCTGTTTTAGACGAATCACTATGTCCCCCAATTCTGCATCTCGAGATTCATCGTGGATAAACGTTCTACCATCCATAAGTTGTAAATAGTCAATAACTACTAGCCCTAGAGATTTCTTTTCTTGCTCTTGAACCTGCTGACATTTAGTAATCATTTCTTCTACTGTGATTGTGGTTTGCCCACTAATGAAAATTGGCGACCTCCCAAGAGCTTTAATGCCTTCTCCAAGGACTGTCCACTCATCTTCTTGAAGTCGTCCTGTTCTAAGCCTTCCTATTTCAATCCCAACTTCCATCGATAAAAGTCGATAGGTGTATTGCTCTTTACTCATCTCTAAACCAAAGATGCAAACAGGAAGATCCTGTATCAGAGCAACATTTCTCGCCATGTTTAATGCCAAGGATGTTTTACCCATCGCAGGTCTACCAGCAAGAACAATTAAAGACCCTCTTTGCAGTCCTTGAGTCATTGCATCGAAGTCGTAGAAATTTACAGGGACTCCATTGGAAGTACCAAGAGAGTGACTTTCGATTTCATTGAAAACTGAGGTAAGGATTTCTGCTGTCGATTCCAGTTCTTCTGGATGCGGTGTTTGTTCTCTCCCTTGAAGCCCAAGTTTCTTGTTATTCTTCTTCTTCTTTTTAACCATCAAATATTTTTGGCTGGACTATCATCTAAACCATAAAATTTTGATCTGACTAGAGGAAGAAATACTTAAGCTTAGATTCCACGTTAACTCTTTGGATTATCTTTAGCTTCTTCAAAAATTTCATCGAGAAGCCTCTCCATTACTGCTCCTCTGCGTTCTAGACCCCATTGCTCTTTGAGCTCATCAAAGCGTCTGACGATACGCTCGGGAAGCCTGATTGTGATTTCTGAATAAGCTTCTTTTTGGCTGTTTTCAGGCTCTTGAGACATGCCTTGGCCTCATCCAAGTAGGACTAATTACAGGGTTGCATTAAATAAGGAAACTCGCCATTTTATAAATCCGTCCAGCTTTCAAAATAGGTAATGAAGAGGTGGCAGAATTATTGAAGGAGAATTGCCAATGAGTGAACCTAATACTTCTGAAGAGTTTGTTGATTTTTATACCTTTCATAGACTCTTAGATTAGAACTACCTCCGCTTTATTACCTCCGCTTTATTACCTCAGCGTAATTACTGAGGTAATAAAGCGGAGGTTTAAATACTCCGGCGTAAAGACGGATTTACTGCAGGCCTCTTTCTCGACTACATAAGAGTAGGGCTTTGATGAGATCCTTCTAGGAACTCATTGAAAACTGAGGAGACCTTTGCTTTTCAGAAAGGCTTACTGTAAAACAACTAAGATTAAAGCTATGACAAATTCATTTTCAAAAACTAAATACCTTCAGGGAGATGATTATCACACTAGGCAACGTTCTGAGTTACATAGACGTTATATGGTTTTGGAATCAAAGCGCAATCAATTAGAACATGATCTAAGAACAGTCAAAGCCTTAATACTCTCAATTCATGGAGAAATGGAGCTATATTTTACTTGTGAACAATTGAAATCTTATCAATAAACAAATAGCTAATCTAAAATTGCTATTTATCTTTAATACGCACTTTGTATTTCTTGTGTATATTTTTTGAATGGACTCATTTGATCCTGCAATTCAATCAACAGCATCAAGTGGTTGGGAACCTTTTGTGACATTGGTAATTTTTGCTGCAATAGGATCTTTTTTTCTTGGCGCACTTTTTACGGCTATAACGAAAGGCATGAAAGAAGAAGGTTGGTTTAATTTGAATAACAATAAGAATGACGACTAATTAAAGATAATGGCTAAGAAAACAAAACCTTATAATGATTAATTCGATTTTTCTGAGGAACACTTCAAAAAACACAGCCAAGATGACAAAGATCAACCATATTTTCTTTTTCAAGAATCAAAAACTGCCTCACTATTAATTTATTTCCAGCCTCCTAATAGAAGGCTTAGATAAACCTGCATGAAAAGTTGAGCTAGATCCGCTAGAAAGGTTTTATGAACTATCAAATGCTGCTTGAGTGTTATGCCAAGGGAGTAACAATTTCTAAGGATGAAGCAGAACTTTTAGATATAGAACTTTATTCTCAACTAGAAAGCATAAAAGTATCTAGAACCCAAGGTTGTATTGAAGTGGCACCAGACTATATTTGCCAAGCGTCAATGGTTCGTGAAGGGAGTCTTTGGATTGTATGCTTAGCATCCGTTTTAGATAAATTGACTCCACCAGCTTTAGGTAACAAGGCAAGAGGACCAAAAGTCTTGGAGGCATTGCTCAGGTATGAATATTTAGTTGAAAATCAGATTTGATTTCATCTTCATTTAACTATTGCTCCAGTATTTCAAGATTGATAAAATAGTGATCGTAATGACTCCGTATGTCCAGATAGTCCCACTGTTACCGGATAGTCGTTCCATCCATGGAGAAAGCCCTTTGTTTTCGATGATTAGGTTGTAGATGAATCCAAGAATTAATAGAGGAAGGATCAGCGCAAGGAAGGGATTCATTCGCAATGCCACTGATTACTTCTATTATCTCTTATATGGAAATATCTAAGTGGCAACCTTCAGAAGAAGAAAGAGAAGTAATGGAAGTTGTTTGGATGCAAGTTAAATGTGCATGCGAGAAACTAAAGGAAGAAACTAATGCGCAAGATGAACACGTCAGAAAGATGCTTCAAGAAATGGCTGATCGTTATTACTCATGAAACCTTGACCTTATGATAAACAACTAAGCCGAGTGCTAATCATCCTTAAGGGCAAATAAATGACCCCAATACTTGCTACGTCCACACAAGCAAACCTTCTTTACGCATTAGGAGGAGGGTTCGTTTTATTAGGTAGTTACTTCTTTGGAAGGCTTGTGACGTTCTTTTTTCCAAAAAACCCACTTATAAGGAAAGGGAAAAAGGATAAACAGGAGAATTAAATGAAAGAGAAAAAATGCTAAAGTCAGATCCGAATTATCCAGAAAACTTCTGGCCGAGAATAATCTTTTTGTTATTCAGTGGAGCTTTTATTTATTGGTTAATGACTTCTCCTAATTCACATTCAATATTGTACACATATTTAATAGACCCAATTCAGAACAAACTAAGTTCTTCCTAGAGCTTTCTCCTTTAAGGATTGCTGACCAAAAATAGAGAGAAATAAGTGAGAGAACGTTTGAGAAAATTTATATGGTTCGCTGAGAATCTAGTCCTAATTGTTTAGTTCTCTTGAATTATAATTTGTTTGATTATTTAAAAATCGAAACCTCGTTTAAAACCATGAGAAACCTTTTGGCAAGTGAGAGATCTAAATGGATTTTCGTAATAGGAGTGGTTGCAATCGGGGCAGGCTTTATCGCAAAAAATGTGATCTCATACCCGACTGAGTGTAGACCTGAAAAGGGTTTGGAAGTAACTCAGTTAATAAGACACCTAGTTTGAAATGCAAAAACTACTAATCCACTCGGACTTGGAATTGCGGCTATAGGTGTTCTTTCCCCTTACTTCAAGCAAATAGGTTTAGGTCACTTGCCTGGCGACATAATTTTGAAAAGTGAAAACTCAACCTTTTATTTCCCAGTGGTTAGTTGTATTGCTATTAGTTTGATTGTTTCTATTCTGCTTAACTTTTTCAGATCCTCTTAATGCTTGAATTACTGCATCAGTTATATCCGCCTTGGCATATCGCACTTGATTCTGTCCTGCTAATAGGAGTTGTTTCTTATTTCATTTTCGTCAGAAGGTAGAAGCAATGATTGACCAAAAGTAAACAGAAATAAGTAAGAGAAAGTTTAGGTAAATCTCTACGGTTCGCCGAAAACGTAGTTTTAGCTTGAAGTTGCTATTTTTATTAGTCAGTAGTTAATTTCTTTATTCATAGCAATAGATCTCAGTGAAAAAGGACGGTTCGAATCCTGTCGTCCTACTGATCTTGTAGGATTCTCTCCTTGAGAAGGGAGGCGGTAGAGAGATCTATGGATTACCTAGTTCCTGGTATTTAAAGTCTTTTAGAGCTTTAGAGTGTTAGTTTTTACTTTCCCTTTAAACAAACGAAATCTAGATTCTCAAATCTATTTGGATCTTTTGATTTCCAATATTTGCCCTGCTCTTCACATTGAGCGATGCTCTCCATTTCAATCTTTTCAAGATAGGCTGCGCTTTTACGAGCAGCGATTTTTAAAACCAACCAAATACTTTCTGCATTGGCGGGGCTAGGAAGGAAAAGCCCAATAGTTAGGAAAGATAGTAAAAAGCGTTTCATCTTGAATTAATTAAAGAGAACACAAGCCCACCAAAAGTAGAACCAACTAATAAAACCACCATTGCTAAGACAATGATTTTGGTAAGACTTCCGATCATGATTTTATTTTACTCTCACCAAAACTTAAGAGAATACTTGAGTAAAGGTTGAGTTAATCTCTACGGTTCGCTCAAAGCTTAGTCCACTGCTGAAAGTTATATTTTCATTAGCCAATACCTAATCTCTTCATCTCAGCCATGATTTCTTTACTCTTTTTTGCTTTCTAGTTGATCCAGCCCAAGTCTTCAACGTCAGGCTTGAGATGAAATCAATAAATGAATAGATCGCATCTGACCAAAATCTTTCCTTGCTCTCAACAATTCTGGTCTGGTTGAGAAGTCTAGTAATAGCAATCGACTTAAGAGAAGGCTATTGGGAATCATTCCAACTTTTTATGAATCCATTCTAACTTTGAATAAATAACTAGTGCTACCAAACTGGTTTGCTTTTCTATGGGGAGTATTCAATCTTTTCCTATAGCTAATTTTGGGAGGGGTATATCTATAATTTCAGTTTGAATTTAATTCCATGAATTTATTCTCTAAATTTCTTGTAAATAATTCTGAATTGTAAAGTGTTGAGGTTTTTCTTAACTTAGCTAATTGAGATTTTAAGTTTATTAGTTTCTCAGGATTTTCTGCTATATATAATGCTTTCTCTTCGTATTCTATTTCGCTGTTAGCGATTAGCTCAGGAAGACCAATGGAAGTAAGTATACTTGCAGATACTCTTGCAGCAAAACTCTCTCCAATTTTGGTCAGGACTGGCAACCCTGACCACAAAGCATCAGAGGTGGTTGTGTGTCCATTAAAGTTAAAGGTATCAAGGCCTAAATCACCAAGAGAATATCTTGCAAGATGTTTTTTTAATAATGGCAATTTATTAGCAAAGACCAATCTATTTGGATCTATATTTCTTTTCTCTGCTTCCTTAATCAAGTTTTCCATGGAATATTTATTTGATTTATATAACCAAAGCACACTCCCTTTTACCTTTGTAAGTAACCTCATCCAAATATCAAACTCTTTTGGAGTAATTTTCTTATTGGCACAGAAAGAAGTAAATACAAATCCTTTTTCAGGTAGGTTATATTCTTTGCGACTAATATCCTCCTTACATATTTCTTTTGTATTATCATTGCATTGATAACAACTTGGCATTCTTATGACCTTTTCGGTGTAAAGACTCTCATATTTTTTAGGTATTATAATTTCATCTGCGATGATATAGTCAATAGTATTAGCTCCAAGAGTTCCTGGATATCCAAGATAGCTAATTTGTATTGGAGCTACTCTGTAAGAAAATATTTCCATTCTATTATGAACAGTATAACCCATAAGATCAATAGCAATATCTAACTTATCATTCCTAGATAACTCAACAGCTTCAACATCATTAAGATTTTTTATATCTTTAAAAATACATCCAGAACTCTTAGCAATCTCAGTATATTTATCTTCTTTTGGCGCAAATGAGTATAAGTATATTTCAAATTTAGATTTATCATGCAACTTAAGTATTGAGGCCAGTAAATACATGACTGGATGTGCTCTGAAATCTGATGAGAAATAACCTATACGAATTTTTTTATTATTTAATTTATGTATTTCCTTTGATTTCCTATAGTATTTCTTCCTATACAGATTCTTAGCTCTCAGCAATTGTTTTAAGGGATTATCTTCATAATAAAATAATCCGAATGGTTGTGTATAGGAGCCCTCAATTCCAAGATTTTCAATCCAAATATTTTGGGTTTTTTGATCACTCCAGTCGCAGATTTTTCCTTTAAGAGTTATCAAACGCCACTTGGCATCGGCAAACTTATCATTCAATTTTATCGCTTTTTTATAGAAATTTATAGCATCATATAATTCACCAAGATCTTGTAAAATGCAGCCCATATTATAATAGGCTTGTCCAAAATTAGGTTTGAGTTTAATTGCTTCTTGAATAAAGAATTTAGCTTCTTTTAAATTACCAAGATCTTTTAAAACTCCTCCTAAGTTTGAATGTGCTATTGCATCATTTGGATTAAGTGCAATTGCCTTACGAATTGATAATTCAGCTTCTTTCAATTTTCCATGATTTATTAATATCATTCCATGATTGTTAAAAACTCTTTCATCTTTGAATCCATCTTCTATTAAAAATTGATAACACTTTTCTGCTTTAGATGTATTACCTTCTGAATGATATTTAAGTGCTTGAAGTAGTATTTGATAATGATTTTGTTTAGATTTTAAATATGGTACTTTTTTTTTATGAGATTTACTCTGATCGCCAAACCCTTTCATTGATATAGCAAAAATTTTGAATCCTGCTGATTCTAGTTTCTTTTTTAAGATTAAGTTTTAAAGTGTAATTATTATAACTTTATTGTCAGTAATTTATTTTATGTATTCGCTAACGCTTGAACTTTGTCTCTTGGCGTCTTCAGAAGTAGGTCACTGCGATATTTGGGGTATCGCCTTGTTGATGGATCACTACCTCAATTGGCCTTAAAATCTTTTACGAACAGAGGTGCTGCAAGAACTAATTTCATGCAGTTAGTAGAATAATTAGAGGATTACACTTCAATTAAAACCTTATTCTTCCATCTATTTCCTTTGTTTTAGCTCAATCAAGTTTCTATTACTAATCCCAAGGATTGTATTTCAGTTTAGCAAATGTATACTGAGAAAGTGTTGTATAATTCTCATTAAAAGGAAAAGGAATCAGAGAAAAGACAGCAATATGTGCCAATTCATCCCCAGAGCTGAAGAGTTAGGAAACCACAAAGGTAATTGGGAAAAAATGTTTGAAGAGGCATGATGGATTTATGGAATTTTCAACGAATTCAACTACGACAGTCTTAGATCCAAAGACAACAAAAAAGAAATATCCAGAAGCAAGGATAATAGTTCTAGATGATAACTTTAATACGTTTGAACATGTGGCAAATTGTCTCATGACAATCATTCCAGGAATGAGTAAAAAAAGATCATGGGCACTTGCCGTCGAAGTAGATAGTGAAGGTTTGGCGGAAGTATGGAGAGGTCCCCTTGAACAGGCAGAGCTGTATCATCAGCAACTGATCAGCAAAGGATTAACAATGGCACCAATTGAAAAAACATAAATTTTCTCATTGTTTTTTCCAATAGAGTTTTAGATGACGAGACTTTTTAATTGATCGCAAACGTCACACCCATAACTGCTGTGATGTCTTTTTGTATTGTACTTGTGTCATAAGAACCCCAGTTACTAACTCTGGTTGAATTAGGAACAGTGATTTGAAAGACCCCAGTATTTACTTTCTTTACGCTGCCTAGCTCCGAGCCTGTTTCACGGACAATCGCTTCGGCACGAATACGCGCATCTTTAGTGGCTTTAGCAAGCATGTCTATTCGTTTCCCGGCAAGCTTGGTATAAGTAAATTTGGGACTATTCGATTTTACAAGTACACCTTTACCAAGTAATTGGCTTATCTTTCGATGCACTTTATTAATGTTGACAACGTCTGTGCTTTCTATCTCTATCCATTGACTAGTTAGCCAATGAGTAGAAATGATTTTACCAGTTTTATTGTTTTTTGAGACTTGCTTTGACGTTGTAGCAGGGCCTAATTCTACTGTTTGGTAGTCATTTGTCTTCAGGCCATAGCTATTAAGGAAGTTAATTGTTTTCTTTATAGACTTTATATGGTTTTGATAGGAATCAATTTGAGAAGATCCTATAGTCTGAACTTTGATGTCCCATTTCGCCATATCACTTTCGATACGCTCTGTACTTGCTCCAGTAACAGTGATAGTGTCTTCTGCAGGCTTTAGCCCTGAGACTAAGATTTTTGTCGCACTTGTAAATCCGATGAATCCCCCTATTGAAAGGATGGACATTGCAAAAACAAGAGGAGGAGTTCTTCGAAATATTTGAACAGAGTTATTGGAGAGGGTCTTCAAAAATGAAAAAGGTTGCATGAGAATAACTTCGAAGTTGTGAGGAAGAAGTTGTAAGTGAAATCAAATCTTCTTTTCTTGGCCTTGATTTATACCCCTAGCTGGCCAATCAATTTTCATTTCACCAGGAAGGCACTTCATCGATGTGCCAATCTTCAAGCCGGTTCCTGATCATGCCTTATGTTAAGTAGGCTCGCAATAGTACAAATGATTTTTCTCTCAAGAGAGTTTGCCTGAAAACTTTCGCTTGAAAATTTGTGAATATTGTGTGAATGGATTTTTTAGATTTCGTCTAATCTCTTGGTATGACTGTAAACCATGCCTCTATTGGTTGTCAGTTGATACTCTCAGTTATAGCAATAGATCTTAGGGTGATTGTGTTAATGAATAGACCTTCTTAAACAACAATAGGCCTTAATGCTCAAGCATTAAGGCCTATTGTTGTTTAGTAGCTATTGATACATAATTACCCATCTTTCTAGTAATGGAGAGTGAGTAATGACCATTCAAAAGCCTTTCCATACAACTCCTCATGGAGGCTCAATTGTTTGCTTGCAAGGTCTGACTGGCAGAATGTTTAGAGCTTGTTCTTTAAATAAATGTACTTACACAGCAGATCTTCATTCTGCTAAATCCTATTTAGATTGTATTGAGAATAAAGAGGTTAAATTTCTCCCCTCACCAGTGAATAAAGAATGCATTCCAGTTCAGCGAAAAACAACTCTTAAGTGGAATGCTGATGGAAGCCTCTCATCAGTTGATATGGTTAGAATTTTAAGTCGCCTTGACAAGGAAAATCTCACTGAGTGTGAATTATCTTGCGAGTGGGGAAGTGAAAGCAGATAAAGAGATTATGTTTTTGAGCAGAACTTGTAAGTTGAATTCCATCACCTTTTAATGTACCTTGACCTAATATTTTGTTGGGGAGTAATGATCAAAAAGAGGTGTTTATACTCTTTGCGCGTTGTTCTTAGTTGATTATAAATTATATAGGAGTCCTAGCTTGTTGGTATTAAAATAAGAGCTGGACTCAAAGGGGGACATCGAAATACGTCCCCCTTCTTCATGTCTAAAAACATCTTTATTTGGTACTTTTTTGTTGTCATTAACGATATTTATCTGAAATTGTACAAATAAAGGGGCCAGAATAGGCCCCTTTATACCTATTTAGTCACCCCCATTGCTCGACTAGTTCAAAGCCTTAAAACTGAACAGGGCACTTTTCAGTTTCTTCAGTAGCAATTTTAGGTTTGTTTTGCTGGTACTAGTGCTTTGAGTTCTTCTTGAAGTTCATGCTCACGTTCGTCAATGATTTTGATACGTGACTGATAGTTCTCCTCAAGTCTTTTACGTGCAGCTTTAAGGTTGTCGAGTTCCTCTTGCCTTTGCTTACTCTTTATCTCCTCTAGTTGACTATCAGAGATAACATAAACAGTCCTCATCGGAGAAAAGTATGAGTCGAAGAGAACTGTGTCAAATAACGATGTGTTCATGATGTTCCGTGTGGGAATAGTATTATTCTGCCTCTAATGTTATAAATCAATAATGCTGTAAACCGAAGAAATGCATACGGTAAATATCACTTAAGACGGTTAATAACACTTTGCTTGGTAAGAACCGTACAGTCTAAATACTTTCGTGAAAGCACTATATGTAATTTATAAGAATGTGTTATAAATGAATTAACCGAATAGGAGGATTATGAAACTAAGAACTCCTTTTACAGTCTTTCCAAATCCGTTGAGAGATCTTGATTATATTCATGACTTCTCTTATGAATTACCACAACAAAAGCAAGATTTATTTTGGGAAGAGGAATGCAAACTTCATCCTGCTAAATCTACTTGTAAGCTCTACGAAGTGTAGACAAAATTCTTTGTCGTTATTTAGGGAATTTGCATACAGAAGCTCAGCATGTGCATTCTGGGCAAACACTTAGAACTGATGCACCTGTTGATCATGCAGGGAAAGGCGAAAATTTTGCTCCTACTGATTTACTGGCGACAGCAGTAGGGACTTGTTTCCTTACGGTGATGGGAATTACAGGAAAAGAAAAAGGTTGGGAATTAAGTGAGATAACAGTGGAAATTGAAAAGAAGATGACAACTCATGGTCCACGCAAGATTGAATCTTTATTGCTACAAATTAAAATGCCAAGTGATTTAGCGTTTGATCAATTAAAGGTTCTTCAAAGGGCCACGAAGGACTGTCCTGTTTTGAGAAATCTAGATAACTCAATACGAATTAACGTTCAGTGGAATCAATCGAAAAGTAAAAAAAAGATTTCTTTAAACTTTGTCCCCACGAATATGTTTAGGGAAACGCCTCAAGTCACTTTCTTTGATGCAGGAGTTAAGGGCTCTAATGGATCTGATGTAGTCATTCATCATAGAAGTGCAATTTCTCCTCCAAATGACAATGAAATTGAGCAGTATTATGTCCATCATCACCAGGTTGACCACAATTTTGTCTTAGCGGGGAAGCGTACTTTTACTTTGCTCAATCCCGAATGGGAAGATCCTCATCATGTGATTTATCTCAACCAAAAAATGGGTGCTCTCCAGATACCTATTGGTACTTATCATCGATCTGTTTCAGGGCCGGAAGGCAGTATTGTATTGAATCAGGCGGTTAGAGATAGCGATTTCGATCCAACGAAGGAATTTCAGCCTGTTAGTTTGAGACATCAAGCTGACTTGCAGAAAGCAAAGGCAGCCGACCCTGTTTTCTGGATTTGGGGAGATGGAAAAATCAGAAGATTGAAAGTTGGTGGTATTTCAAGTGGCAAGCAAAATATCACGGCTTAATTTCAATTAGGTTTCCAACTTCTGCTGATTCAATTTTTGTAAAAATGCCAATTCTTGTTAACTATTCAAGGTTTGTACTTCTAGTCGAACCAGTGCTTTGGGACCACTATGTCGCAGGTTCGAATCCTGTCGCCTCGACTGGAGCCTCAAGTTTTGTACCAGTTAAAAGGTGCCATAAGGGTGCTAAGAAATCTAGGGAATAAAAGCGCTTCTAAATTTCTAATTGAGGGGTTCACACCTTGGCGTACTTGTTTTTTGATTAATTTTGTCGATTTTTGATATATCTAGATCCGAAATCTCTAGCCCATAAAGATCAGCAATTTTTGTCATAGCGAGACCTTCGGCTCCTACCCATGATTCTGCTAAAACTTTCCAAGTTTTTTGACTGAATTCAACACCTAAGTTCTCATTTTGTTCTCTCTTTGCGTCCATCTCTAAAACTTTCTTTAAGCCCTCTGCACTTAAATGACTTTTAATTCTTAGGAAAACGATCTCCAACATTGAGTAGTAGAACTTTTCCATTGCATTGGTATAAGCCCATTCAGCATCTTTTTGAGCTTTCTTGACATCTTCTGCTGTGATCTCTGGCCTCATCTCTTTTGTTGTTATATGAGATATCTAAATCGTATAGCTTTTTTTTTTTGACGATCTTTTTTTAACCTCTTTTCAAGATTTTGCTTTAGGAGCACTAGGTGACAGGTTCGAAGCCTTTCGCCCCGATCTGTGAGGGATTGTTTCCTTAGGGGGTCCTTTTTTTATTGGGTGAAAAAATTAGGCTAAGGATGGGTAATGGAGGTGGAAGCTTTCTGCCCATGAGCAAGCTTCTCATTGGCGAGAATTAGTTCACAAGATCAAAACATACTTGCCAATACAAAACGATAATGATTATCATTAGTTGGTCATTGAATAAGGCTTGGCCGATGTCGCTTCCCCTAGTAAGATTATTCCCACGAAAACCATTAATTAATAGAGTAATTTTAAGTAACTCTCTTTTAGCTGGAGCAGTATTTTTAACTGGAATTAGTCAGAGTGTTCAAGCCCAGCCTAGCTCAATAGTTGCTGTTGAACCTTTAACTTGTGATCTTGTTTCTGCAATTTCACTACCTTCGAGCCCAGTTACTTGTTTGATTGATAGGAGTCGGGATGTGCATGATGTGAAATTTTCTCCGAGGCAGGCCCAAGCTTTAAATAATGCCAGTCAGATTTTTACCCTTGGGACAGAAATGACTCCCGCAATGAAAAAATGGCTGAATAATCCAATAACTGTTGTTGTTGGTGTAAGTGCAATAGAAATTGACGACCACGACGACCACGACGATCATTCAGCTTCTAACCACGACGACCACGACGATCACGACGATCATTCAGCTGCTAAACAAGACGAACACGATGATCATGGAGCTGAAGCTTT
The DNA here is from genome assembly GCF_034092465.1 of Prochlorococcus sp. MIT 1223. Classification (NCBI taxonomy): domain Bacteria; kingdom Bacillati; phylum Cyanobacteriota; class Cyanophyceae; order Synechococcales; family Prochlorococcaceae; genus Prochlorococcus; species Prochlorococcus sp. MIT 1223. The sequence goes on from NZ_CP139303.1 coordinate 1,538,058, forward strand.
TGAATGGGCTGGTGTCTTTGAACTTTTACCAGGGACCTACAAATGGTCTTTTGCAAAAGTCGATGGCGACTATGCGGATCCTGCAATGAAAATGGTCATCCTTAAATCTGGGGATATTGAAGCATCAGAAGAGCTTGCTGAAGAATTATTAGAGTCCAAAAATTCAGAAGTTAAACGCAATAATGACAAACTTGTTGCACAGGAAAAAGCCTATGTCCTTACATTTAATGAGAGAAAAGACAGCACAACATTCAAGGTTGAAATCAAAAAAGCTGGTAAATATGCATTCTTTACTGAGCATATGCCTTTTGAGTTTGAAGCCGATGAGCATTTCTTTAAAGATGTTTCAGGCGATGATATTGAACCGATAGCTCAAGTTCCAGATGAAGGTGGTGATCATCATCATCACCATGATCATGGAGGACTAGATCCACATATTTGGCATGACCCTCATAACATCATCAAGATGGGAAATGTCATTTCTAAAAATCTCAACAAGAAAGTTTCATTCTTTGATAGAGAAACTAAAAAAGTTATAAAAGAAAGAACTCAATCTGTTAATTCTATTTTAGAAGATTTAGATCAATGGACTCAAAGACAAGTAGCAACAATCCCTTCTAATCAAAGGACGATAGTTTCTAAGCATAAAGCTATGGAATACTATGGGGATGCTTTTGGTTTGAAAACTATTAGCTTATTAGATTTTCTTGGTCATTCATCGAGTCTTAGGCCTCAGACCATTTCAAAAGTAATAACAGAGCTTAGAGAAGAGAATGTACAAGTTATATTTGCTGAGCAAAAACCTCCTTCAAAGCTATTGAATAACTTGAGTAGACAAACTTCGACTCCTATCGCAAAACAACAAATTTTTGTTGATGGTTTAATGCTTACAGGAAATACTATTTCTGTATCTGTTCATAACACATGTACCATAGTTGATTCTTTGGGTGGTTCCTGTAATAAGAAAGCAGGTAATCAACTATCCTATAGGTGGGATTTATTAACTAATTGAAAAGTTAAATCTTTGTTCTTGTGATCTTTCATATTCGAAGTCTCCTAATCAACTATGATTAGGAGACTTTAGGGTTTATTGACTTTACTAAAAACTCAGGAGAAAAATGACTATAGAAAACAAAGTCCCTGTTACCATCCTTACTGGCTTCCTTGGCTCTGGCAAAACCACTCTTCTTAATCGGATTCTGAGTGAAGAACACGGTAAACGAATAGCTGTAATCGAAAATGAATATGGTGAAGTTGGTATTGATCAGGGTCTGGTCATTAATGCTGACGAAGAAGTCTTTGAAATGTCCAACGGTTGCATTTGCTGCACCGTTCGTGGTGATCTGATTCGAGTATTAGGCAACCTCATGAAGCGACGCGATAAATTCGACTATGTGTTGGTTGAGACAACAGGACTTGCTGATCCTGGCCCTGTTGCTCAGACATTTTTTATGGATGACGAAATCCGTAATGAATTTTCTCTTGATGGCATTGTTACTCTTGTTGATGCGGCTCATATTGATCAGCAACTCGGTCGAAGTGATGAAAGTTCTGAGCAGGTTGCCTTCGCAGATGTTCTTGTCCTAAATAAAACGGATTTAGTTTCTGATGAATCTCTTGATATTCTTGAATCACGGCTACGAGATATGAATCGTATGGCTCGTGTTGTGCGTAGTAAGCAAGCTGAGGTGTCTATTGATACTGTGCTAAACCTTAGTGCTTTTGATCTAGATCAGGTGTTAAAGCGTCGCCCCACTTTCCTTGAGCCAGAATATCCATTCGAATGGACAGGTGTCTTTTCTCTTGAGAAAGGTCTTTATGAACTTAGCCTCGAAGACGGACCTGATCCAACTATGTCGCTTGTCGTTCTGGAAGGTCAGGGGATTGACGAAGCAGCTCTTAATATTGGTGCAGAATCTTGCGTAAGACTATACGCTGACTCTGCGGAACTTCTTTATCCAGAAAGCACAATTCCAATCGGAAAACATGTGAGTCTTCAGCTTCAGTCGAATGGGCGTAAGTCTTTCTATTTAGAACTTCAAAACGCTACTCATATTGGGCTGTTTACTCAGCACACATCTGAGGAATTTGATATAAAAGTATTCCGTGTTGATAGTTCAATTACTTCAACTGCAATTGATATCAAAAATGAATTTATGGTTCAACCTAAAGCTGAGCGTACTTGGGTTGCAGAGCATGAACATGATGATGAAGTGGGATCAATTGCTATCGAGCGATTAGGTGATGTTGATCCAGAAAAACTCAATAAGTGGTTGAGTCGTCTCCTCTCAGAAAAAGGTGTAGATATATTTAGGACGAAAGGATTTATAAGTTATGCGGGTGAGTCCCGACGAATGGTTTTTCAAGGGGTTCACATGCTTTTCACTGCTCAGCCTGATAAAGAGTGGGGAAGTGAACCACGCCGCAATCAATTAGTGTTTATTGGTCGAAATCTTGATGAAGAAGAAATGTCTAGGGAGTTCGATAATTGCCTGGTATAGAAGCCTTTAGTCCAAAGGGCATGCTTCACAAGGGGTGGAGTGCTCAAGTTGAGGACTATGCCATTACATGCGGATGGGTCCTACAAGGTAAAGCCTTTTTGGTGGGCGACTCTGTAGGTGGGATTTATGCATTTGAGGGTAAGTCTGGAGATGTTATTTGGAATAAAAAGGAGGTACATAAGGGCGGATTACTTGCAATGTCTATTCATCCTGATGGAAATTCTTTTTCTACTGCAGGCCAGGATGGCCAAGTTTTGATATGGGATAGCAAAGAAGGTCAGTTAAGTAAGGTTTTGGATCTTGGAAAAGGTTGGGCTGAGAATATCAAATGGTCTCCTGACGGCAATTTCTTAGCGGTAACTCTTTCCAGATACGTCTATGTTTTCTGTGCTAATGGTCAAGAGCAATGGTGCTCAGGCGAACATCCAAGTACAGTCAGTGCCATTGAATGGTCGAAGTCGAATGAACTGGCAACTGCATGCTATGGCCGAGTAACTTTTTTCGACGTAGTTAATAAAAAGGTGAATCAGAAATTGGAATGGCAAGGTTCACTAATCTCTATGGTGCTGAGCCCTAATGGTGACATTGTGGTTTGCGGTAGTCAGGACAATTCTGTACATTTCTGGCGAAGGTCAACTAATCAAGACTCAGAAATGACTGGCTATCCTGGTAAACCAAGCCAACTGGCATTTGATCATAGTGGCACGCTTCTAGCTACAGGAGGGAGTGAAATAGTAACGGTTTGGAGTTTTCACGGGAATGGTCCTGAAGGTACAGTCCCAGGCCAATTAACTCTTCATAATGATTTTATTTCTAGTCTTTCTTTTTCTCATAACGGAATGTTATTGGCTTCAGCAGCGAGGGATGGTTCGGTTTTTGTGTGGTTTCTCAATAATAACGGTCAAGGTGATCCAGTAGGAGGTGCATTTGCAGGAGAACTTGTTAGCCAAATTGCATGGCGACCTGATGACTGCGCTCTCGCTGCCGTGAATGCAAAAGGAGGGATTATTATTTGGGATTTTAAAGTGCGTACTGAAACATCTGCCAAAGGATTTGCATGATTAGACCTTGTCTAGTGTGAAATAGTCCAATTATTTTTGCCTTGCACAAAACTTCTAAGACGCGCTTTGATATCAAATGATTTGTGATGTTAGACGCTTGCTAGTATGGCTTTCTAGAAAGTGCTGAGATCCCTTGATAGAGTTGATTGTTCGCTTCTTCTAGTGCAATGCTTAGACAGAAGTTCTCAGTCAAATCCTATTTTTAAAAGCATCTATAAAAATAAATGATCGATCTCAAGCGCAACGGAAAAAAAGAAATTGTAAAAGCAACTGGAGTGCGTAGTAGAGAATCGTCTTCTTATACCCCAAATCAAACCGCAGATTTCAAAATTAGTAGAGGTCGTTTTTCTAACTTCCTGAGTTGCAAACGTTGCTTCTATCTAGACCGAGTAATGGGTCTTGATCCTCCTGGAACGCCAGGTTGGACACTCAATGAAACTACTGACTTTCTACTGAAAAAAGAGTTTGATGAGTGCAGAGAATCACAGACACCACATCGTTTATTTGTCCCTAACGGATTGGGTCATGTGGTTCCTTTTGATCATCCAGAAATGGATAACTGGAGGAACTCTCTTCATCGTGGATTGATGCTCAGACACAAAGAGACAAGCATCATTTTGACGGGTGGTGTAGACGATATTTGGCTAGATACAAGAACTAAACAATTGATAGTTGTGGACTACAAATCTCAGGCAAAGAATGGACTAGTAAGCAAACAGGAATATCTAGATGATCCATACCATGAGGGATACAAACTTCAAATGAACTTCTATGCCTACCTTCTTAAAGGCATGGGATTTGATGTTCATCCAACGTCTTACTTTTTAGTGTGTAATGCCAAGAGAGATGGTGATGGATTCCATAAGACGATGAACTTTGATGAGTACCTCGTTCCCTACAATTGGACTACTGATGGACTGGAAGATCAAATTGATGAGATGGTTGATTTGATGAATCAACACGAAATTCCTGAACCTAATGAATGTTGTAAGAACTGTGCTTATGCCGATCAATATGCAAAAGCAGTTCATCTAACAAGTAACAGTGGCGCTCAGAGTATTCAAAGAACACTATTTTCTTCAGCAGATGAGATATAATTTAGTTTAGATATTCTTGATAAAGAAGGTTCTTTTTAATGTGTGGCTTTGTTGGAGTTATATCAAATCACTCTACGCCAGTAAAAAAATTAAAAGAGGCACTTAAGATAATTAATTATAGAGGTCCGGACTCGTCTGGCATATATCAAGATAAAAACGTTCAATTAGGATTTAATAGGCTATCGATACAAGATATCAGTGATGCAGGAGATCAGCCGATGGAATCTTTTTGCAAGAGATATATTATTGTTTTTAATGGAGAAATATATAATTACAATGAAATAAAAAAAGCATTAGATAAATCTAATAAATCTTTCCAATGGAAATCAAAAGGTGATACAGAAGTCCTTTTGAATTGTATAAAATATAAAGGGTTAGAAGAGACACTTAAAATAATAGAAGGAATGTTTGCTTTTGCTCTTTGGGATAAATTAAGAAATAAAATATATCTATGCCGTGACCATTTTGGACAAAAACCTTTATTCTATTCTACTGAAGACTTTGAGGGAGAAAAATCTATTCTTTTAGCTTCTGAAGCAAAAGCTTTTATTCCATATAAACATAAACTTGAAGTAGACATAAAAAAAGCTTTCCCATCATTATTTCTAACCGGTATGCCTTTGGAAGGATCAATTTTTAAAAGTGTTAAAAGTATTCTTCCTGGTACATACATACAAATAGATGTAGATACTATTTCAATAGAATCTGTTACTGAATACTTTCATCCTAGCTCATTAGTCGATGAAAATAAATATAATTATTACTCTAAAAGATCATTGAATGATCTAACTGATGAGTTAGATTATTTAATGAATCAATCAGTAAATAAACATTGTATTTCTGATGCTGGAGTAGGACTTTTATTTAGTACTGGAGTTGATTCTAATCTAATTACAACCTACTTAAGTAATGATAAGAAAAAGAAATTATATCATGCTTCATCATCTTCTACAAAGCTATTTGGATTCCCTCAGAAGATAGCATCTCTTAATAATTTAAATCTAGTCTCTTTAAATGTGGATGAGCCTAATCCTATTTATCAGCTCCCAAAACTTTTATGGTCATATGAAGAACCTAATAAATTAGAAGGTCTTATCCTTTCACAATTATGCAAGCTATCGAGATTAGATGGTATTAAAGTATTGTTATCAGGCTGTGCTGCTGATGAATTGTTCGGTGGGTACAGTTACTTTAGTGGGATGTGTTGGAACCAAAGAATTAATCAAATTTCTAAATTTATACCATTAGGTCTTATCCTTAATAAATTATTCTCTACCGAAGCACTTGCTTATGGATGTTCAGAACATTACAATCTATATTCACCTACTTCTTTCTCAGCAATCACACCATTACTTGCTTATTCATTAAAAGGAGATGAATTAAATAATAACTTTACTAGGGCTATGCAAAGCTATTCATTTATTAGCTCTAGCTTGGAGAGGCATGCTAATTCTTTTCTTTTAGATGAGATATCATCTAGATTACCTAGGTTTTTGTTACGGAATGATCGTTTTAGCATGATGGAGTCTATAGAATTAAGAGTACCTTACTTAGATCAAAAGATTGTATCTTTTGCTGTGAATATTTCTTCGTTAAGGAGAGGGAATCCATTTAGTCTAAATCACTCAAAGAAAGGAAAGATACTAATAAGAAAACTTATAGAAGATAAATATAAGGGTAAATTTAGAATGCAAAATTTCCCTAAGAAAGGACCTACATTTAATTGTGATAAGCAATTAGATTTAGCAGTTGGATCTTGCGAATTTCATCATTTGAGTAATCTGCTTGGAATATCTAGAGATTCAATTGCAAAACTCATGGGTATAGGTGCTTATGGTTCTAGTTTCTCAAATAGGACAAAATACTCTTTTCTTTCTTTTGAGTTGATTATGATGATGTATGAGTCATCTATGAGTATAAATGAAGTTGAAAATTATCTTTTCGAGTTAATCTAATTATGCGGAATATTTTGTTTAGCTAATCAGTTTTTATTTAAGATTTTAATAAATTATTAGTAAAAGTAACTATTTAGACTTCGATAATACATTCAAATTGTTGTGATGAAACTGGACACCTTTTCCAGCTTGATATCAAACCTTTGTAATCTTTTAAACTGCAATTAATAGATTGATACTCTTTCGATTCTAATAAAGGGAAAAAATGTGTAAATGGAAAAATATCAAAGTATTTAACATTTCCAGATAGGTTATAATCTAATATTGTTTGATTATTAGACCAACTATAGAAGGTATTTTTCAGATAGTATGGAGATGAGGAAACTCTATTTACAATATGCTTTAATTTGGAATTTTTATAAAGCTTTGAGTTTATATATTCTTTAAAGTGTATAGAACTCATCTCACCAAGTGATACATAATTGCAGCATAAGTCAAAGGATTCATTTGATGCTATTTCAAATAAATGTGCTGGTACTAAATTAATTATATTTCCTTCAAAGGATAAAGAGTCCGTAGTTTTATTAATAATATTTATCTCTTTGTCTTTAAAAATACTTTTAATATAATATGCAGCGAGGGGTATGTTTTCACCTAATTCTATAAGAGTATAGTTTTTACTTGGATATGTTTCAGCCAAGAGGGATATAAAGCCACCATAGCAACCTCCAATATCAACTATAGAATGAATATTTTTCATTGTTTCTTTCCCTAATGTGAAAAACAAGCGTTCTCTTAGGTAAAGATATCTTAGCCATCTTAGATTCCATTTAAAAGTAGAATCAAGCTTCATTATTGGCGGATTACCAATATCATTAATTGATTTATTGTAATTTGAAACTCCTAATTGAGAACGTTTATATTGTGAATAATTCCACATAATCCAATCTCTTTCAGCATAAGCAAAGGGATGCAAATATTTTAGAAGACTTCTAATAGTGTATTTAGAAATATTCTGAAATCTGTTTTTGCCTTTCAGGCACTTATATCCATTAAGCGAATGCATTTCCCCTATAATAGAATTACTTTCTGGATGACGAAAGTTCAAAAGAAAGTCTTTGCATAATGATTTATCTTCTAATATACTTCTTTGTTTTAGAATTCTACTTTTGTAACTGCGTTCAATATTTGATAGGTATGAATCGTCTGTAAAACTGAATAGTCTAGAAGATAAGCTTTTTAATATTGAAGATTTAGAATTTATAGTGAACAAATTAATAAGAGAGTTAATTAATTATAGTAACTATTTTATTGCTAAAAAGCCTTCAAAACATATAAATTTATATATACTCATAACATCTTTGAATCCAGCCCTTTTTAATAAATCCATATTCCCTTTATGTGAGAAGGGTTCAAGTACTCCCTTCAAGCTTTGTGCTTTTGATAAGATGTTTTCGGCAGTATAATTTTGCTTGACTTTATACTCAGTATAAATTTGAGTCATGTAATCTTGAAACCTTGCATCGGGCGCCCGCACTTTCTCAAACATAAGAAAACTAGACCCCCATTCTAGTGATTCATATATTTTAGAAATAATATCTTGCCTACAAGCTGTTGGTATAAATTGCATAGTATAGTAGGAAGTTATAAACGATGACTTTTCAAGACTAATGTCTCTAATATCTGAATTTATAAAGTTAATTTGATTATACTTTCTTTGACTATCTTTACACATCTCTTCTACAGGCTCTATTCCTATTAATTCGAGGTTTTTTTCTAAATGTCGTTTATGTAAATTTCCTAGAAATTTCCCAGAAGAAGATCCTATATCATAAACTCTAGAATTTTGACTGCAAAAAAAATCACTAGTCCATAAACCTAGGTCGTGTGTAAGCTTGTAGCATGGAATAGATCTTTCTATATGTGTTTCAAACTTATCTAACGGTATATCCTCAAAAGACCAAGAAGCAGAACCTTTTTTTATATTTTCGCCTAAATTCATTTTTCAGAATCAGATGATTTAATTGCTCTAGCGTTGATCATCATCGTTAGAGCAATTAACTAATTATACGACTATCTCAGCTCGCTTTCCTTCTATGCTTGATGAATCTTCTTGCTATAACTTTGTTGGAATAGATTTTCGCGAATCGCTGCTCTACATAGGTATAAGTTGTAGCTCAATTTTTATTAGCCAGTAGTTAATTTTATTCATATCTATGGGGTTAGGTCTAAAAGAGCGGCTTATTTAAAGTCTTCTAATTTTGATAATTGACGAAGTCTTTAGTTATGTCAGATAAGAAGAAGAGAAAGAATTGTACAAAGAAGAAATATCCAGCCTGGAAGGGCGGTAAATGAATTTGTCATGGTCAATAGGGTCTTCCTAAAGCGGTTTCCTTTAAGGATTACTAATCAAAAGTCAAGTGAAACTAATGAGAAAAGGTTTGAATAAAGTTTCCTCAAAACATAGATTCTTTGTGATGACTAAAGCTCCACTTTTAATGAGCAATTAGTTAGGTTCTTGTCATGCCATTGGGCCTCAGCGAAGAATACTTTTGAGGTAGAGCTCGAAAAGCCTGTAAATGCACTTTCTAGTCAAGTAAAGGATTGCATGAAATGCTTACTACTTCTCTAAAAAGCTTTATCATCAAACTAACTTTGAACCTGCAGTGAAAAAAGTTCTTCCAGTAGTACTTGCTCTTTCAATGATTCCTGTCCCTGTACTTTCTTGGGGTTGGGGAGGAGCTGATGGCGATTGCCCTTATTCGAAGAATAAAGCAAATCAAGAGAAGACAGAGCAAGTGGACGAGCCAGATCAGTAAGTTTTGTTTGGGATTATTTCTGCGTTAGGAGCTGCCAGCTCTTGGACATATGCTTGTTACTTATGGAGAAAGCAGACTAAATATCTCTCTGCTGCACAAATAAATATAACGAAAAATATAATTGCTTTTATTATATTCTTTCCCATTATCTTAACTTTTGACTTTCAATCTAGTTTTAAAGATATTTTTATTCTTTTTTTAAGTGGAATTATAGGAATTTCTGTAGGTGATACTTTTTATATAATATCTTTAAAAAAAATAGGTACACGCCGTACTCTTACTGTTGAAGCTCTTTCTCCCATTATTGCAACATTTTTAGGGTCAGTTTTTATGGAAGAGATACTTCCTTTTAAGGTATGGGTAGGAGTTTTTATAGTAAGCATTTCTTTGGTAGGTGTAGCTTTTCAGAAAACCATAAATACTCAATATATTATATCAAATAAAGATAGAAAAGAAGGTTTTATTTTTGCTATTTTTTCAGTATTATGTGCTGTTATTGCTGCCGCTTTATCGAGATCTGTACTCACACAATCTGATCTAAACCCATTTCAAACTACAGAAATTCGTTTACTTGGAAGCGTTTTTGCTCTCCTTCCTTTCCTAGGGAAAAATTTGACTTATTCAATTAGAATGATTCCTTTGAAAATTAAGCTTAGTCTTTTGTTTGCAACATTCTTGGGGACAAATATAGGCATTTTATTGCAGCAAAATGTTTTTAAATTATTGCCTATTGGATTAGGTTGGACACTTTTAAGTACTTCTCCAGTAATGGCACTTTTCCTTTCAGGAATGGAAGGAGAGGAGGTTACTTGGAAAACATATCTATTAACTGCAACGACAATATTAGGCGTCGGAATAGTATTCATTTGAGAATTACTCAGCATCTTGTTCTTCTTTCTTGATTAAGCCTGAGTAAAACCTATAGGGGCTTTTGGTTCCGAAAGTTTGAAAAGAGTTTGAGCAAGATTTAGTCCTTGCTTCTAATCCCTTGCTAGAGAAGCAGTCTCACTCTTGATGGACCAGAATTTAATTAATTCTTTCCCCGCGTCCTGACTGGTATATGGGAAAAATTAGTGTTTGTGAATTTTGCGTAAAACGAGCGGTCTGCTAATTAAGTCTGTTGTTTCATCTATTTCCTCTTACCTGGAAACACTTTCAGACTTCCTAGGATTTTACTTTACTTAGATTCTGGCTCTTTTCTAAATCAGGCTAGGGAAATCTAGTTCTAGTCAGGTCTGAGGTTAATCTGCAGCAAGAAAGTCTTTCCCCCATATCACCTGATATTACTGCTTTTCGAACAGTTGTATCTTTTGTAGCATTTAAAGTGCTGTTGAATTTGCTTCATATCTCATCTTTATATGTTAGGGTTTAAGCGCATTTATGAAATAACGAACTGCTTTTTAGTTTTTCATATCAAAGATTATGACTTCTTCAAAACAACAAGAAAATATAAAAGAACAAATATCTTGTAAATTAGTTTCTGAAATAATTAGAGATCGTATTAAATCTAATGGTGCAAGATTTCATGCTAATGATAATATTTCAGATTATATTCTACCTGGAGAGCTTGAAACTCTTGAAAAAGAAGTTGCTACTAGAGTAAAAGATTTACTTAAGACATTATTAATCGATATTGAAAATGATCACAATACTCAAGAAACTGCTGAAAGAGTTTCTAGGATGTATTTAAATGAAGTATTTAAAGGAAGATATTATCCACAGCCTAAAGTAACTAGCTTCCCTAATGATAAGAGTTTAGATGATATATATACTTTAGGTCCAATAAGTATTCGTTCTGCATGCTCTCATCATATGGTTCCAATATTAGGAGATTGCTGGATTGGCATTAAACCAGGGGATAAAGTTATTGGAATTTCAAAATTTGCAAGAGTAACTGATTGGGTTTTTTCTAGGCCACATATTCAAGAAGAGGCTGTCATGATTCTCGCTGATGAAATCGAACGTTTATGTGAACCAAAAGGTTTGGCAATTCTTGTAAAGGCTCAACATTATTGTATGAAATGGAGAGGGATCAAAGAACCAAATACTAGTATGATTAATACAGTAGTTAGAGGTGAATTTCGAACTGATAAATATTTGAAACAGGAATTCTTAGATCTTGTTAAGCAACAAGCCAATCCTTCTAATAGCTATTAGAAGAGTTGTCTCTGTAGGAAGAATTTTTATCTATTAAATAGATTCTGCTTTTAATTCATCTTTTTTAGTTATTAAATCTGTAGTTTTTAAGGCTTGATTACGATCATCTTTCTTCATTAGAACATGAATTACCTAAATACGTAATTACTTTTCTAAATCACTTAAGGAATTTCCTTCCTTAATTGGCATTATTTATCCTTCAATTGCTTTATGTTTATAATTTAATTAGAGAATTTTCTTGTTAAAAATCTGCGAATAGATTTTTTATTTTCTTTACCTGATAAACCTCTCTAATTACAAATCACTTTTTCTCTTTATGACTGAGAGGTAAATGTTTGAATATGTGGCGCAGTCATTTCTACGTTTTATCTTCTTCTTCAAATTGTTGGTACTTCTTTCTTAATCGTTTGTATTCCTCGTGGAGGCCTCCTAGTTGCCATGAATCTCTAAAACCTCTTGGTCCATCTACGAGGAGTTTTTCTACCTCAGGTGGATGCCTTTTCATTCTCAAGAACTCTTGCTGCCACGAGGTGTCATTCCATTTAGTACTCATTGTTATCACTACTTTTGGATTAGTATTGTCTAACTAATACTTATTTTGCTACTTATATAAAATAAAAAGATAATTTAAATATATTTATTAATAGTTCTGATTAATTATTCTTGGTAAATTTGATATAAAATATATTTAAATCTTTTTATTCATTGATTATGGGAGAAGCCAAAAGAAGAAAAGACTTAGGATTGCCACCTAGAGGAAATCAAAGAGAATTGCCTTCGCTTGATAAAGAATCTATACAAAAGAAGGTTAGATCTACGTTATATAAATATCCAATTATTCCATTTCTTTTTTATGGTGCTGCAATATTGAGTCTTGTTGGAGGGGCGTTTTATGCGATTAAACTCTATAAATTGATCTAATAAATAAAACAAGACTTTTTAATTTTTTTTGATGGGTTGTTTAAGGGTTTTTAACTATAATTTTTTTGATAATTCTCAAAAGGTCCTTTTATCTGAATAAAACTTTATGTCATCAAGCATTCACAAGATAAATGCGTTGCTCATTAAATTATCTAAGCCAAAAGGGAAGAGAACTTTTCTTTTTCTTTGAAAAAAAGCAAAATTTAGATTTTTAAATCTATTGGTATCTTTTGATTGGCTACGATCGCTAGACAGAATGTTGCAACCTGAGCTCATCTCCGCCTCAGGCGATAGGAATATGGGGCTAAATATTACAAAAGCAGCTGATAATGTTTACATACAGCTAGAGCAATAGTTACAGGGGCTATTAGTTTGTTGTTGCCTTGGAGAAACTCAATGCTTATTTCCTTATTTGCTCTAGCTCATTCTGAATTTGGTATAGGCCATTTCACTACTGACTTAATACTTGTGATCTCATTTGCGGTTGTGACTGCACTACCTATGTCATTTCTAAGGCCCCGCATCAAAAAATGGGAACAAGCCGGAGTCAAGAGCTCTATTTTTACAAGAAACTCTTAATAAGACATTGCTAAAAACTAAATATTAAACTTTTACAAATAATAGAAATTTACTTGCAAGCTACTGAGTCATGGTGCTTATGAATTCCTAGTTCAAAGCTTTGGTCCAGGCCTATTTCTCTGATTAGTATCTTTAGTATTTTGAATAGTTTTGGCTCAAAGAAGCTGGCATATTCATAATTTGCGTAAACAATCAAAATAGACACCCTGACTCCTTCATATATGACATCCTTTAATTAAACGCTCTCACAACATTGACTTCTGATTCACAGCAGATAGAGGCTCTTATTAAAGGTTTTGCAAATAGAGCTGAAAACAAGTCTTTTTTGATCTCTAATGTTACAGAGGATTTTTTAGCTGTTAGACCAAGTGGTAACCCTATTACTGCAGAAGCTCTTGTAGGAATGTATAGCAATGCGGATTTGATTGTTGAGCTTTCTGAATTGGTAAAGATTCATCGACTAGAAGAGTATTCAGATTGGGGGTTTGCGGCTTTCACCTTGAAAGAAGCATTTAGTTATAAAGGAGAGCAAAACAATGATTTATCAAGTTATTCAATGATCTTTAAGAAAATAGATGGGAGTTGGAAGATTTCCTGGATGCAACGATCATCTGGTACGACAGATCTTTCTACTTGGCACTGATAAGTAAAAGATAAGGAGTCTGAAAAATTAGTTTTTCAGACGAAAAGAAAGATTCTCATTAAAAATATCTAATAGATTTACTGGATAAAGAATTGAGCTGGATCAGTGATAAATGCGATTACTTATATTACAGATACCAAATTGCAAGCACTCCATTACCTCATCATTTCTTACTTGCTCTTTGGAAAAATGTAATCTTTCAGCAAGCTGTTTGAGAACACTTCGAGCAGCTATTTCAACTGCCTCGGAAGATAAAGACATAATTAATCTCATAAACACCTTCTACTAGATCTACTCCTTTAGATGACAAAATAGCTAGAGAGTATTAATACTGGTTTAACTTACAAGTTCAACGCGTAAGAATTTGGCCAGTTAATATTTAAATTCCTCGCGAGAAAGTTTTGTACGATCCTTCTATTGGACAAGAATCCCTTACTAAGATTGATGCTATAGGGGTTTTAGTAGGACATTTTGTTTTTGCTATAGCAATGACATTATTTCTTGATTGGAGCTGGATACCTTTAACAGCATCAGAAAAAGAAAGTGGAAGATCTTTGGTCGATATCAAAAAAGGATGGGGTTGGGATTAGAAATTGTTCCTCATTATTTCCCCTTGCTTTCCTCCTTTCACTAGACTTATCATTTGGAGCTTTTATGTTCATGAGAAAGAGAACACTAAATCATGACTGATAAACAAGAAGTACATTCGAACAATCAATGGGAGCAAATAGAGGTGCTTGGTTTGCTTGATGTAAGAAAAATAGCTCCTGAGAGGTTGTCCAATGGCCATACTAGGCCTAATAGATTTATAAAGGATTTAGATAACCCACCTATTAAGCACTATATAAATAGGAAGGAATCTCCTGTGAGAAATATTTGCGAAGACTTCACTACTAGAGAAGAGGCAATTAAGATGTTTGATAAGTTACTTTGGGATTCTTGGAATGCGTGCGATGCGATGGAAGAGTCAGCGCGAGAATGGTTTGCTGAGAGAGTAAAGGAGTACCAAAAGGGATGTCTAATTGACCTTATTTGTGATTGTCGAAGATTTAGAGGCAATGATGCTCAAGTTGGCCTAGGAAGTTCAGCGCATCCTTCTGATTGTCATGGCTATACATTGAAGAAATATATTGAATTCTTAGCACAGAAATCTAATAAGTAGAAGACGGAATACTGATCTTCTGTCAAGATGAACAACTATAATGTGATATACCTCCCGCGTTGAAGAACTCCTTAGGTTTTCGACGGTTGTACTTTGCCTCTATCTCCTCTGACTGCTGCTCGTAAGGATTGCTGAAAACATTCTGGAGCTCATTAATGAGGCTGTAATCACCTTGTTCAGCCTTTTCATACGCGGGAGCGATTAGCCACTCACGCCAGGTGTACTTGGGATTGATGCTTTTCATCGCTGTGGAGGCCACTCTGAGATTACTTGATTCATTAATTTGATTTCGCCATCGTTGAAGCCAGTTGGCCCACTGAGCATCAACTTGCTCTGAGCTTGGTAGGTAAAAGCTTTCTTTCAAGTCTGTGACTTGCTCTGGAATATTGGACAGCTTTCTGAAAAATATTGTGTAGTCTACCTTTGAGACAACTATGAGTTCTAGGAGTTCGTTCACGAGTATTTCGTTATAACGTGTTAACCCGAGTTTCGTTGCCCACATCATCTCGAGTTCTTGCCTCATGACTTCGGAGAAGCCATCTCGGATCTCATCAAGTCTTGTTAAAGCTTCTTTGTTACCGATGAGCAGAGGTCGAATAGCAGCACAGAACATCTGAAAATTGGCTTCGGCCGCAATTGGTTGATTAAAGAATGAGAAATGGCCTCCTCCTCCTGTCCAGGGTTGAAATCTGGGATCGAACAGTTCGCAGAATCCGAAGGGACCGTAGTCTAAAGTAAAACCACCAGCAGAACAGTTGTCACTGTTGAAATTGCCCTGGCAGTAGCCAACTCGTATCCAATTGGCTATTAGTGAAGTCAGTCGCCCACGAAATAAAGAGGCTAGTTCGACCACTTGATAGATAAAGCTAAGATTAGGATCAATGAATTCTTGGTAATTTCGCTTGATGAGATGCTTCACGAGCATCTGCAGTTCGTCGAGAGCCTCCAGATGCTCGTTGCTGTTTGCACGACGGGCAAACAGCTCAATCTGACCGACGCGCAAAAAGGATGGTGCAACACGTGTAGTAATTGCTGTTCGACTGTTTATCACAGTATCAGGATCGATAGAGATGGAATCCTTGGTATACCAGGGTCTTCGTACGGTTTCCGAACGAGAAGCATATAGTGTCAGAGAGCGTGAGGTAGGAACTCCTAGAGCATGCATATACTCCTGTGCTAGAAATTCACGCGCGCTTGAACGGAGTACAGCGCGACCATCGGCACCACGGCAGTATGGCGTCGGTCCTCCTCCTTTTAGTTGTAGCTCCCATCGCTTACCGTTGAAGAGACCTTCGAATATTGAAATTGCTCGTCCGTCACCGTACCCGTTACCTGTTCCAAATGGACACTGTTGTATATATTCAGTCCCATATATGGATAAGGCATAACCTGTTGCCCAACCAATCGAACGCATTGGCTCTTTTGCTACGGTAATGTCTCCTGAAAATAGACGAGAAAATTGGTCGTCGAGAGTAAGATCATGACTTAATCCCAGTTCATTAAATAAGGCTTTGCTGTGCGAGATGTATTCCGGCGATGGAATAGCAGTGGGGGTCACTGGTACATAATGACCGGAGAAGACTTGTCGAGGGTAGTGGTCGCGACCATCCCTCGTTGCATTTGGATCCACTTTTAAGGAATCCATATATGAATAATCGACCCGTTGTAAGAACTCAGCGAAACTCCTTGTTGTTGAAGGTTCGAACGTGGGTGATGTGGATGAGGTAGGACTGGTCATTAATTGTCGCTAAGGTTGTGGACTTTCTGGTTATTTGAAAAATAAAAACTGAATTAGAATTTTGGACGTGCTTGCTCTAAAATTATCAAATTAATGTATTACACCTATCTTTGTATTCATTTTAAGGACTTCAATATCTTGTGGATGGTTTCTGTCATATCAAGTGATTTGGATTAATTCCTAAGAGTTAATAAACTCTGAAGATAAGACATGCGAGAGATTTCCAGTTGGCTTATATTTCTTTAGTGTATTCTAAAATTACGAGTAGGGCTACTAAGGGTATTCATCCTTAATAACAACCTTTTAGCAATTATCTCTTAACTCCCTCCATTTATTTAGACCAGCTTTAATATCATCTGTTTGATATGCATTCCCACTAACTTTAAAAGCTTTTATCAGTGATTCTGTGGCTTCGACCCCGTAATTAGCAGCTTTTCTTTGTCTAGCACAAACCCTTTCACTGGCCCCTTTCTTGAGGTCTGTTTCTACTTCTTTTAATAATTTGCTTGCCATTTCTTGTTTTTTATAAAAGTCATGCATGTATAGTTCAAATTCAGTATTAGCATGCACTGGCAATAATGAAATAAAGCCAGCCAGAGCAAGAAGCAGTGGTAGTAGTAATAATCGTTTCATGCTTGAATTATGCCGCTTTAGATATCTTGTTGCTTTATTAATAAGACTTTCAGTTGGAAAATTTTTCCATCTGAGCAGATTGGGAACTTGTTTGAACCACCTGGGCAAATTGTTCTTTTTCCTTTAATTTAATTTCACATTGAAGTACTGCTAACGCCTCATTAGGCAGACCAAGGAAGATGTCTAGCACCTTATTGCCAGTGGGAGGGATCATCGCAATACCTACGAGTGTTGCTTTCCCATCGTTTTGAAGAATTAGACCTTCTTCTTCATGAAGCTTACCTTTTACTTTCCCTGTCACGAGAGTTGTTTTGACATATAAATGAGGGAAGCGAAATATAGAGCTAATACTAAAAATAAATCTTGATTCAAATCTCAATAAAATCTCTCCAGTGATTAGATCTATATTTCCTTCAAGTTTATCCATAGCCATTTCTATCCTTAGTCCAGGAACTAATGGAAGATATAAAAATTTTGTTGTTCGCCAAGTAAGTGGAGGAATGGAAAATGTTTCAGATGAAAAAACTACTTTCTGAATATTATTTCTCTCCGTTGGCAATAAAGTTGCTACCCCTCCTCCTCCTCGGGCATCATAGTCAAATGGTGGATATGAGCCAATGACTAATCGAGATCCTTTTAGACTTTTAAGATACATAGGATTTAAGTTGAATGCTTAATTAGATAAAGCTTTAATGGAAATCTCTAGGTTCTTGATTTATATGTAAAGGCCTATTTCTTTAAGAGTTTGTCTAGTCTTTGCTTTTGATATGTTAGTTGATTTTTTCGAGTATGGGTTGTGTTTTTTGCCACTCTTCCATTTTGCAGCATATTTGCGATCCACCACACTTGTAGCCCCGCAAAAACAATACTCAAAGTAGCCAAAGGAATTGTGCCTGGTCTTATCTCCATCGAGTTGTCTTGGGTTCGTTCTTTCCCATTTTCTTTAATAGGATAATTACACTTGTAATAGCCAGAGGAGTAACGATTGATTCATTGAAAAGTAAATTCTTAATATCAGGATCTAATTCTCTCTGATATTCGATCATTCTTTTTGTTTTTTAAGGCTAATTCTTTTAATCATGTTGCTAGTACAGACAAAATAGTCAATTACCCCAATAAACAGTCCAAATGCAATCAGGTTTGGCACTATCCCTCAAATAATTTGCGCCTCACCACAAACAAGAATAATGACTATCACAAATACTCTGCTCAAATTATCCGCAAAATACATTTATTTAAATATAGTTTATGCCATTAATAATATAAATTTAATTAGATGAATTTTAGAATTATAGGAATTATTACGTTTCTACAAATTTTCCTCTAGATTCAAGTTTAAATAAAGTATTGATTTGTAATCCAAAGAATGTTCATGCTGCTTCGCTAAATTGCTGCCTCAGTTCTTCCCAGCCATTGAGTACTAGCTCATTCCAAGTCTCAAGCGCTGGGTCGAAATGAACTTTTCTTCGATTAATAAGGCTGCAAGGAGTACCACTGGTAGTAACACTCCATTTATCCATATAGATTTGAGGAAGTCTTTGCAGAGATGTTGGATCTTTGTGAAAACGCAAGAGTAATGTTTTGCTTGGATCAATTAACCAGCCTTCGAGAATCATAATTAAGTAGCTCAGGTAGGGGATTCAATTTGTTTCTATAATCTTGCAAGCCACATTGAACACTTACTATTTAAATGTTTCCCATCAGGTATTAAACAATGTTTTGTTAGACATGTCAGAAGTGTTCGTGAGTGTCTGTCGCATATATGGCTGAAGTGGTAACAGGTCATGCAAACGCAAGCTGAACGTGAGTGATTGAGGACTTCTTCTTCGATATATTCCCACTCTTCGGCGTCTTTCGAATATTCCTCTTTTGAGAATACTTTTTTGGTGAGATGCGGAGACATTGGCCAATTCCTATGGGCGAATAAGTAGGTGAAATCCATTCCTCAGCTTTAAAAACAGCATACGGGGAGGCTGAAACAGTCATCTGCTTGTTAGTAGTACAAATATACTAGCAACGTATTTAGTTGGGTGTCAACACTTTTAAGTTGCTCATTAAGTAGCCTGATTGCGACTAGTCGAAATACTCCATGAATTATTTTTAGGATTGTTTGCTAACTAGATATGCCGATTACAACGATTAAATAATCCTGCTATGAAAATATGTGTGAGATTAAATGTCTTCTACTCTTGATTGCCTTTTCTTTTTGACTTCCCCGCGTTTCTTTTTTGAATCAAGTCTTCTTCTTTGAGATGCTTTAGTTGGTTTTGTTTCTTTCCTTTTTTTTTCAGGTGGTTTTAGTCCATATCTAATAGCCGAGACTAGCCTTGCTAAAGCTAATTCTCGGTTTTGATATTGAGTCCTTTTGTCCTGAACTGCGATGCAGATATATCCATTAATGACTTTATTTTTTAGTCGATTATTAATACAATTTTTTTGAAACGGAGTAAAAACCTTTGAGTTCTTAAGATTAAAAATTATCTCTACTCTGCTAGAAACTTTATTTACGTTTTGACCACCCGCGCCAGAGGAGCGAGAGAAGCGCCATTGAATTTCATTTTGCGGGATGACTAATTTTGAATTAACTGTTAAATCCATTTTTCGTTTATTTCTTTTTCTCTTTCCCTGCCAAGGGCCCAGTAAATAGCAAAACTAACGTTAAGCTCACTAATCCTAAAAATAAAATCCCATTTAATAATTGATAGTTCATTTAATTGAACAAAATTAGACTCCCTGTACACCTAAGACTTATTTACCCATTGCTTTTCTTAGTTTTTCTGCTTCACCCATACCTTCCATAATTGTGAAGGTTGCGTTTTGAGTCGCTGCATTTCGTATTATTGATAACTCTTGATACTCAGTAGACTCGTAAGCTTCAACTGCTTTACTCATTGATGGAAATTCGCAAATAACAGCCATATTGGCACCTACTGTCTGCTCTTTCCCAACTGGCTCAGTATCTTTTGCGAAGATTTCTCCGCCAACCTCTTTTAACCAAGGTCTTACTTTCTTGACATATTCAGAAAAAAGTTTTTGATCAACAACTTTTGAAGTTGAGATCCAATAACCTTTTGCACCTTTTTTATCCATAAATCAAATAAAGAACTGGGATCGTTTTCTTCTTAGACATTACCAAAACCATTTATTTTATCCACTAGAAGCAATGTCAGTTAGGAAGTAATGCGGATGGAATATCTATTCCTAATGGCTATATTGCTGATAGAAATGGTAGGAACTTTCTTATGGTTACAATCGACTCTCAATTCAGTAATTCTAAGAGAATTGACCCTATAGATGATTATCTCGAATGCATCACTTATTGTTCAGTTGAGAACTTTGCTGACGGAAACGACTGCCAAACAATTTGTATGGAAAGACATCTTCAGGGTAATTACTTTTAATCTATAAATCGTTCAAACTATTAGTTCTTAATGATTGCAAGCTCAATATTTTCTACCATCGTCTGACGAAAAACAGTCTTTTTTGTTATTTGAAATTAGATTTAATTATAAACTTAGTGCTTAATAAAGGTCTTTTGTGAGAAGCACTGTCTCTTACTCATTCCAGACTGTCTGCTCGAAACTGGCCAAGTCAACATCATGAGTAGCTATCCAGTCTCCATTCGCTTCTAGAAACTTTTCAATGGCGCCAGGAGGGTGCTGGTGAATGACAATAACTTTCTTCGCATCTTGCTTACTAACTCCTCTATACAAAGGCTTTATTTCGTATTCATCATGCCTTTTCTTGGCTTCATTGCTATCAAAGATTGAAGACCATTGGCCAAATGTCCCATTGATTTTGAAAATAAAGACTGTTGTTTCCATGAATACGTATGAGGTTGATTTTTACTAAAGCATTCTCTTTAAAGAATTGCTTTGGTGAGGACTAGGACGCAGTCCTTTGGCTTTACTCGGAGGCGTAAATTTTCTTTGCGGCTGTAACAAACTCTTTATCGGAGAAAACGGCCTCCACCTCACACATGCACCCAAATCCTTTGATCCAAGGAGCAGCATGTTCCCACACTTTACTTATGTCAGTTGCTTCAGCTACGAAAGAACCGGTTCCGTTTAGAGGATTAGTTACACGCCATAGCACTCTGAAACCTTCCGTTTCGTCAGCCGGTGCACCAGCTTCTAGATACTCCAGAAACTTTTGACCACCTGCGAAAGATGATTCCTGCGTTGGAAATGCCCAGTCAAGCTTGAAGAGAGCCACTTCTATTAAAAAAATATATAGAATATATAACTCATGTTTGATGAATTTGATGTGTGCTTCAATGCTTCTTCAGGTAATCAGAACTTCAAAAACGAAAACCTATCTTTGTAGAACTAGAGTTTGAATGTCCCACCGGTTGATGTCAGACTCTCAAAAGCCAGGTAACTGAAAGATTGTAATTTTTATTTTGCTCGTTACATGCCCCCTATGATTCTGTGAGTTTTCAATGAGTTCTTTTATTTAAAGTTATTTATTAAGGTATCTTGCATTTAAGTGATATTTAAAAAACCCTAATAAGAAACCAATTGTTCCACCAAAATCAAGGGCAATACCCACAATTGGCAACCAAATAATTAAGTATGGATTATCTCTAAACATCTCTAAACCATTTGATTTTTTTATTGGAATTAGGTATCCCCTAGATAGTATATATACATATAATAATTGAATTATGGAAGTTGGAAATAATCCAATAAAAGTAAATATTAGTAGTAATATTAATAAATAGTAATATGGAGAAAAGTGGTATTTAAGCCCCACGGTTGCCCTTGTATAATTTATCCTTTTATATAAAAGAAAACTTATTTTGTTGGCAATATTTATACCATTATACTTGACAATAACACTAGGATTTATACTTCTTTTAATCCCTAACTTCTTTAATAAAAGTGGCCAAGCGATGTCATAACCTGCTCTTCTGTTTTCAATAAACATTCCAGTCTTCTCAAAGATTGATTTTTTTACAAGTGTTGAGGGTATACAAGGCATTCGTTTTTTGTAACCATAAGTTTGAGCAACTGCCGCTTGGTCTATACTCCCTATTCCTTCTAAATAGACTTGCCCTGATACTATTTCTACCTTTTTATCTTGTATATAATTCCATTGACTCTCTATCCAATTTAATTCAAAGAGAAGTCCACAATCCATAAAAGCTACCCAGCTACTTGTGCAATTCTTTATACCAATATTTTTTGAGGAGGATGGTGTATTACTTCCTTCAAAAATATTTAGGAACTTAGTTTGATAATTATTTTGATTCTCTCTAATCCAGTTGTCGATTGTTTCAGAAGTTTTATCTGATGATGTTGAATTTACAAAAATAACTTCTCTTGGCATCTTAGATTGCCTGCTGATTAGATCAAGAGTAGTTTTTATTGTTTTATTTTCATTGTAATAAGGGAAAACAACTGTAATATCTAGAAGCATTTTATAAAGATTTTCCAATTATCTTATAATTATATCAGCATCAGTGTTGAAAGTCCCCAACGTATAATTTACTTTTGCTTCTAATTAATATATATACAGGTGCACCTATTTGTATTCACTTATTTTTATAATCATTTCCTATAATATATTGATTATAGTTATAAAAAGTTTACTTTACCAAGCTAAGTTTAGGGTGTAATTCCAATACTTTTGATATTTTTCTCTGCCAACTCAAGTTCTTCGATAGTATTAACAGTAATATGAATACCTTCATGCTTAAATCCATTTAATTGCTTCTTCTTGACTAACAAACTTAATAAATCCTCGAACTTGTCGACTTTTGTTAACATCGTTATAATTGATTTATCGCAATATATATAACCAATATTGATCCACTTATCTAATATAGGCTTCTCTTTGAATGAACAAATCATTCCGCTACTGTCAAATTCCATTAATCCAAACTGACTTTTCAGTGGCCATACAGTAACGGTTGCATTTCCAGGTTGTTTTTTATGATGCGCTATTAAATTGTCTATATTTACATCTGAGAGTGTATCTCCGTAGAAAATTATAAAATCTCCTTTGATAAGCTTTGAAGCTTCTTTTATTCGTTCTATTATATCTACATCTCCTGAATGAGATGTAAGTATCTCTAGGTTTGAATGATTTTTATTTATATAGTCTTCTATTTTATTTGATTGATAACCTGTTGCTACAATTAATTTTTCGATATTATATTTATTTATATGATCAAAAATATAACCTAGAATTGGCTTCTTATTTATTTGAATTAGAGGTTTGGGAATGGAATTTGTTAGGGGTTTTAATCTCTCTCCTTTTCCACCGCATAGTACTAAGGCTGTTATTGATGACATTCTATTTATTTTATTTTATAAACCTTACAATAGAGGAGTTATTTTTTTTGTCGATTGGTTACCTTCTTGTTCCCAAAGAATTCATTAATCAGGAAAGGGGAAAAAGAGTAGGTAAATCCGAAAAAGATACTTTACTTACTTCGACCTTCCTTTGAACCAAGCCATGAAGTAGGGCCCAGATATGGTTCTGGACCAAAAAGATCATCAATTTCTTGCGGAGACATTGAGCTAGTTGACTCTTCTTCTTGTGAAAATGCTATGTCTCTATTTGTTGTGATCTCGTTAGAAACTTCTATTTCTTCAATTTGATTTATTGATAAATCGATTTCTTGTGCCTTAATGGATACAGGTAGCGTAATGAGAATTAGTGTAAGACAAGTGCTAAGAAATAACCTCATTTTCTCTCCTTATTGAAATTTGTTTTTTCTGAGAAACCTAAAATAGGTTTTGATTAATACTAAATCTATTAAAGAGAAGAAGTCTTCTCTTTTCGATTCTTGGAATAAATATTTAATTATCTACTCTGTCTTAGTGGGGGAAAATTATTTTATTTAATTATGTAAGGCCAGAATAGAAAAAGTACCATGTAAAGACAAATCCGTTTAATAAAACAGCTAATGAACCAACAATTATTTTGAATCTTGTGCCAACTTCTATTGAAGAAGAGTCAGATTTTAGCTTAGGCATTCATATATTCCTTTAATAAGTATATTATGCACATTTTAATCTTCCTCAAATCTTTTATTTAGATTTTTACTATAAGGTTTTGGTGGAAAAAGCCTATTGATCTTTGCCTCTTGCATTTTTCTTTTTTTCTCTTCGTCTTTAATCTTACCGAAACTATTTCTAACAGCATAAGCGATAAAGATTGAATTGATAGCACCGAATAAGACAATTACTAAGACAACTGTATTTAGTCCTGCAGGAGAACTTAGATATTCGGTAATAGAGTCAGAGCTTAGAATCATATATTCAAAATCCACTTATTCTCTGGAATTGATTTAATATAGACTGAAAAAGATAATTATCCAGGACTTCACTTGAACACCTAGATTTCATAATCCAGTAAATAAATACTCCAGAAACCAAAAGGATTATTAAGGCTGGCCAAAAGTGTTCTGCTCATTATCCATCTAGCCTATCTGCATAGTCCCTTAGTATTTCGGCCATTTTTTCTGGTGGTATTTCTTCTTGATATGTCCTGCATAAATCAAAGAAATTGTTTAAAAATTCCTTAATGGTTCTTTGGCTTTTAGGTTCAGTCATTGTTTCTTAGCTTTGGTTCATGCACTGCACCATTGCAAACAGCTACAGCTAGAGATTCTTTTTCTAGCTTCTTCAATCCTGTTAATCTTGAGGATTGGTTAATCCATAGCACTGTGTTATCAAGACACCGATTCCAATAGGCTGAATGCCTGGAGATAGGTATTAATTCGAAAGCAATAGTGACTAGAGCAATCGTCGAAGTTATTAAGCAATATCTCATAGCTTGCTGACTTTTGATTGGAGACATGTGATTAGACTTTTACCTATAATGCCGTTCCAATAAACTTTTTCTAGTACTTAGAAAATCAAAAAACATATACCAAAACTTATAAGTATTTTAAAATACTTTCGTGAAAATCAGAGCTAAAAAGAAATAGGTACAAGAAGATTTTTATAGAGATTTCACTTATCGTCTTTTATACAGAGAATAGACCCGAATGAAGAGATGGGCGTTTCACCGTCTAATGCTGATAGACCTTGCTAAGCCATGGCTTGCCTCGATGATCTCTTTGGCAACGCTTTTTATTCTGGGAGCATTTGGTTATCGAGTGACTGAGGGGTGGGATTGGGGCGATTGCCTTTGGATGGTACTTATAACAACTACCACAATTGGGTTTGGCGAAGTAGAGCCACTTAGTCAAGCAGGAAGAATCGTAACTGTTTTGATTATTGGAGGGGGACTTATTGTTGTTCAATTAACTCTTCAAAAATTTGTTGGCTTATCTGAATCAGGTTATTTTCGAAAGATGAGAGAGTTAAGGTTTAGAAGAGTTCTATCGCGAATGACTAATCACGTAATTATTTGCGGCTATGGCCGTATCGGTAAGGAGATTGCAGAGCAATTGCAATCAAAGGGTATATCAATTCTTGTGATTGAGTTAGATCCAATCGTCAAGAACAAAGCTGAACAGAGAGGGTTAAAGGTTTTGCAAGCAGACGCAACTCTCGACGAGACATTGCTTTTGGCTGGAATTAAGACATGCAAAAGTCTTGTTGTAAGTCTATCTAATGACGCGTCCAATCTTTATGTTGTTTTAAGCGCAAAAGGTATTAACGCAGAATGTCGGCTTATTGCTAGAGCTGAGAGTGAAGAGGCCTCTAATAAACTCAAACTAGCAGGAGCAAATGTTGTGGTTAGTCCTTATGTTGCTGCTGGGAGAACAATGGCAGAAGCTTCTATTTGATGGATTTAAAATTCTATTCTTAATACCATTATGGATTTACTTGATAATGGTATGACTCTCAAGTCAGATAACTTCTAAAAGATATTCCTTTGCGTATCTTTTAACTTTACTGAGTTGTTTGATTTTGCTATGAGAAGAGAAGAGATCAGTAATTAATGCTTCGCAAACATGAGAAAGAGGCCCTTGTCTCTTTATTCCTTTTGTCTTTTGGTGCTGTATTTTGCTTAGACCGTTTTTATGAAAGCGGAGTTGGTGAAGGCTTGCTAGGGCTTTTAGGAGTTTTGATCGCATTTTTCTCGATAATCGGAATTGTTATTTGGGCTATTTTAGTTTTTGCAAAGATGTTTCGACTATTACGTAAATTTACAGAAGATGAGGAGATTCCTAAAATCACAGGATCTTCAAAAGATTAGTTTTTCGAGACAGTAGTTAGTTCATCTAATAGATCAATTAATTGTAAATATACAGTTTCATTTATCTTCTTTATTACTTTGAACTATTCTCACTTCTTTAATTAAGCGATCTTCAAGCTGTTGACTAATTAAGCCGAGTTTCCCGCAGTGAACTATATCTTCAATGGGTTGTTTCTCTCCTGTGTATTTGTCTAACCAACCTTTAACGCACTCTATACAGGCAAGTGATTTTAACTTTTGAGCCAGATCTGCTGATTTTTGTTGCTCAATTTCGATTTGGTTCATAGCTCCTTCCTAGTCGTGATAGTTGTGCTCAGCATGAAATCAATTAAATAAATAATACTGGTGTTTAAGCAATTAATTTGCAAGTGGATTAAGAACGAAGAATTTGGCTATATATTTTATTAGGAAATGCTGAGATCTTTCTATGCCTTTAATCGTTACCCCTGCACAAGACAAGACTAATGGAGTTGGTCAAACTTTTAGAAAAATAACTATAACTTTAGCGATTTTTTTACCTTTTTCAGCTCTTCTTGCAACGCTTGTTTGGGGATATATGCATGGTTTTAGTAGCTTTTATTAGATAATTACGTCAATTGGATAGGCTATAACTTTTCAACGGTTCCAATAGAGGAGTTGATTTCGACTTGAGTATTACACTTTAAGTTTAAGATATTCAGAATTTTATGGATCCTACTTTTGCTTGGAGTCTCTGTTGTTCCGCGTGCGTCATATTGATCTCCATTGGGCCTCTAACTTATGCCAGAGTTAAGGCCGGTTATTCCGTAGATAATATGGGAGCTCCTAGAGCTTTATTTGATCAATTACCTGAGTTTGGGAAAAGAGCTGTTTGGTGTCATCAAAATTGCTGGGAGAGTTTTACTTTTCATGCTCCAGCATGTATTTTATGTCTCCTTGTAGGAGCTGTATCTCCTTTGACTGTTGTGGCGGCATGGATTCATCCGCTTGTAAGAGTGATTTATATATGTGTCTATGTTGGAGATATTCCCACAGCTAGAGGACTTTGCTGGGCGATAGGCATTATTTCTTCTGGGCTCCTTTATAAAGCAGGTTTAGATACTTTACTCACTTATTAGTCCATATCTTCAGCCCCACTAGCAAGATTAGATGTTGTTGTATTTGTAATTCGTTTAATTGAGCGCCTTAAGACAGAGATATCCTTATCTTTGTAACCTTCTTTGAGTAGCACTTCTTCTAATTCTTTTACTTTGGATGTTATGGGAAGTGTTAGTCCTGAATCTTTGGCTGTCTTTAAGGCAATAGATAAATCTTTATGATGTAGTTGCAACTTGAAGCCTAATGGATACTTATCTTGGAGCATAGATTGTGCACGATTGCTAAGTGCCCATGAGCTTCCAGCACCTTTTTTCAGGGATTCAATAACTTTGTCCATAGGCAATTTTAATTCCTCTCCTAATGCAATTGCTTCTGCAACTGCTGCGTAACTACCTGCAACTAGTATTTGATTAATGGCTTTTACTTCTTGACCTTTACCTGTACTTCCAAAAGGATATACAGCATCAGCAATTGCACTGAGAATGGAAGCTATTGTCTTTAGGAAGTCTTCATTAGCTCCTAGAAAAACTGTAAGACTACCTGCCTTGGCACCTTCTGTTCCACCAGTTACTGGAGCATCAACATAAGTAATATTTTTACTAGAGAGTTGCGCTGCAAATAACCTTGCTTTACTAGGACTAATAGTTGACAAGTCAATTATTATGTCACCTGACTTCATACTACTTTCGGCTCCCAGATTACTGAAAAGAATATCCTCTACGGCGTTTTCATCGCTGACACAAATCATTAAAACATCACATCCTTTAGCAGTCTCTCTAGGAGATGAGCAAGGAATGGCACCTTTCAACTCCTCACTGTTTTCTGCTGTTCTACTTCTTGTATGAACTTTTACTGAAAAACCAGCTCTAATTAAGTTGGCTGCTATTGGTAGGCCAATTGAGCCTAGGCCTATAAATCCCAAACAAGGTTTGGAATTTATATTATTCCTGTCCATTGAATCTTTTCCTCTTTAAAGAAGAATTTTCTTAGTTATGGCAGTAATTCCGATCATGAGCAATTATCTAAGCCAATGATTCATTTTAGACGAAATACAATTAAAAGATTATTGGCAGGCATTTCAATAATGTCATGTTTTGCAAATCCATTTTTGAGGCTTAATTCGATTACTTCGTTTAAATCTCGAACCCCCCCAATATGGGTTTTGTTTTCTTAGCGAACAATCAAAAACCCTGTTGCTATGACTTGTGTGTCGCCCATCCTTTTTGAATGGGCCATAAATAATTAGTAGATGCCCCTTCCTTAAATGATTTTGAGCTTCTTCAAATAGAGCTTTAGTACAATCCCAAAAAGATATGTGGAGCATATTGATGCACACTATTGCTTTAATAGATGATTGAAGTTTTAGACTTAGTTGCCAAGGCCTTTTCCTTACATTTAAATCTATAGGTTGAGCCATTCTGTTCTGTAACCCTTCGTGCTCAATCCATGCTGAAATGCTTTCTCTGCAACATGAATCTGGATCACTGGCTTGCCAATTGATAGAGGGGAAAAGCTTTTGAAATATAACCCCATGCTCGCCACTCCCACTTGCTATTTCTAGAACAGATCCACTTTTGGGAAGAAGTTTTGCAAGTTCTTCTCCGATACATTCTCGGTTCTTTTGAGTTGCGGGGTAGAAGAGTCTTTCGTCGACACCTTCTTTGCTTGCTTTGTTCTTGTTATTAGTCAGCATATCCATCATCATCATCATCTGATTGAATTCTCCTAGGTGCATCACCGGTTTTCTCATACCATGGATGTACATAGGCTTCTTTATCCGAATAGACCTCACTCTTTAACTCTGTTAACAAGTCCTCTAGTTCTTGAATAATTCTTTTTAGATTGCCTTTTTTCATTATTTAATTGTAAATATAAATATATTCTAGGACTTCTATAGATAAAAATGTCTAATTATTGAAGAATCAAGTTGTTTAATAATTAGCCCTATAGCTAGCTTACTCATTTTAGTTTTTTCTTGTCAATCTTTATATATGCTAAATAAATAATTATAGATAAAGTAAATAAAAATGCATATTCATGAATTAAATTACTTATGAAGTAAGCAATTATGGGAAGGAAGAGGAGTCTTTTTGTGGCCATCTTCTCTTCGCAAGAAAGAGACTTCCAATCTAAATAGCGTTTCCATTGAAATACCCTTTTCATTTAACGTATAAGAATACATATATTATTACACTACTTAGACTGCTTTTAAAGTATTACTAGTATGAGTTTTTGCTTGTTCTAAAATATAAGAACAATGCTTTATTTAAGCCACAAGTTCTTTTCTTGTGGTTTGAATTTCTCTTGGTATTATATGATTGCTTTACAAAGTCATTCTATGCAATACATTAGGCGTAAAATTTCTTAAAAATCTTGTTAAGATTAAGGCAAGATTTAAAACGTTTTCCCAGTTTTACTTAACCATGCTTAATAAATTAGAATCAATTAAAAACTGGTTTTTCGAGCTAATCGAAGATGCTTTAGGCGAAAAGACAATGAAGAAATATAAGGATGAAATAGATAAGAAAAACAAAACTTCAGAAAAAGATGACTAATATTTGTCTATATTTATTATTAGTGGCCTTTTTTTAATGACCTCAGCTACAGCAACAAAACCAGCATCAAAGAAGATTTTGATGCATAGGCATCAATCCCTTTATGCCTCTATGCAATCAAGGTTTGCCTCGGCAAAGCTAATTCAGAATTTAGGTTCTTCAAATGAAGGTGTGCAATTTAATTTTGTCAGCAAATTACGAAATGCTTACGGAAGAGATTAAAGAGTAATGACATTGCTCTTTAATCTCTTGCTATTGGAGAGACTGTAAGTAAAGAAAAATCTCTTGAGTAATTACAATTTACAACCGACTTATGGAATTCCTGCGATCAAATGATCTTTATCATTGGCAACTTTGGACTCCTCTCATAGGAGGTATATTTCTCTACCTTGGACTGAACCTTCGAATTGTAAAAATTGAGGAAGACGAATAAATGCAAATCTTTTAGTCTATAGATTAGTAAAATTATTGAATAGTTTGTTTGACTTTTGGAAAATTTAATTAATTTTTTGCTGTAGACCCTAAACTATATTTATATAAAAGAACTTGTCAGATTCTTCTTTGTTTACTCCATAGTAAGTGATTAATTTAATGTATGAACCAAACTTAAAGAACTATGCTTTGATTTCTTATGATATATTTGTTTTTATATACCTCAATTATTGCTCTAATTTGGTTTACCTATCGCTTCGGCTGGCTAGAGTCTATAAAAATAATTCTTAGTGTATTAATACCTTCTGTATTGATCATTGCTTTTAATGTGAAAGTGGGGAGATTACTTTTCAAAAGTCCAATAGTGGGATTTTTAAGTATTCTTCCTTCCACATTTTTTATATATCGCTGGTCTCAAAACCTTGTAGGTTTAATTCATAGTTGGATTGATCAAAAAGCTAATGAAGATAAAGACTCAGCTAATGTAGTTGAGGCAGAGGTTATTTCGAAAGAGGATGCTTAAAATATATTTGGAAACAAAATGACTCTTACAACGCCTTTGATGAGTGATCCTTCACCTATGTTAACTGGAATTTCATGGATCTTGATTTTAAAAAGAAATACTAAATAAGAATTTGAATCAATTAATTACTTAAATAAATTAAAGAGTATTGATTGAAATTATAAAATGACTTCTGCTGGTGTAGGTGTAAAGGAATTTCATATGCTATTCCTTTGCGCCATGTGTTGCACAGGGCATCCATAGGGTTCCCATTTTGTGAACGCCTAAACATCCAATCTTTTTAGCTTCTTCTTCAGCTTTGGCTCTCGTATAGTAGCCATATATATTTTTAGATTCTGAAATATCTTTACTATTTAATTGTTGCTGTAGAGCGGTTCCTTCGGGACTCCAGACTTTTAGTCCCATCGTAGTTATTCCTGCAGAGAATATCCCCATGCCTACTATTGAAGCATTAATTACTCCCATAGCTACGACACCAAGTGATGCGACTCCCATGGGAATTATCCCTATAGATATAATTCCCATGGGAACAATTCCTATAGATATGAAGCCAAGAGGTGCTATCCCAAAGGCAATTTTTTTTGGACTAGTACCACAATGAGAACTTTCTTCTGATTGTGGTTGGTTAGATTGATTGGGTGTAGTCATAGGTTTTTATTTGTGGGAACCATGGCCATGGATGCCATGCTCCTTGCATGGCATCCATTTGGCACCCATTTTGTGAGCACCTGTACAGCCAAAATCTCTAGCAGCTTTTTCTGCCTCGCCTTTTGTATCAAAAATAGTCGGAACACCGCTTTCCTTTGACGCAGTGCCGCAACTAATTAAAAGTGATGCAGTAGAAAGAATTAGTATTAGTTTTTTGACGTACATGAGATCTAACAAATAGTTTTATGATAGCTGGAATTTTAGGATTGGCTCTAATTCAAAATAATCTGATTATTATCGTTGAACTGATTATTATATATTTTATGCATATTTTAATTGTAGATTTTCTATGATTTTTCTACTAATAATTTGAAATCATTAATTTAATTAAAATATTACTTGTTGCATTATCATTTGTTTGATTAGAGTCTTAGTATTAAATAAATTAAAAAAATATGAACAGTAAAAATGTTCTTGGGACTCCTCTTCAGCTATGTAACTGCAATCCCATGACAGGTTGGTTTAGAGATGGTTCATGTAGTTCAGACGTTAGAGATCTAGGTATGCATACAGTCTGTGCTGTTATGACAGATTCATTTCTTTCTTATAGTAAGGCACAAGGTAATGATTTATCTACTCCTATGCCTCAATATGACTTTAAAGGGTTGAAATCAGGTGATCGCTGGTGTCTATGTGCGCCTAGATGGAAAGAAGCTTATGATGATGGGATAGCTCCAATGATAATCCTTGAAGCAACAGACTTTAGTACATTGGAGATTATAGATTTAGAAATATTAAAGGAATTTGAATATAAAAATATTGTTAGATAATAAAAGAATATATATAATTAATTAAGCAATTAATTCTTTGATTTATTTTAATTTATTTGCTATGAAACTAAACATTAAAACAATCTTATGCTAATACTTTTAATTATCACATTGATTGCCTAAAATTAGTTGTATTATAAGCTTTAAAGCTTCATTCTCAGATTTTAGGCTCTATTAGGTAAAAGAACTCATCGATGATGATCTCAATGCTTCCCAGTTTAAATTGAAGAAAAGATAACTTATGTATCTTTAGAAGAAGATATAGATGACTTTAATGAAGCTTATCGCTTGATTAGTAAAGAAGGTCTCATCTTGCAAGAAGAATGAACTACTTTAATGCACTTTTAAAGAGGATTTTGATTGCAGGTGTAATCTTACTTAATTTTTTCTACCCTTTTGATGCTGTAACTTCCGTTGAATCGGTCAACTGGGAAAAGCTCGCTCAAACAAGTGATAAATTACAATTTATAGATACAGAAAGTATAAAGTATAAAAAAGGAATACTTTCATTTTTGACAAGGTTAGATGAGGTTACACCTGAAAATAACGAAACAACATTTGCAAAACCATATCTTCTTCAAGTAGATTGTGACAAGCGACTATTTAAGAATAACGATTCAGATTGGCAGTCTTCAAGAGGAAATAAATTTATGACAGACATAGTAATAAATAGTTGCAGCTATTAAATCTTTTTAAATAAATGTTATGTATTCATAAAAGCATTACTTGCCTAATCATACGCTGGCTTTAGCGAAAATTGTATTGTTAATTACGTATATTTGAATTGATTATTTGAGAACTTCTCTTGAACTTTATTTCAGCTAAGATGTCTTTAGCGATTGCCTCTTTCAGTATGTCTTCCAGAGAGAACAAAGCACTTAAGTCTTTGGAGGTTACTTTAGACTATGCCCTAGAACGGCTTAACGACTTAGAGGGCAAGGATAGATTGTCTTTTGCTAATGAATATAAGGAATGGTTAGCAGATGATGAATTAAAGGAGCAAGTTTGGTTTTTCACTATTGCCAGTAAAAAGATAGAGACTGATTGATTTGAAATAATATATAATTAAATTCAAATTTTTATATAGATTAAGATTTTTGATTACTGCTATTTAAGTTTCTTTATAGGGTATTTAGACTGCTTGCGCATTTAGAGCATTTCCACCCCACCCCTAGAAAAATAACTCTACTTTCGCTATATTATAGAAAAGTTTCATAAAGGAGGTGATCCATTGTCGCATCTACCAATCGGTCAGGATTCAATGGGATTAAAATCTGTCGACAACTTATTGACTTCTGCCTTGAAAGGTTTTTATATTAATAGGTTTATATAGCTTTAAGCCTATTAATATATAAAAGGGCCATTCACAAAGTGAATGGCCCTTTTATATACAATGATTGGATATGTCAATATTAAATAAATTTCTCTTTAAGCTTACTTCCTAAATATTCATCCTTTAAGATATAATTAAACTTATAACTATTTAAAAGCTAGTTATTCTATCACTGGGCATTAACAATATGATTTACTTAAGTAACGAGAATCTACTTTCAGTACCTTAAATTCATGCCTATAGATAACAAAAAAGAAGGCTTCTGGTCAGTGATAGAGGATTTAATAGAGTCAAGTGAAATAAAGTATAAATCTGGAGACTATAAGGGTGCAATAGATGATAAGCTTAAAGCAAGAAAGTTTATATCAGATAATTCAAATATAATTAATCTTAAATCGAAGTTTAAATCCTTGATAAGGGATTTAAATTGCAATAACGTAAAATATAATTTAATAGACGATTATAAAACTAAGATAGATGAAACCAAGAAATTAGAGATAATTATTCAATTAGAAAATTTAAGCAAGGTCAAATATGATTCTGGCGATTATAAGGGTGCAATAAGAGCAATGAGAAGGTCGGAAAAATATTATTAATTACAGATAGCTAGGGTTACCATATAGAATTGAAAGAGTATATACCATTAATCCAATATTCATTATTCGTAAACCAAACTAAGAATGCCGATAAACATAAGAAAGGTGCAAATGGTATATATTCGCCTATCTTTAATTTACCAATTACCATAAGTGTTAATACAATAATAAATGAAAGTAGAAAAGACAGGCTTATAGTAATTAGCCAGCCTTTTAATCCAAGTAACATTCCTAGTAGAGCTGAAAGTTTAATATCGCCTTCCCCCAATGCTTTTTTCCCTATTATATGTTTCGCTATGTATGCGATGATTAAAAAAGAAACATATCCTAAAAGCGAAGCCACTAAGTAGTTAGATAATGCCGTTATTGTTTTTAGAAAGTTTGTATTTATAGAGTAGAAGAAATTGCGTACTATCGCTAATGAGAAAGCAAATCTAAATGCCGTTTCTGGAACCCAAAAATATTTCAGGTCTATTATCGTAAAAAAAATAAGAATAGAGCTTATTATCCAGCTTTCTAAAATTCTAATATATTGAGGATCTCTATAAATATCATTTTCAGTATATAAGCTTGAGATCATAACTATACAAGAACATGCAATTTCTACAGATTCTGGATTCAATCTTATAAACCTATTTGTTCGTTTTGCGTTGTCTTTAGCAAATAACTTTACTTCACCATCTTCTATTTCTTTACTGCTAAGAGATATTTTATTTCTTATTAAGCCCGTAAAAATATTTGAAACTGATTGATTCTTAGCCCTTCTAAATGAAATTAAATTGATAAACTTTCCTACATAAATACCAATTAAACCTCCAGCTATTAATATAAAGTATCCTGTTAATTTATTCATTTATAACTAATGTCCTAAGTGCTGATTAATAATATGAGAATTAATAGATATGATTGACTAATGATTCTCATTGATAGGCCGCTCAAGAAGAATAGTCATAAATGTATCAGACGACTCATTTTTTAGCTGCAGCAGGTATGGTCACTTGGGCGCTCGTTGAATATTTTAAAGCAGGAAAAGCTACTGCTGTTGAGATGGCAACTGGAGCTGTAGCTGGATTAGTAGGAATTACTCCAGCTAGATGAGTGATTATTGGATTTATTACATCTATTCTTTGCTTCTTGGCCGTTAAGTTAAAAGTTAGGCTCAAATTCGATGATGCGCTAGATACTTTTGCTGTTCATGGAGTAGGAGGAACCTTTGGCGCATTGCTGGCAGGAGTATTTGCTAAAGCTGAATTAATTTCTTCTTACCCTGCCGCAGAAGTTCTTTTAGATCAGGGGAGGATAGGTTTAATCATTGGTCAGTTAGAGGCTGTAATTATTGCTTATGGAATTTCTGCTGGGGACACTTTATTAATTGCTTTGCTCTTAACGAAATTTGGATGTGACTTTAGGCTCACAAAAGCTCAAGAAGAGATTGGTTTAGATATGAATGAGCATGGAGAGGAGGCTTATTCAGAGAAGATAGGTTCTCCGATGATAAGTTAATTGATTTTTAATATTTCTTTCGCGACTCTCTCTGAGACTTATTTAGCCGACTTGTTTTCTTGAAAAGGATAAATAGTCAAAAATTTAAATTTATTCAATTTCAAGGAATAATTTGACCCCATACCAAAAATACGTCATAGTACACAAGTACTATGACGTATTTTTGGTATGGCTTTTTTATTCATTGCCCTTGCTGCGCAAAGTCTTCTTCTTGTTGACTTTGAGCTAATTTCAGACAGTCACTAATGTTTGATATTGATAAAGTAAGAGCACTAAACTTGCTCTAGACACCTGAGCGAACACAGTGCTAACTAATTTGCAGGCTTAATTGAGCTTCGTTTATTCAAGTTAGATAAGCATAATTAATAAAAATAAATTATCTATCGAATACTGAACTCTTTACAGCTTCCTCTTTTATATGCGGCCTTAGTAAAGACATTGGAAGTGCTGTCACTACAGCAAATGAAATAACTAGTATCAAGTCTGAGGTGAAATGACTAATACCTAATTCAGAGTGAGCAAGAGCTAGAACAAATCCTGTCATAATCCTTCAATAGAAACAGAGCTACTTTACGAGTTCGAAGTATCAAATGTTCTTTGCCTTAGTAAAAATTATCAATCTAATTTTTTCTTTGAACTTTAGTTGTTTTATAAAATTACTTTTTAGTAAGTCCATAACGCTTTAGCTTGTTTAGCGTAATCTACTATTCATAATTCTATTCTCTTTCTTGGCTCTATTATTTAATATTAGCGAATATCTAAACACTAAGGTGTAATACATATTTTGCTATTATACTTTAGCCATTATTTGTCATTCGGAGTTGTTGTACATATGGCTTTCTGCGCTTTTTAGTCAAGACTATGCTCAATTCCTTTCTCATGTTTGATCTTGATGCACTTATAGGTTAGTAAGTCTTTTAGTTGATAAATACTCTTAATATTTTTGATATGCAGAATCTTTATAACTTATAGATAGCCTTTCGTATTTTATCTATAAAGTAAATATATCCTTATATCTAAAACTCATTTCTTCTTCATTCATATCAATAAACCATTTTTTAGAAAGGACTTTTTAATTTTATTAGTCCCTGTGTCTATTTATCTATAAATGTAATTAGTCAATTCCATTAGCTCTATCTATAGTCATTATATATAAAAGTATATTTGCAGATGAGACTATCTTCAGGAGGTATTAGGAAGACCTTGGGGCCTGGGATCTTGCTTTCAGGAGCATGTATTGGTGGATCTCACTTGATGTCTTCAACAACAGCTGGAGCCAGGTTTGGATTCTCCTTAATTGGGTTAATACTGATTACTAACTTATTAAAATATCCTTTTTTACTAGTAGGCACAAGATTTACTTCCGCTACAGGGCTATCCCTCCTAGAGGGATTTAAAATAAGAAATCCTCTTTATTTACCGATATATCTCATTGTTAGTTTAATTACAGGAACATTTACAATTGCAGCTGTTAGCTTCGTCTCAGGTGTTTTATTAACAAATATACCAGTATTTTCTAGATTCCCAGCTATGGACTTATCAATAGCTGTTCTAGTTATAAGTGGATTGATTCTATTAATAGGTCAATATAAAGCCTTAGACAGGATATCCAAAGTATTGGTTCTTTTACTTGGTCTTCTTACATTATTTGCTC
Organism: Prochlorococcus sp. MIT 1223; assembly: GCF_034092465.1. Lineage (NCBI taxonomy): Bacteria > Bacillati > Cyanobacteriota > Cyanophyceae > Synechococcales > Prochlorococcaceae > Prochlorococcus > Prochlorococcus sp. MIT 1223. Next base: position 1,575,577 of record NZ_CP139303.1, read on the forward strand.
TCATATCATTGTTAACTAATGGGGCGTTGGATGCTGTTGATAATAGTTGGATTAATACTGAACCTAGCCCTTGGAGGCTTTCTAACTTATCTTTTTTGATTCCCTTAATGGGATGGATGCCTGGTCCAGTTGAATTATGTGTTTGGCCTTCTCTTTGGATGTTTTCAAGATCAAAAGATACTAATTACAGGCCAAATATCGAAGAGGCAGAATTTGATTTTAACCTTGGCTATGTAATAACTGTAATAACTGCAATATTCTTTGTAGCTCTTGGTGCTTTAACAATGTATAAAAGTGGTGATTTAATGATCTCTGGTACTGGTGTTTCTTTTGCTCAGAACTTAATACGTCTTTATACCTTATCTATTGGAGGTTGGGCTAAGTGGATTATTATCCCTGCATCTTTTGCTGCAATGTTTAGCACAACACTAACTTGTTTAGATGCCTACCCCAGAAGTATATCTTCAATACAAGGACTTTTATCTGGTCAAGATCAAGGCCATGGAGAATCAATTCCTGAGAGAAAACGTTTGCAAAAGTGGATTGTTTTACATATATTCGCTGCATTTATTGCCCTTTTGATCGCGCGTAGTGGGGGCATAGGAGTTAAGGATTTTGTTTTCACTGCAATGACAGGTAGTTTTCTTACTGCCCCAGTATTTGCTTGGATGGCAATGGATACAATTAATAGCCCTTTAGTAGACAAAAATTATCGATATGACTATTTCATGAGATGCTTATGTTGGGCAGGTTTACTATTCTTAAGTTTATTCAGTGTTCTTTTTATTGCGCACTCATTCTTTGGATTGGGATTTTCTTCCTAGGCTTAATTAATTTTTTATAGCTATTTTTGTTGCTTTTCCTTGACTTCCCTTTTTGACAAATAGTATTTGTATTATGTTATTTAAATGATAAAGATGCAAATAGTCGATGAATTGCCATCAGGTTGGCTTGTTTCTCCTTGTGGAGAACAACTGGTTCTTTTCATTAAAGATCCCATGTCACCCGATAACTTACAAAAATATTACCTTGATAAATGGTCAGCCTTCAATGGAAATAGAAATAAATTTAAATCTAGAAGAATATTTATAGAAAATGAAGCAATTAAAATTTGGCATGAATTAATAAATAAGGGCTGGAATAAATTTGAAATAAGAACTCATAATGTAGCTTAGACTGTACATATAAAATCTAAGTTTCTAGTCCCTATAGCTCTTTTAATACTTTTAAAAATGTATTGGAAACAATATCAATATTTTTAGTTGAGAAGTGAAGAGGAAGTCTTAGATCAAATACTTTAGATAGATTTTTTCTAGTATTTGGTAGTTTTATACTGCTTGTATTGATGAATTTCCAGTTTTGATATAGACGGGCATTACTGTTATTTATTCCTCCAAAATAGCTTATAGGAATTCCAGATCTATTTAGTTCTTCTTTAAGCCTATCTCTAGAAGATTCATCTAAATTAATTCGCATTTGAGCTGAGTCTCTAACTGGCCTTATATTTGCAGAACTATTATTAAATGTAATTAAAATATCTTCTTTAAGATTCTCTACAATTCGATCATAATTTTTATTTACCTTTGTAATAGTTGATTCAATATTATTGACTTGAGGTATTGCTAAAGCAGCTGTTAAATTATTCATTCTTACATTAAATACGGGCAGCTGATTTTTATAAAGCTTTGCAATTTGCTGATCTTTAGAAGAATGTAAAAGATAGTTATTCTCATAAGAACCTGACATGAAAACTGATTTCCAATAAATATCTGGGTCGTTAGTTACGAGAACACCTCCTTCCCCGGCATTAATTATTTTGTATGATTGAAGTGAGTAAACTCCAGCAATACCAAATGTACCAGCATGCTTACCTTTCCATGTAACTCCTAAAGCATGTGCAGAATCTTCAATTAAGATTATCTTATGTTTTTTGCATATTCTTACTACTTCATCCATGTCACATAAATGTCCACGCATATGAGAAAGTAAAAGATATTTTGCTTCTGAGGAAATAATTTTTGCTTCTAAATCCACTAGATCAATGACATAACCCTCTGTTATATCTATAAGTACTGGCTCTGCTCCACATTGAACAACAGCGCTAGGTACGGCTGTAAATGTGAAGGCCGGTATGAGAACTTTTGAATTGGAATTTACTCCAGATGCTTTTAAAGCTAAGAAAATAGCGTTTGTCGCTGAAGAAACCCCGAGAGCAAAAGAACTATTTACATAGGAACATATGGTTTTTTCTAGAATATTTACAGGACTATCAGCATTCTTAAATTGATATCTAAACAGTTTTTTAGTATAAAGAGCTTCTTGAACTGATGAGCTAACAGAATTTAAATCCAATTCTGCTTCCCAGCAAATTTCTTTTATTTCCATTAGTAAAGTATGCCTAATTAATACAGTAATGAATTTGTATAAGGATTGCTATTTTAGAAAATATTCTTCTTTGATATTTGTTTGCACTTCTCCCTTAAAGGACAGAGAATGTCTTGGAAGCCCATTGAAGTATTACAAATGCGACTTTTATTGATTTTCTTAGTAATTCCTATTCTCCTCAGCAGTTGCTCTACAAAAGTTGAGACAGACAAATTAGAACAAAAATTGGGCGAAAAGAACCTAGGCCCGGAAAAGCCAGAACTAAACCTTGAAAAGTCTTCTAAAGGGATTGATCTGAAAAATAAAATTAAGATAAAAGAATTTATAGAACCTGTTGAAAAATCAGATCTAGATAAAGTCGATGAATGTATTGAATCTCAAGAAATAAAAGGCTTGCCTATATATGAATGCACGAAATTTCTTAAACCCTAGTCTGCGAATCAAAATGCAAGATCTTTCAATCAATAAAATTCATTAGACACATAAAATTTTTCAAGGACAATAGTAATGAAATGAATAGTTGTTTTGACTAGAGATTTTTCCCATAGAGTGGAAGAGCTTCAAGTGCTTGGATGGTCTGAAGAAGGAGCTAGAATTTATTCTGAAGAGCTTCTTGAAAAAAATTATTTTCCAAACATTTTTTCTGGGAATGAGTTTTTAATTGCTATTGCGGTAACTATTTTCTCAATACTTGCAATATCAGTTTATTTTATAATGAAATATAAAAAAGAAAGGTCTATAATATTTAATACTTATCAAGATTATACTGAATCAAGCAAAGAAGCTGTTGTTGAATCAAGCAAAGAAGCTGTTGTTGAATCAAGCAAAGAAGCTGTTGTTATTGTTACAAGTGACATAGAGATAAATACAAAAATTGATAGAAGCAAGCAAGAATATAATCTTGTTTATGATCTCTTGATTATTTTTCAAGCTACAAAGGTTGATACAGATTTAATTTTAAGACATATACTGCTATTATTCCTTCTCTTGATTGAATTTATACAAGATTTGCCTAATTTGATTTCTTTAAAAACTGAGGATCTAGATGGTAGATTAATTTCAAATTCAGTAAACTCTTTTTCTAATGAATCAGAAAATATTAAATTTGACGAAAGAAAAAATATTTTAATGAAAAAGAAAAATATTGAATTGAAAAGATTATTAAGGGGAGTGCCTAAGATTTCCCGTTTAAATAAAAATCAATTAGTTAATAAAGTATTAATGATGGAGTTTCGGAAATACTATCCAGACTCAGTTTAACTTATTGATCTTTTCGTATTAACTATATTAAACTCGTTAAAACTGAGGATTTTAATTAATAATACAATAATTTGAATATATAAAATACTATATGAACCGACTGATTGAAGAACAGTTAATATATGTATTAACTAAAAAAATTTTTCAATCGCAAGACTTGCAACTTTATCTGATGGAACTATCTCCGGAACAATTCGCAAAGAAATGTCGTGATGAGGCATTAAGAAAATATCAAGATGAGCAGCAGAAATTTGCATTGCAAATGATGACTATGGGGTATTACAAAATTAAATCACTACTTAGTGAGTCAGGATTAAAAAAAGTTTCTGAGATTGATCACAGAAGGGAGCTCGACCTTGAGTTTAATAAGGAACTGAGTCAAAAGATTTGGGAAAGCACCGAAGAGGCTTGGAGTGCAGCCCTTGGTCAGCTAATTATTAAAATTTCAGATGTTTACGGTTTGAAAGTTGGATATGATATAAGAGCTGAATTACCTAATGAAGAAGATGATAATAAGTTAGACTTCTATGTTTAATTATGACCTGTCAACGATCAATGTCATTTTTTGACCAATATTATTAACCCTATTTTTATTTACTCCATTATCACTAATTCCTACCCTTGACTCTGATCTAATCTCTATATTATTATCTACTAGCATTATTTCAAGATCATCTATATATCTCATCCATCTTGTTTTTGCTTCAGCATGTAGGTAATAATTATTCTTTTCAATAATTGTAGTTCTAGGAGTTTCTTCTATTATTTTAATAGCTTCATCAAAAGCTTTTCTCGAGTCATTAACTACCCAAATTTCTTTTATACAATGAGAATGAGTTATACATTCTTTAAGTTGACTTTGTGCAGCTGTAGTTTTAACAGGCACTTCCATAAATATAATTAAGCAGAAAACTATTAATATTAGTAATTTACTCATTCTGTTTTTTTGATTTATACTAGTGTTGCAGACTCTAAACCATAATGAATGATTCAATTTTCTTTTGATCTCTTTATCTCCTGATTTCCTGTTTCTTTCTAGTTAAGGAATCAGCGCTAAAGGTTTTTTATGGCTAGCTTATTGCAAATCAATAACAATCAGGTAGGCAAACAATAAAACAGGACCTAAAAATTATAGGAACTATGAGCATCGATGATGTCTGAGAAACAACAGATTATCCATTATTGGAAATTGGCTAAGCTTGTAAGGTCTTCAGAAGCAAAGATAGCTTTTTTCGATGAAAATGAAGAAGCTTTTTACTTAGATGTTCCTCAGGGAGAAGAATTTGAAAACTGTAAATATTCTTTTTGCGAGGAGAAAGCTTTGACACCAGAGGACGCTGAGGATCTTCAAGATAATTCTTGGGCCTCTTTCCCTAATGAATTTAAAGTATATGCTTTTGATTACTGTATTTCCGGAGGCGTTGCATATGAAGCAATTGATTCTCCAGTAACCATCGATCAGATTGTTTCTTTGGTCTCAATAGAAACTCTTAATGAAAAAATAGAAGACCAAGGTTTAATGCTTTCTGAAGCGGAGGATGATGTGATGCTGATCTTAGAAAAGAAGTTGAAAAAATTGGGGATATCTGCCACAGAAGATGATCTTTGTGATGCAACAAAGAAATTGCTGCAGGATTTAAGAGATTATCAAGATGACAATCACCCAGACAATATAAAAGTAGCGTAAACATTATAAATACATTCCTAGACTTAAATTTTTTACTCATACATTTACAGTCATTAAATATACTTTTACTAGGTAAGATTTGAATAAAGATCTTTGAAAAGAGATTGTTGTTCTTTATGATTAACAATTGGCGCTGGATAACCTCTTCTCTCAATAGGCAGAATCTCGCAATTGATTAAATCTTTTGGGTTTACATGAGATAACTCGGGCAACCATTTTTTGATATATCTTGCTTCAGAATCGAATTTACGTGCTTGTATTAATGGATTGAAAATCCTTAAAGGCTTTGTGTCCATTCCACTGCTTGCGCTCCATTGCCATCCTCCATTATTAGCTGCAATATCGCCATCTACTAGTTTTTCCATGAAATATTTTTCTCCTATCCTCCAATCACAAATCAGGTCTTTAACTAAAAACGAAGCAACAATCATCCTACAGCGATTATGCATCCAACCAGTTGTATTAAGTTGTCGCATTGCTGCATCTACAATTGGATATCCAGTTAATCCATCCATCCATGAATTAAAATTATTAGTATTATTATCCCAAGGAAAATTTTTCCATTTCTTTCTAAAAGGACCTTTTTCAAGTTCAGGAAATAAAAATAGACAATGTTGATAAAACTCTCTCCAAATTAATTCTTTCTCCCAAGTATTTACTGATATAACTTCTAATTCATTCCTCCTATGTAAAGCAATTGACTTGGCATTATTCATTGCTTCCCAAGCTACTCTTGGGCTTAAAGTTCCAGTTGAAAGTGCTGCACTTATAAAAGAAGTTCCTTGTATTATTGGTAGATCTCGATTCCTATTATATTTATATATTCCCGAATTATTATTGATATTGATTTCATTCTCAAGTTCAGATAAACTACAAAATAACTTTAGTTGTTCATTTGCGCCTTCCTCCCCTGGCTTACAAGGGCATAAGGATACTTTTTTAGCTTCTATATTATAAATTTTTTGTGGAATATCTTTTAAAAGGTTGGCTTGGTTAAAGAGTTTGAAATTCTTTTTAAAAAGAATTTTTAGATCAAGCTTGATTAGATTTTTTGGTTGATTAACAACAAATATTTGATTGACTTCATTTTTTTTATTTATAAGCTCTTTCTTCCATTTTGATGAAAAAGGAGTATAAACTTTGAAATTTGTATGTGTATTTGTTTTTATGACACCGGGTTCGATTAATAAATGATCCCAATACTCATAAAATATTACTCCATTCCGATTTATTACTTCTTTTAATTCCCTATCTCGTTCTCTTGAATAAAAATCAATATCTTTATTGCATGTAATAGCTTTAGCATTAACTGCTTTGCAAAGTATTGGAAGTACTTTTATAGGATCCCCTTTTAAGAGTAATAACTCACTTCCAGCCTTCCTCCAACTTTGCTGAAGCTCTTTGAGGCTTTCAAGAATAAACCAAGCCCTGGATGTGGACATGGTTGATGGATTAAATATTTTCTGGTCAAATACATAGACTCCAGTGATAGATTTAGTTTTTTCTGCAGCTTTGAGTAGTCCTATATTGTCTCTTATCCTAAGATCTTTTCTATGCCAGAAAAGATCACATTCGAAAGACATTTGAATTACACAGGGCTAAATTATTTGGTTTTGAACCAAGTCTTTGTTATAGCTAATAAATTAGAAATTGGGTTTATTGTACGAGTCTCGAATTAAATGTCGAGATTCTTTATACTTTCAATGAGTTTTATCATTAAATACCTCTATCCTTTTTCGTTTGATGTTCATTTAAGTATTACCATGGATATATGAATAGATTATTTGCCTTATGCCGGAAGAGAAAAATACTTCAAAAGTATTTAAAGATTACATAGATAAGTTTCTTGTTGCCAACTTATTTCTAATAATTCTAGGATTTTTCTTCTTTATATTTTCAGTTGTAGCCTTTTTAAATGGTTTTGAAGCACCATTTAATTTATTCCAAAGTTTATGGTTCCCTTTGTTTATTCCTGCATTAAGTACTTTCTTTACAGCAATCTTAGTCTTATTTGCTTTGGATAGACTTAATAATTAGGCTAGCTTGTGATTCAACTATCTTTAAACAACTAATTGTATTTATGATAGTTCTATATAATCTTTCACATACTTATGACAAGGTTTATCAAGACTAATCTGATTAAATAGAATTATATCTATAGACTTTTCTGATATGGCTTTTTCAGGACCCGATGCGATTGATCAAGCAATTAAAGTTGGCTTAGATCTTGATGGATCTCCAATACCCGAAAAAATGCTAACTCTCTACAAAGAGGTTATGGAAAAGGAAAATCTAAGAAAAAGAACCGGAGTTAAAAAATCAATGCGAAATAGAATTGTTCGCACTGGTTCCAAGCACTTTGATCAGTCGAGTCTTGATCAAAGATTAAAAGAGGCCGGTTGGGATGGCCTTTCATCTAAAGAAATTGGATTTTTCTTTGGCTAGGCAAAATATTCCATCATCATCCATCTACTGAAATTATGAATTGATTAAAATCTTTCCCATTTATGTTGAATTGATTAACTAATTAACTTCTTGTAACTTTTGGAAGGAAAACTCAAAATTTAAATATAAGCGGTTTTTTTAGAGGTTCGATGTCCTAAGAGATAAGTATAAGTATTTGCAATGACAGGGTTTATAAGATTTATTTCTTGGTTTGCTACCTTGCATTAGTGAACATAAATCGCTTCTAGTAGACCGGTAATTTATATCAGTCATTAAGGATGCTGAAATGTTTGGTTTGCAAGCTGAAAAAGAGCTGTAATCTCTATATCGATTTGCGAGTGAACTTTTAACTTATGCAAACCTACGGAAATCCAGACGTCACCTATGGGTGGTGGGCTGGTAATGCAGGTGTAACCAATCGTGCTGGGAAATTCATTGCAGCACACGCCGCTCATACCGGTTTAATTGCTTTCGCCTGCGGTGCAAGCACAATTTGGGAAATGTCTCGCTTTGACCCATCTATTGCAATGGGCCATCAAAGTTCGATTTTCCTTGCCCATCTTGCTTCAATGGGTATTGGTTTTGATCAAGCAGGAGTATGGACTGGCGAGAACGTTGTTTCTGTAGCCGTTGTTCATTTGATTGCTTCAATGGTTTATGCGGGTGGAGCACTTGCCCACTCATTGCTTTTTGATGGTGATTTGGCTGATGGCCCAGTCCCTACTACTAAAAAGTTCAAACTCGAATGGAATAATCCTGATAATCAAACTTTTATTCTTGGCCATCACCTCCTTTTCTTTGGGGTAGCAAACATTTGGTTTGTTGAATGGGCGAGAATTCATGGAATCTATGACCCTGCAATAGATGCTGTTCGTCAGGTTGAATACAACTTGAATTTGAACGCTATCTGGAGTCATCAATTTGATTTTTTATCAATAGATAGCCTCGAAGATGTTATGGGAGGTCACGCTTTCCTTGCTTTTGCTCAAATTGCTGGTGGTGCTCATCACATTGCAACAAAAATGGGCTCAGGCTTGTTAGGTGAATACACAACATTCAAAGGTTCGAAAGTTCTATCAGCTGAAGGGATTCTTTCCTTCTCTCTAGCCGGCATAGGTTGGATGGCAATTGTTGCAGCATTTTGGTGTGCACAGAACACAACTGTTTATCCTGAAGCTTGGTATGGAGAGCCATTAGCCCTCAAATTTGGAATCTCTCCTTATTGGGTTGATACAGGAGATGTTTCAGATTGCACTTCATTCTTAGGACATACAACTAGAGCTGCTCTAACAAACGTTCACTATTACTTTGGCTTCTTCTTTATTCAAGGACACCTATGGCACGCAATACGCGCTTTAGGGTTCGACTTTAGAAGTGTTACCAGAGCAATTAGTAACCTTGATAATGCAAGAGTTACGCTTGAAGGTTAATTAAGCTTCGAACGACAAGAATAAAAAAACCTCGTATTAATGCGAGGTTTTTTTATTCTTCTTTTTTTTATTGAAAACTTAGAGATTTATTTCTCCCCCCAACGTTCTCCGATTTCAAATCCCCAAGATTTGGCAAGATCAACTACTTCCTGGTGATTGGAACAAGATGCTAATCGTTCTTTTCTCTCGGCAGATTTTTCTATTGACTCAATCATTTTTTTTAAACTATTAACTTTTTTGATGAATTTCTGGAGATCTTGTTCTGACATTTGGATCAATTTGATGGGTGATTTATGACTTAATAGTTTTATAGGTTTATTATTAGAAAAATAAATTTAAAATAGTGGGCACAAGTAAAAAAGACGAAGCTAAAACTATTCTTCGGTTTATCAGAGAGGAGCTCAGATATCTTGATGAAGACTTACGTAATGATGGATTGCTTCCTGAAGTGACATCTTTGAGATCAATTTATGAGCAGTTATCTGCATTACATGATTCGATAGAAGGAAAGCCTAAAAAAGTTTTTAAGCCTGATGGGGACAAAGGTAAAAAAATCAATAATGAAACTGAAAAATCTCAGAAGAAGAATAAGTCTATTTGAATGAAAAACAAAACACCACGCCCTGCTTGGATGAATTGGGCTTATCTCGCAATATTCATATATTCAAGTTGGTTTTTAGCAACTGCTTGGTCCCACCAGTTAGGGCAATGAATATCAATTTCGTTGAATTTGATATTGGTGGAATTCCTTTCAATACTTGAAAATTTGACTCTGACCATAATTAAACAAAATAAATTTATTCTTTCGATAAAACCGTTTAAAATTTTCAGCTTGTCAATTTTTTCCAACTTGCCTTAGAAAAAAACTGTTGCAAAAAGATTGAATTTAATACTTTAAGTAATCTTTTTACGGTTGCTAAAGCTTTTGTTTCTTAATTGGAAATTGATTGTAGTCTTCACTAAGTATTGCAGTCTTGCGCTTTCTAATTTATGCAGACTTATGGAAATCCAAGCGTTACATACGGTTGGTGGGCTGGAAATGCTGGGGTAACAAACCGATCAGGTAAGTTTATCGCCGCTCATGCTGCTCACACTGGATTAATAGCTTTTGCTGCTGGTGCAGCAACTTTGTGGGAACTCGCACGTTTTGATCCTTCAATCTCTATGGGTCATCAGAGTTCGATTTTTTTAGCTCATCTCGCTTCTATAGGTATTGGTTTTGATGAAACTGGATCTGTATGGACCGGGGCTAATGTTGCTTCAGTAGCAATTGTTCACCTTGTAGCGTCAATGGTTTATGGGGCTGGAGGGCTTTTGCACTCTCTGTATTTCAGCTCAGATATGCAAGAAAGTGACGTTAAGCAAGCTAGAAAGTTTAAACTCGAATGGGATAATCCCAAAAATTTAACTTTTATTCTTGGCCATCACCTCCTTTTCTTTGGGGTAGCAAACATTTGGTTTGTTGAATGGGCGAGAATTCATGGAATCTATGACCCTGCAATAGATGCTATTCGTCAGGTTGAATACAACTTGAATTTGAACGCTATCTGGAGTCATCAATTTGATTTTTTATCAATAGATAGCCTCGAAGATGTTATGGGAGGGCATGCATTTTTGGCATTTCTTCAAATAAGTGGAGGTGCTTTGCATATTGCTCAAAAAACTGGCCAGTACACTAAATACAAAGGTGCTGGGCTTCTATCTGCTGAAGCAGTTTTATCTTGGTCTCTAGCCGGCATAGGTTGGATGGCAATTGTTGCAGCATTTTGGTGTGCACAGAACACAACTGTTTATCCAACTGAGTTTTTTGGAGAGCCTTTAATTCAGAAATTTACTATTGCTCCTTATTGGATAGATAGTGGAGATTTTTCTGATAGCAATGCTTTCTTTGGTCATAGCACAAGAGCTGCTTTAACAAACGTCCATTACTATTTTGGATTCTTCTTTATCCAAGGTCATTTATGGCATGCTCTTAGATCTATGGGCTTTAATTTTAAAGACGTACTTAGTTCATTGAACGTTAAATCAGCATAGATTTGATTAAATTTGATCTACAAAGAAAAAGCCTTGTCATACAGTGACGAGGCTTTTTCTTTAACTTATTTAAAACTATACAGTTTATGTTTAACTCTCTTTTCGCATTAACTCAATTTAATCTAATTTGGATAGGTATACCATCTATCTTGCTATTAGTTTTTATTACTATATTATTTTTTAGAAAAACCGATAAAAAGTTTTTTATAGCCAAAGACGGTAGCAGATTTATTACAAAAGAAGAATGCGAAAAATATGATTCAGTCTTAGAAAAAATAAATAGAGTTTTACAAAACTTTGATAATGCCTCCAGTTCTGTTGATGATTTTGGTTTAACTACAGACTTTATTCAAAAATTGAAATCCAATGGTTTTAATAATGGGAAACAAATACTAAAACATAGAGAGGAATTTAAAACTTTGGTTGACATTATATATAATCAATAATTTTACTCAATTAATATAATCTTGCCTTATGTAGGCTTCCCTTTGTTAAATGCAGTAGAGCTTTCTTTAATGAACTCACGCATCCCTAGCAAAGCAAGTAACCCTAATGTCCCGCCAAGTAATACTGGAACTAGAGGTTCAATTTGAGTCATAATCTTTGCCTTGATTAGAATTGAATATGATCATTTAAATCCAAAATGATCTAGAAGCCTTGAAATCTTTATTTAAAAAATTTATAGGCCTCTTATTTATTTTTAGTAATTCAAGAAGGATTTGTCTATGGGCTAAAAAACTTAGGTATTTTCACCTTTTTAATTAATTCAAATTTTTATTTTATTAGAGATCAAGTTAATAGAATTATTTTGGCTTCTACTTTTTAGTATTCCTCCCAGTACTCTTCTTGGTCATCTTCAATATCTGGAGGGTCTTCGAGTTCTCCAGGGGATTCTCCTAGCATCATTAATAGCCCTTCTAAATATCTCATCTCAGAAGGATCTTCTGATGAATTAAGAATTTCCCTGATTCTTTTGGCTGCATTCGGGTCATTATTTTCTACAGCTTTAGACAAAGCATAAAAAATTTTTTCTGAAGAGTCTTTTTTTTTCATTACTTCCTCCAAAGATACTGAATTTGAAAGTAATTATTCATTTGAATACTTTGTTAAAGGAATAATTGAAAATGTGCTTAATAGTCAGATCCAGGATAATTAAGAGTTGATTCCTCTGTATCCACTTCTGAAAACTTTCTTTTCTCCCAATAGATATCTCTAACTATTAAAAACCGTATATCTTGTTCTTTTAAGAATTCTTCATTCACCAATTTTTGCAAGCTTTCGATTGAGAATTCCCCCCATCCCTCATAGTTTTCGATCCATTTTGCCATCTCCCATTCTTTTTCTGCCGCTATGTTTCTATAACCAAAAGCTGTTTTGCCATCATTAGATATTTCGCAGATATACCAATCTCCAATTACGCCAAAAAGATGTGCATAAACAATGATTTCACTCTTATCTCTCTCTTGTGTATTCAAATGAGAAATCGATGATGCCACTTCCTTCGGCATTAGTGAGAAGGAGTTCTTGTTCAAAGAGACCAAACTTTTAGGTTATGAACTTGTCATTACATACACTACCCTTTTATAGGACGTAGTTGAATTTTATATCATTAGTTTTTTTATAGTGAATATAGTTTGTTGCTTATTGCAAGTACAATTTAAAGATTGAAAACTAAAAATTTATGCTTTAATTAACCTTAATTTGTTATTTAATAAAATAAGGTTGTTAACCCGTTCTCTCTGAGGCTTTTAAGGCTTGAAGTGCCATATTTAGGTGAACTTCCATTGCACCCAAAGCCATTATAGAACTATTGTCTTTGCCTTCTGCAAGGTATTCTCCTTTTTTTTCAAGTTTAGATAGTAGCTCTTTGCTTAATGTTTTCCAACTATCAATTAGTTCTTTGTATTCTTCTAATTCTCTTTGCTGCTTGATTGATTTAGTATTTTCTTCGCCCTTATCTTTATAAGCTTTGCTTAAAAGAGAACTTAATTCTCTGTGGCTAATAGAAGTAGGGGGTGATGGTAGATCTTGCATTGTTCGTCTCGCGACTTTTTTAAATTAACAATTAAGCTGAAGAATTTCCAGTGATTTAAAGGGTGTAATCACCGGCCATTATTTTGTTAAAAGTTTTTCCGTTCTTTTTTTATACTTTCTCTTTATATTTCTTGAATAACTCCTTGAAATCATTTCCTCTTTCTTCAAAGTTTTGATATTGGTCAAAGCTAGAGCATGCTGGAGAAAGCAAAATACTTGAAGCTCCAAGGCCTTTTCCCATTTTGAAAGCGGCAAAAGAAGCTTCAGTAAGACTTCTATGAATAGATAAATGTGCTTTAAAACCTGACTCTAAGATTAATTCTTTAAGTGATTGAGCTGACTCGCCAAATAGATAAATACTACATGCGCTCTTATTCAGTTGTTCAAGCCATTTAGAAGGTTCGCCTTGCTTTATTTTTCCACCAGCTAAAACTACTAATGGATCTTGAATGGATTTAAGTCCAACTATTGCTGAATCATAGTTAGTAGCTTTGCTGTCATTAAATACTTTGATGTTGTCTATTTTACCAATATATTCGAGCCTATGTGGGACCCCGTAGAAATCTGATAGGCCAAATTTAATTTCTTCAGCTGAAAGATCTAGTTTTCGCAATGCTGCAGTCACAATTAGTAGATTTTGAAGATTATGCTCTCCTGGCATTGAAAGAATTGATGAATGGAATAATTCACTTTCTTTCTCGCAAACTATGCCTGCTTGATTGATCCAGTAAGCAGTTCTGAAGCCTCCATTTTCTTCTCCTTGTGCACTTATCCATATCCCATCACTTAGTTTTTCTTTGTGATTATTTAAATATTCATCATCAGAGTTATAAATTCGTATAGATGATTGATCTATAAGCTTTTTTTTGATTTTAAAATAATTATCTATGTTTTTATGGCGCTCTAAATGATCGGGTGTGAAAGTTGTCCATATTCCTATCTGCGGAGTGATTTCTGAGGCTGATTCAATTTGGTAGCTGCTTAATTCCATGACTAAGCAGGATGGAATACTTTTCCCATTATTTAATTCATTTAATGCAATCTCTGATGCTGGATAGCCAATATTCCCTCCCATAAGAGAGTTAATATTATTTTTCTTTAAAACATGATTAATCATTGCTGTAACTGTTGTCTTTCCATTTGTACCTGTTATCGCAATCCAAGGAATGTGTTTAAGATTTTCCCAGGCAAGAGAAATTTCCCCCTGCACTTTTATTCCTAGATTTCTCAATTGAACTAATGTCATGTGATCCCATGGAATTGCTGGACTAGTAATTACTTCAGAAATATCTTCAATCCATGGATAAAAGCTTGATATGACTAGAGATTTTCCAAGTGCTACAGTAATTCCTAAAACTTCTAACCTTTTTGAAATCTCTAAATATTCTTTACTTCTTTCTTTTTCTATCACTACTACTTTTTTACCTTTTTTTTTCAATAGCTTGGCAGCGCTTATTCCAGATTTACCTAAGCCAATAACAACTGATATTGCATTTGAGTTTTTTTTCTTAACCAATTCCATTAATAATTAGAGACTTGTTGAAGATTGGACTTAAAGGACTGGCAAGAACATTCTCTCCTTGCTTAGATCGTATTAAATAAATAACTTTTTAGACCTTTTACATGACTACAAGCTTTAAGCAAAAAGGATTGCAGAACGCTTCTCATCAAAGTCAGGCTTGTAATTGTAATCACTGTATGGGTATTAGGAGGCAACAACAAGAAAGTGAGTTGAAATGGTTGAGAGAGCATCAATTGTTTGATCGTTAAATCAATTCGTTGCTTTTAAAAGGATTTTATGGGCGATACTGGAATCGAACCAGTGACTCCTACCGTGTCAAGGTAGTGCTCTACCTCTGAGCTAATCGCCCGTGAGAAAGTTGTTAATTAGAGCTTCTATTCTTTCATCAAACAAGCTTTCCCTTTCAATTATAGTTTCTCATTGCCTTAATAATTCAATTCTCCATCGGTTCCTTTTTGTTAGTTCAAGATGTAATACTTCCAGACAACCTTTGTCTTCAAGTTGGACTCGGTCTCCAACTTTGAGTGGTCGGCTGGATTGCTTTATGGTTGCCCAATTCAATCGAAGACGCCCTTCTTTTATATGATTGACAACCTTAGATCTTGATAAACCGAAACCAGCCGAAGCAATTGCATCAAGCCTAGTGGATGCTTCTACCGAATTAATCTTTCGGGGTAATCTCTGTAATGGGAAATTTAATTCATTAAGCTCTAAAGCTTCTAACCTGATTTCTATTTCTCTTATTAATCCAACTTTGCCATTTAGAAATAGGGCAGATTCAGGAGAACAAATAACTTGAGCGCCTCTGTCTTTTATTAGCCATATATCTCCAACATCTTCTGAGGAAACACCAAATGCGTTCAAAGCATTTTTGAAATCTAATTTCTCAGCTCTATCAAATAAGAAGTTCCCTTTTATAGTAATTCCTTTTATTGGTAATAAAACTTCTTCTGAAAACTTTTCTTTAGATGCTCTTCTAAAACATATTCTCTTCTTCTCCGCCAATGGATATCCACCGTCAGAAAAGCATTCGATATCATTTAAAAGATTAAACTTTTCTTCTACTTCTTCTCTTAATAATGGTGAAATAAATTTTGTCCATATAGGTTCCCATGAGTTAAAAGCTAATTCAGCTTTAGATAGTATTAATTGAAGTTCTTTTTTATTTAAAGAACCTTTTAATAAATCTTTAATTGGTAAATTCACTTTTAATAATTAAAAAAAATAATACCTTTAAATCAAAAAGAAGATTTTTAGACGATTTAAATATCATTTAAACTAATAATTTTAAGGTTATTAGAATCTTTTATTAGTTTCCAAGGTAATTCAAACTCCAATGGAGTTTCTAGTAAGAGTAAATATTTGCCTTCTTTGCTTGTTTTACGAAGAGTTTGAATATCATCATTTATTTCTGGATTGACACTCCCAGAAGCAACATAGCTACCAATCCATCCAGACCCCATACCCAATAAACTTCCAATTAATGGTTCGGCAATTGGATCAAATCCAAATTGAGAGAATGTTTTTAGGCCCGTCATCTTTGTAAATGCTAGCCCTGTAATTAACCCAAATGGCATTAGCCAGAATGCCATTGTTTTTTGACGTAATTTCTTAGCGAGTTTAGGACTCAATAGTTTTACGCTATCAATATCAAATATTTTGACCGCACTTTTTATTTCTTTTCCCAATCCCTCCATTTGATTGAATTCCTTTTCTCCAAAAGAGCTAGGACGAACAAGTTGTACTTTTAATGGGGATTCAGATGTTCCTTGAAGTTCTGTAATTAATCCGTTGGCTTCCTCAATGCCTTTGAAGACAACTACGCAAATAGGCACAATTTCCTCCTGAATTGTTTGGATTTTGAACCCTAGGCCTCAGAAAACTGGTAAGCAACATTTAGCTCACTAAAGTTCAGAGCGGCAGCCTTAAGCCTTTAATGACAAAAGTACTTGTTTCTGATCCAATTGACCAAGCAGGCTTAGATATTCTCAGCCAAGTCTCTCAGGTGGATAAGCGTTTAGGGCTTTCACTTGAAGAGTTGATGCAGATAATTTCTGAATACGATGCTTTGATGATTCGTTCTGGCACTTTGGTGACTAGCGAAGTTATCGAGAAAGCTGAGAATCTTCGAATTATTGGGAGAGCAGGAGTTGGCGTTGATAATGTTGATGTGCCTGCCGCTACACGAAAAGGAATCTTAGTTGTAAATTCTCCTGGAGGAAACACGATTGCTGCTGCAGAACATTCATTGGCAATGCTCTTAGCTCTTTCGCGACATATTCCACAAGCTCATGGGAGCATGTTATCTGGGACATGGCAGAGAAAAAAATATGTCGGGAATGAGCTTTATAAAAAGATTTTAGGGGTAGTAGGACTGGGCAAAATAGGTTCTCATGTCGCGAAAGTTGCAAAGGCAATGGGAATGGAGATCTTGGCGTTTGACCCCTTTGTTTCAGCAGAACGTGCTCAGCAAATGCAAGTCAATTTAAGTAATCTTGAAGAACTATTTGAAAAATCAGATTACATAACACTTCATTTGCCAAGAACTTCTGAAACAGAGAATTTAGTTGATTTCAAAATGTTGTCACGTATGAAATCAACTGCAAGATTGGTTAATTGTGCACGTGGAGGAATTATTAATGAACCTGATTTAGCTAAAGCTCTAAATACAGGTGTTATTGCGGGGGCTGCGTTAGATGTTTATGGAGTCGAACCGTTGAGTGATGATTCGCCACTAAGATCCGTTGAGAAAGGATTGATTCTGACTCCTCACTTGGGAGCTTCAACAACTGAAGCTCAAGAAAATGTGGCTATTGATGTAGCTGAGCAAATTAGAGACGTTTTAAAGGGTTTACCTGCGCGAAGTGCTGTAAATATTCCTGGATTAAGTGCTGAAATTATGGATAGCTTGAAACCACATTTGCAACTTGCGGAAACTCTTGGCCTATTTGCTAATCAATTGTCTGGAGGGCAAATTCAGAAGATAGAGGTAAGACTTCAAGGTGAATTTGCTAAACATCCTTCTCAACCTTTAGTAATAGCAACTCTTAAAGGTGTTTTGACTAATGCTTTGGGAGACAGAATTAACTATGTAAACGCGTCTCTTGAAGCAAAGGGGCGTGGAATTGATGTTGTTGAGGTAAAAGAAGACTTTAATCCTGATTTTTCAGGGGGCGCATTGCAACTAACTACTTTCGGGGATAGTGGAACCAATAGTGTCTCAGGAACAGTTTTTGCGGATGGAGATCTCAGAATTACAAGTATTGATGATTTCCCCGTAAACGTATCACCCAGTCGACATATGCTGTTTACTCGACATAGTGATATGCCAGGAATAATTGGGAAATTAGGTTCTTTATTGGGAGAACACAACGTTAACATTGCTTCTATGCAGGTTGGTAGACGAATTGTTAGAGGGGAAGCTGTAATGGTTTTAAGCGTTGATGACCCTATCCCCTCTGAGCTTTTAGGATCTGTTCTATCAATTTCTGGAATCAATCAAGCAAAGTCTGTAACCTTGTGAAAAAAAAATCACATGGTTTTTTATGGCTTTATCAGATTCAGATCCCTTTTGAGCTGGAAGAATCTCTTTCTTGGAAATTAGAAAGTTTTGGAATAACTAGCTATTCCTTTGAACATGGACCTGAAGAACTGTCATTGCAAACATTATCTATTTGGCTTCCAGATTCAGAGTGGTCTATTAATGATAAAAAAGAATTAATCTCATCTTTTATCCCTCTTGCTGAAATTTTTGGAATAGATCTTCCTGCTTCAAAATGGCAAAAAATTAATGATGAAGAATGGAATGAAGCTTGGAAAAAATATTGGTTACCTGACCCTATTGGTAATCATCTTTTAATTTTGCCCGCTTGGCTTGATATCCCTAAAGGGGTAGATGGGCGAAAGGTCGTTCGAATGGACCCAGGGACAGCCTTTGGATCTGGAAGTCATCCGTCAACTCGCTTATGTCTAGAAGCTCTTGATAGGAATAAACCATTAAATAAAACAGTTGTGGACCTTGGTTGTGGAAGTGGAATTTTAGGATTAACAGCTCTTGCTTTTGGAGCTCAAAAAGTATATGCAGCAGATATAGACTGTCTTGCTGTGAGTTCTACCAGAAATAATTTTTTGCTAAATGACTTTGATGAAGATACTCTTACTATTCTGAATGGTTCTCTAGAAATACTTCAGACAAAACTTCAGCAAAACAAGGTTGATTTACTTTTATGCAATATTCTTGCTCCTGTCATTAGTAAGTTGTCAGTTGACTTTAATCAAATCTTAAGAAGAGATGGACGAGCTTTGTTGAGTGGAATATTGCTTAGTCAAATGTCTGAGCTTTCTGAAGTATTGAGAAGTAATGGATGGAAAATTTCCAAATACTGGGAGAAAGAAAATTGGGGATTAATAGAAATATATGGAGATTGAAAAAAAAAGTCAATGTAGAATCCAAACTGATTCAGGTTTTACTTTTAATGAGTGAAAATCAGAAAATCATCTTGAAGAATTTAGTCACCAAAACAAGTGATATTTATTACATTAATTTCTTCTATTCCAAATGACTTCATTCAAGATCAAATTATTAAATAAAAATGAAGGGCTAAATGAGACCATTGAAGTACCTGATGACCAATACATCCTTGATGCCATAGAGGAACAAGGTATTGATCTTCCTTACTCTTGCAGAGCAGGTGCTTGTTCAACTTGTGCTGGAAGGGTTTTGTCAGGCAGCGTTGATCAATCTGATCAGAGCTTTTTGGATGACGATCAATTGAATAAGGGGTTTATCTTGATGTGTATCGCTTATCCGACGTCTGATTGCACAATTTCGACGCACTCTGAAGAAGAACTTTATTAAAAGAGATGATATTTATGACTCATATTTTGATTCCAGGTTGCAAAAGGCTATTTTCTTGCCAACCTCATAAAGGAACTTTTGATTCAATTGGATTTTTCTGTTTTTAAAATTACTCCTTAATGAAATATGGATGAAAATAATATCAATGTTCTTCTTGAGCATGGAAGTATTCAAACAAGTATGGGAGGGCAATACAGCTTCCGAGTAGTAGGTCCTTGTTGCCGTTTATTTGATCGAGATGAATTACCTTGGCCTTGTTGTCGACTGTCTTGGAAGACTAAAGAACCAAGCTGGAGAAGGATTGGGAGTAGATTCGTTCCAGATATTGCTGCACGTAGATGCCCTTCATATTCTGTGGAAATCTTCCAGCCTGGATCTAGGCCTATTGAAACAGTTATGACGTTGTTTCCTAATAAATTTGATTCTGTAATGCAAGAGTGGTGGTATAGCAAGCATCCCAGGTCTAGAGAGGCCTCAAACCTTTATCCTTGCAAGTCTGCGTGAATCTTCAAAACCCTTTCCCTTAATTGGATTGGAAAAATTAAATAAGATATTTTAATTTTTCTTAAATGAAGATTTGAAGCATTAAAAGAAATGTCATATACGTAATTATTGATTTAGATGGATACTGTATTAACAAAATATATTTGTGCATGAATTTCGATTATCACGCAGTTGCTGCAGCAACCTCTGCTGCAATCCCATTAGCTGCAGGTGCAGCTGGTGTTGGTTATTTTATTATGCGTTCTAAAGGTGTTGGGTTTGGAACCGCACATTTACTTGTGGGTGTTCCTGTTTTCGCAATTGGAGCAGCTTCTGCTGCTTTCTTTTTGATCACAAAGTGATTGGTTCTTTTTGAACGGACATTTTATTCTTGACCTAGTTCAATGCTAAATAAGAAAAGGGACCACTTATGTGGTCCCTTTTCTTATTTAGCCAGGTTATAGAGTTGTTAGCTCTTTAGCCTCTTCCAGGGTTGAATGTATTTTGCCCTTCAGAAGCAGGAACGTAGCCAGAACTGATTGCACCACATTCAAGTGATTCTGCAGTCTTGCCGGTAGCTCTATCACAGAGTGATTTTTGCTGTGGCTTGTCCAGCACAGCATCTGTGAAGTTAGCACCATCGATAGTTGCACCATCGAAGATACTTTTTAGAAGTTCAGCCCCAGTGAAGTTCGCATTTGACAAATTTGCATTATCAAAGCGAGAAGCGTAAGCAATAACGTTAGTTAAATTTGCTCCACTTAAATCAGCATTTTTGAGACTGGCTACTGAAAAGTAAGAGCCAGTGAAATCAGCATCTCCTAAATCCTTCCCAGAGAGATCGTATTTAACGTACTCAGTGTTTTGAAGGTTTTGACCGTGGAGATTTGTGTCGAGTGTATCTACAGACGATGGATCGCTGGGATATAGAGCATTTGCCGACAGCGGACTGATAATGAGTCCCAGTACGACTGGTAACAAGATTAATAGTCTTGTCAGGGACCTTTTTAAGGTAGAAAAAAGAGAGGCCATTTAAAACGCCAGCAGTTGACGGAAGCACCAAACGCAACCATTGTTTCATGGGGTGGTGGCTCCAACGACAAGGGATCACGAACTGTTGCAGCGTTTTTTTACGTCTAATTGGAGAAAGTCTTTTGCTAGAAGGGTATTTGGGAAAATTGCCTTTGCTTCATTAAGAAGATCATTTGGAGTAATTTCGTTATTTGGCGCATATCTAGGGCTCAAATGTGTAAGTGCTAATTGTCCAACGTTTGCTTCAGAAGCTATTTGAGCTGCCATTGTGCTTGTTGAATGAGCTCTTTGATAGGCAAGATCAGCATCTTTATGAGCGAAAGTAGCTTCATGTATTAGCAGATCAGCTCCTTTCGCTATCTCTATCGCATTTTCTGTGAAAACAGTATCTGTGCAATAAACCATGCTTAACCCATCTCTTGATGGCCCAGTAAACTCTTTCCCGTTAAAGATTCGACCATCTTTAAGGGTAACCACTTCTCCCCTTTGCAAGGCTGCATAGTCTGGTCCAGGGGGGATCCTTAGCTTCTGTGCAAGTTCAAGATTGAATCGGCCTGGTTTTGGCTTTTGATCAACTCTGTATGCAAATGCGGGCACTCTGTGCTCTAAAGGTATGCAGTGCACTAAAAGATCATCATCCTCTAATAATAGATTTCTGTTATATGCGGCTTCTTCAATAGGAAAAATGTTAATTGGATAAGAAATTTTACTTGAACTGCTTTTTAGTACTCCATATATAAAATCTTTTAAAGGCTTTGGTCCATAAAGGTTTATTCCTGAACTATTGCCTGCTAAACCAATACTTGCAAGAAGACCTGGAAGACCAAAAATATGGTCTCCATGCATATGAGTTATAAATATTTTTTTCAATTGGGAAAGACGAAGATCACTTCGAAAGAACTGATGCTGAGTAGCTTCACCACAATCAAATAGCCATAATTCAGATCTTTGAGGAAGTCGCAATGCCATTGCTGAAACATTGCGATTCCGAGTTGGAACTCCTGAACTTGTTCCTAGGAAAGTTACCTGCAAGTTCTTTGACTCTTTAAGTTCATGCTGACATTTATAAGTGTGGCCACAGATTATTGAACTGTCTTGTCGTCAAAGTTAAGTTTATATTTTGAGGTAATACTTTTGAGAGAATTGCGTGGCGCTGGATGTGGTATTGCTTTAGGAATCGCAATAATTTTTCCTGTTTCAGATCAGGTTGCCTTCGCTGCAAGAGAGCCAGTGATACGCGTTTTTGTTAAGGAAAATAATTTAATTAGGTTGCGTGCTGATGGGAATATTCCACTTTTAGTAACAGGAGCCTCTCGTCGATTGAAAAGGCTCAAATCTGTGAACTTGAAATTTAATAATAATCAGTTTATGTGGGATGAAGGTAAAGGGTCTAATAATTGGTCAAAATTGAGGTTGGGGAGTTCTTTAAAAGTAAGAAGTTCTGATCCAAGGGGAATCTGGCTAGGAAATCGAAGATATAGAGGTGAATTAAGAGTGAATACAAAAAACAGAAGCTTAGTTGTTGTCAATCATCTTGGTATAGAGAAATATCTTATGAGTGTGGTAGGGAGTGAGATGCCAAAAGATTGGCCAATGGCGGCTTTACAAGCCCAAGCTGTTGCGGCAAGAACTTATGCTTTGAAGCGATTAGGAAAAAACAATATATTTGATATCAATTCTTCTGAGTCAAGCCAGGTTTATTTGGGGATTGAAGCAGAAACAAAAAGGACTATACAAGCAGTCCGTAGGACGAGGTCATTAGTACTTAAACATGAAGGTAAGCTCATTAGTGCGGTATTTCACAGCAGTTCAGGTGGACAAACTGAGAGGAGTGGAGATGTTTGGAAATATCAGCTTCCATATTTGAAAAGTGTTCGTGACTATGATCAAAACAATCCAAAATTTCGTTGGAAAACTGTTTTTGAACAAGCTGAACTTAAGAGAATCTTTCCTGGGATTGGAGGTGTAAATAGTATTCAAGTATTAAAAAAAAGTAAGACAGGAAGAGTACAGCAGACAAATATTTATGGGCCCTCAGGGAAAATATCTATTTCTGGAAATGAGTTACGTAGACGTTTAGGCCTTAAAAGCACACTTGCTAAGTTTGAAATGCTTCCAAACGCTTCTATTGAAAGAAAAAACAAATCAAGAGCCAGCTCGTTCTCCCTTAAGTCGCTGCCTAAAGCTCCCAAAGAATATTCATTATTGGTCACAGGACTTGGTTCAGGTCATGGGGTAGGTATGAGTCAATGGGGAGCAAATGGCCTGGCTAAAAAAGGAGCGAATTTCAGACAGATTCTTAATCATTATTACCATGATGTTAAAATTCTGACGTATTAAAATTTGTTCTCTTGTAAGAATCTCTCTCTTGGCAATAATATGGTAGTTATAAGTTCCGAATTAACTACTTTGAGTTGATTTACGTTGATCGAGATTTGATTGAAATTAAATCTCAACTGATTGCATTGAAAACAACTTTAGGCTTAATACTATTCTCTTTAGTCCAACTACCGATGCCTTCAAGTTCATTATTTGAATTAACTACAGCTATAGGCTTTAGAAGATCACTTTGAGGCGTCATTGATTCTGAAAGTAATGTTGACGAGCCTGTGCAAATATTTATTTCTTGTCCCATTCTCCAGGATTGAATAATTTCCTTGGTTAGAAGTTCCATTTTTTTTAGATGATTAAGCGCATTTATAGGATTAATTAGTTTCGGAACAGTGGGTAAGTCCTTATTAACCTTTGGAAGAAGTATTGATTGTTTTTCATGAAACCCTTGCGATTCAGTTCGACGTAACCTCAAAAGACACCCTCCGCACTCAAGCATTTCTCCTAAGTCTCTTGCTAATGAACGAATATATGTTCCAGTTGAACAATGAATATTTAATGATATCTGACCGCTAGTTTGATCCCAATTTAAAAGCTGTAATTTATGTATCGAGACGTTCCTTTCAGGTAATTCGAAGTTCTCTCCTTTTCTTGCTTTTTTGTAGGCTCGTTCTCCTTTGTAATGAACACTAGAAATCAAAGGAGGTTTTTGTTGTATATTTCCTCTGAAATTTTCAAGAAGCTTTTCAAGAAAGATATCTTTTATTTGAGGCCATTCTTTCTCAAGGATAACCTCTCCATGAATATCGTCAGTAAAAGTTTGCTTCCCTAGTTGGATAATTGCTTGGTACGTTTTGCCGCTGGGTAGATATTTAAAGAGTCTAGTGGCACTTCCAACTGCAATTGGCAAAACACCTGTTACTGCTGGGTCAAGGGTCCCCCCATGGCCCACTCTTCTTGTATTGAAAATCTTTCGAATAACATTTACGCAGTCATGAGAAGTGATTCCTTCAGGTTTGTCGACAATTAAAAAACCAAAATGATTATTATTCACTTTACAAGTCTCCTGTTAAATTTGAATCAATGAATTTATTGAAAAAGCCATACTTGAGAATAATAGGTCCAGTTAATTACTATTTTATGAAAGGATATACTAATGAATAATAAACAACTTGGTATTGAAGAATTTTTGAAGACAGGATTTGATTTAAAGAGTCATTTAGCTGAATTTCTTCAAATATCAGTGGTTCAACTAGAATCTAAATTGCCTAATGGGATTGATGCTTTAGCGGCTCTACATCCTGGGTCTTTCACCCCTGAAGATGCTTCTGACTTTTATGAAAAAAAAGTGGGAGATGCTCATTTAATTGATTTAGCTTCTTGGCATTTGAATAGTGCAAATTACATAGCAGATACCTTGCGCCTTCAAGAGATGTTTGCAAAAGGGAAGGTTTTAGATTTTGGAGGTGGTATTGGCACTCATGCACTTGCAGTGGCATCACTAGAGAACGTAGAACATGTTTGGTTTGTTGATTTAAATCCACAAAATAGAGATTTCGTTAAGGCAAGGGCAGAATCACTTAATCTTTCGGGAAAATTATCGGTTTATCGTGATTTACAAAGTTTAGGAGATATTAAATTTGATACTTTGGTTTGTCTAGATGTTCTAGAACATCTGCCTGATCCTTCTGCTCAATTAATTACCTTTTTAGAACGTTTGTTACCTCAATCAATAATTTTGATGAATTGGTACTTTTTTAAAGGAAATAATGGTGAATATCCTTTTCATTTTGATGATCCTAGTATGATTAATCAATTCTTTCATACACTTCAGTCTAATTTTATTGAAGTTTTTCACCCATATCTTATAACTACTAGAGCTTACAAACCTTTGAAATCCTAAGGATATTATTTAGTTGATGAATTGGAAGATATAAATTATTTAAGCAATTGCTATATTTACTCTTTTCCTATTTCGAAGCTTGCGCTTAATGCTTTCAAAATTCACAATTCCGTCGGTAAGCGCATAAAGAGTATCATCTTTACCTTGGCCAACATTCTCTCCAGGGATAATTGAGGTACCTCTTTGACGAATAATTATTGAGCCTGCTGTGACCTTCTCCCCACCATAAGCCTTTACTCCAAGTCGTTTGGAGTTGGAATCACGACCGTTTCTAGTCGAACCAGTACCTTTTTTATGTGCCATTAGTAGTAAGTAGATTTAGTCGAAATTTATTTATTTATTCAGTTTACTCCTTTTTTGGCTGTCTTAGGGGTTATAGGTTTATCTTCTGTTTCTTTTGTCTTTATTGAACTTTTGGTTGATTTCGTCTTTTTTTCTTCGCTTTTTGCTTTGCCACCAATTGAAATTGATTCAACCATTACCCTTGTTAGCTCTTGCCGATGTCCATTTTTCCTGCGAGTTTTCTTTTTAGGACGCATTTTATATACCAATATTTTTGGTCCTCTTCTATGAGCCAATACTTTTAGCTCTACCCTTGCTCCTTCTACATAAGGTTTACCAATTTTTGCGGTTTTCCCATCACTTAACAGAAGAACATTTTTCAAAATTATTTTTTCATCTATATCTGCATTTATTCTGTCTAGGTCATAGTATCTATTGGGCTCAAGCCAAAACTGAGTGCCAGAAGTTTCAACTATGGCATATTGGCCAAGAGTTTTTTTATCGGATGTTTGTGTCGTCATTGGTTTTGGAAGACGCGGACAGGCTCGAGAGTCTTGCTGAAATAAAATAATCAGTTTGACATAAATCGATTAAGCCTGAATCGCAATCGGAAAACAAACTAACATCCTCGCTTTTCAAGGATAAATTAGTCAAGATTTAAATATGAATATAATCTTATGTGATTTCTATGAGTCCGCGCAAAACATATATCCTCAAGCTTTACGTAGCTGGGAATACTCCAAATTCAATGAGAGCTTTGAAAACTCTCAGGGAAATTCTAGAGACAGAATTTCGAGGAGTTTATGCTTTGAAAGTGATTGATGTATTAAAGAATCCACAATTAGCTGAAGAAGACAAGATCCTTGCCACACCAACATTGGCAAAGATTTTGCCTCCTCCTGTACGCAGAATTATTGGAGACCTTTCTGACAGAGAAAGAGTTCTAATAGGACTTGATTTGCTTTATGACGAATTGAAGGAAGGTGACTATAAATCACCAGATTAGGTTGGGAGATGAGGACATGACTAACCAGATTCTTAAGGCTAAATGAGATAAATGAATATCTTGTAATTTTCCTCTAGCTTTTATAAAGAACAGAGATTCTATGGGATCTTCTAGAGAAAAGTTACCACCAGGAATGCAAGTACAAAAACTACCTACGGGCATTGAAGGCTTTGATGATGTATGTCAGGGGGGGTTGCCAAATGGCAGAAGTACATTGGTTAGCGGAACTTCAGGGACTGGTAAAACAGTTTTCTCTCTTCAATACCTTTACCATGGAATCTGTCACTTTGATGAGCCAGGAGTTTTTGTGACCTTTGAAGAGTCACCACTAGATATTATTAATAATGCTTCGAGCTTTGGTTGGGATCTTCAAGAATTAATTGATCAAAACAAACTATTTATTCTTGATGCCTCTCCTGACCCAGATGGACAAGACGTTGCTGGGAATTTTGATTTATCAGGATTGATTGAACGAATTAGTTATGCAATAAGAAAATATAAAGCAAAAAGAGTTGCTATTGATTCTATGACAGCTGTTTTTCAGCAATATGATGCTTTATATGTTGTAAGAAGAGAAATTTTTAGACTTATAGCGAGATTAAAAGAAATAGGTGTTACAACTGTTATGACTACTGAAAGAGTTGATGAATATGGTCCTATTGCTCGTTATGGAGTAGAAGAATTCGTTTCAGATAATGTGGTTATTCTAAGAAATGTACTTGAAGCTGAAAGGAGGAGACGCACAGTAGAAATTTTGAAGTTAAGGGGTACGACTCATATGAAAGGAGAGTTTCCGTTTACTATGGGAACTCAAGGTATTAGCGTCTTCCCGCTAGGCGCAATGCGGTTAACTCAACGTTCGTCAAATGTTCGGATAAGTTCAGGTGTTCCTGCCTTAGATGAAATGTGCGGCGGAGGATATTTTCAAGATTCTATTATTCTTGCTACCGGTGCTACTGGTACTGGTAAAACAATGCTGGTTTCTAAATTTATTGAAGACGCTTACTTGAATCAGGAGCGTGCAATTCTTTTTGCCTATGAAGAATCTCGTGCTCAACTACTACGTAACTCTACTAGTTGGGGAATTGATTTTGAGAAAATGGAAGAAGATGGTCTTTTGAAAATTATTTGTGCTTACCCAGAGTCAACAGGTCTTGAAGACCACCTTCAAATAATTAAAACGGAAATCGCTAATTTTAAGCCATCTAGAATGGCAATTGATTCATTGTCAGCATTAGCTCGCGGTGTTAGCCTTAATGCTTTTAGACAATTTGTAATAGGAGTAACTGGTTATGCAAAACAAGAAGAAATCGCGGGCTTTTTCACTAACACTGCAGAAGAATTTATGGGGAGTCATTCAATAACTGATTCTCATATTTCAACTATTACAGATACTATTCTATTACTACAATATGTAGAGATTAGAGGCGAAATGGCTCGTGCGGTTAATGTATTTAAGATGCGTGGTTCATGGCATGATAAGAGGATTCGTGAATATTTGATAACCAATGAAGGTCCTCAAATTAAGGACTCTTTCTCTAACTTCGAACAAATCTTTAGTGGAGCCCCTCATAGGATTGCGGCTGAAGATCAGTTACCTGGGGTTTTTAAGAGTATTGAAAAGAAATAAAAGGTTATAACATTAAGTTGTCTCAGTGATTTCAGGATTAAGCTTCATATCCCAATCTCTACTTTTTCTTGCTGATTTAAGGAATAATTCTTCTTTGTCAGATTCTTTCAAAGGGAGTTCAAACCAAAAAGTTGTCCCTATCCCAGACTCACTTGCCATGGATATTTTCCCTCCTAACTTTTCAATAATTCCTCGAACAATCGATAGCCCTAGCCCTGTCCCCGCTTCTGTATGTACTGCATTCTCTACTCTAAAAAAGCGTTCAAAGATTCTTTCTTGGTCTACCCCAGAAATTCCACATCCAGTATCTGCTATTTCTATTCTCAAGCTTGGCAATGGTGAAATTAACTGGCAATGAGGAGCACTTGTTTTTGTGTTAACAGAGTTTATACATGTATCTGGCCATGGATATGCTTTTAAGGAAATTATTCCTCCATCGCTGCTAAACTTTAAGCTATTCCCAACTAAGTTATCTAGGACTTGTAGCAATAAATCCCAGTTACCTCTAACTAAAGGCATACTTTCACTTATGTCTACAACTATTTTGACATTCTTATCATCTGCATTTAATTTGTAGTTCCTGACTGTTTGCTCTATTGCTGGGCTGATATCAATCGATTCAAATTGAACTGTATTACTAGATTCAAGTTTAGAAAGATCTAGTACATCATTTACTAGTCTTGTAAGCCGATCTGTTTCTGAATTAGCAATTCCAAGAAATTCCTTTTGCTCTTCATCTGAAAGCTGATCCCCGAGATCGTGCAATGTTTCCACATAACTTTTGATATTGAAAAGAGGGGTTCGCAGCTCGTGTGAGACATTGCTTATAAAACGTCGTTGCGCAGCATTTAGTTCAACTTCTCTGGTTAGGTCTTGAATAGTGACGGCAATACCTTTTAACGTTTCCCCACTTGAATCTCGAACTGATTGTAATACGATTCTAAATGTTCTTGGTGGTTCATCAAGGCTACATCTGAGGTCATCACTATCTTCTAGATTTCCTAAAAGTGAGGCAATTGGCGCATGCAAGTCATTTGCAATGAT
Organism: Prochlorococcus sp. MIT 1223; assembly: GCF_034092465.1. Taxonomy (NCBI): domain Bacteria; kingdom Bacillati; phylum Cyanobacteriota; class Cyanophyceae; order Synechococcales; family Prochlorococcaceae; genus Prochlorococcus; species Prochlorococcus sp. MIT 1223. The sequence goes on from NZ_CP139303.1 coordinate 1,604,943, forward strand.
TTCTGGCAAGAGATTAAGGAGTTCTTGACCTTCCAAGTCTCGTCCTTCCCATCGAAACAGTCTTCGAGCTGTTTGGTTCACTAATACAATCTTACCTTCCTCGTCTAATAAAATTGCTCCATCAGCCATGGTTGCAATTAAGGATTGTTGCTTAACTTGGGCTGCTCTCAACTCTTCAATATTTGCATTGTCATAATCTTCTAATTGAGATGCCATAGCATTAAAGCCCTTTAATAATTCTCCTAAATCTCCACTCATAGGAATGGACATTCTAGATTTGAAATTTCCGTTTGCTATATCTCTAACCCCTTTTACTAGAGCTCTAATGGGTCTAGTTATTGTTAGCGCATTGAATACTGCTCCTATTATTACAAGTACCCAAATTGATATGAATACAGCTACTGTGACTTCTCTTGTTAATGCAGCACTCTCTAATGCTTTCTTGTTAGGAGTTACTCCTAAAGCTAGAGTTCCTAAATACTCACCTTTCCATATCATAGGAACAAATACATCAGTAACTTGACCTTGAGGTGTTGTATGTTGCCGTACAAGTGGAAACTGTGGGCGTTTCTGTAATTCAGCTGGGATTTGTAATTTTCTTGTTAACTGTAGGTTGCTATCAACATCTGAAGGAGTTGCACTAACTGGTATGCCTAGATTAATTATCCCTTCTGGATCTGTAAAAAATATATAACGCAGGTTTCTGCTTGATCTCCAAAACTTTTCTGCAACGTTAAAAAGCTCTCTGTCTTGCTTTTTGGCTACTAGTTCAGTGACATTTCCTGAAAGTAAAAGTCCTAAGTCTCTTGCATACCTAGTATCATTCAGCCCTGCATCTCTTTGAATACCGTTTAGAGCGAAGAATGTAATTAAAGTCATTATGAAACTGACTCCTAAAGTTGCTATTGCTAGGAGCTTTGATCTCAGATTGAAACCAGCCCACCAAAGATTGAGAGATATCAACCAACTGGGACGATTGAAGCTTGGACTTTCACTACTTGGTATAGATGAATTTGAGGTTTTATTAGACATTAATTTTAAGCATTAAACTCTTTTCTAACTTGATGACCAATATCCTTTCTATATGTAATTCCGTCATAATCAATCATTTTGATAATCTTATAAGCTTTTGAAAAAGCTTCATCGAAGGAATCTCCTTGACTAACGATAGAGAGTACCCTCCCCCCAGAGGTTATTAGTGTTCCATCTTTATCATGTTGTGTCCCAGCATGAAATATTTGAACTGACTCATTTGGCTCAAAGTTGATCGTAATAGGGTCCCCTTTGATGGGTGCTTCTGGGTACCCAGAAGCAGCTGCTACAACACAGGCACTGCATTTTTGCTTGATAGAAAGTTTCGAACATTGATCTAGCTTCCCTAATGCACAAGCTAGTAATACTTCGGCTAACTCTGCACCTAACAAAGGAATTAGAGCTTGACATTCTGGGTCCCCAAAACGACAGTTGTATTCAATAACTTGAGGACCTGAAGATGTGATCATTAAACCTGCGTAAATAACACCTCTATAATTAATTCCACGGCTTTTAAGAGCTTCTATAGTGGGTTCAAGAATTGATTCTCTTATAGTTGCTAGCTCAGTACTGTTAATTAAAGGAGCAGGTGTGTATGCTCCCATGCCACCTGTGTTAGGTCCTTGATCACCTTCTTTTAGACGTTTATGGTCTTGTGCTGGAGGTAAAACAACCATTCTCTCTCCATCGCATAGTGCAAAAATCGAAACTTCTGGACCTTGAAGAAGTTCTTCTAAAATAACTCGTTTTCCCGCGTCCCCAAATTTTCCGGAAAAAACATCTTTAACTGCTTGAATTGTTTCATTGATATTTTTCGGAACCATTACTCCTTTACCGCTGGCTAGGCCATCGACTTTTACAACAAGAGGTTTCTTGAATTCATTGATAATGGTTAATGCTTCATTTAGATTTTCAATTTCCCAGTGCTTAGCTGTTGGTATTTGAACTTTATTCATAAGATCCTTTGCCCAGCTTTTGCTTGCTTCTAATTGCGCCCCATCTTTGCCTGGTCCAAAAACTGCAATATTGTCCTCTCTAAGTTTGTCTGCCAAGCCTGATGCTAATGGGGCTTCAGGACCAATTACGACTAAATCAATTTTATTTAATTTGCATTCATTTTTAATTTTATCGACATCGGAAGTTGCAATATCTATGGATACACATTTATCAAAGTCTCTACTACCCCCATTCCCAGGCGCAATAAAAATCTTTTCAACACCATCTGAATGGCTTAACCCCCAAGCTAAAGCATTTTCTCTTCCACCGCTTCCTACAATTAATATATTTTTTGCATGATTATTAACTTGATTTTCTTTCTTAAGGTTTGTCATAGGTAATTACAGGAGAATGAAATTGATTTAAAAAAGCTGGTAAAGAAGAATTTATTTGGCACTTAAGCCATTGTTTATTTTATTAGTTTGACTATTTTAATGATTTTTAAGAGGATCCATCATTTATTTTGTGTTTTTAGAATAAGTTGCATCCTTTCCATTGATTTGGGTAGTTTGATATTGAAGTCTATTAAGCGTGTAAATGGAAATAAAGCATGGCCCTCTTATATATGAAGGGAAGGCTAAAAGAGTTTATTCCACTAGTTCTCAAGACAAGGTTTTGATTGAGTATAAAGATGATGCGACTGCTTTTAATGCCTTAAAACACTCTGTTTTGAGTGGAAAGGGCTTACTGAATTGTCAAATCTCAGCTCATCTTTTTAATTTCCTCCATCAAAATCAAGTCCCTACTCATTTCTTATCTCTTCAAGGTGAGACTTGGATGCTCGCACAACGTATCAATGTAATTCCATTAGAGGTGGTGATTAGAAATGTTGCTACTGGTTCTTTGTGCAAGCAAACGCCAATACCTGAAGGAGAACCAATTAATCCCCCACTCCTAGATATTTATTACAAAGATGATGATTTGGGTGACCCTCTTTTAACAGACTCAAGATTGAAATTGCTTGGATTGATAACTTCCGAGCAACGTTTAGAAATAGAGAGTCTTGCGAGAAAAGTTAATGAATTAATGATTGGATTTTTTAATAAAATTGATTTGACCCTTATCGATTTCAAGTTAGAAATGGGCTTTAATAATTTAGGAAAAATACTTGTGGCAGATGAAATCAGCCCAGACACCTGCAGGCTTTGGGACAATCGAAGCAATGATTCAAATGAGCGTATTCTTGATAAGGATCGATTCAGGAAGGACCTTGGAGGAGTGATAGACGGTTACGGTGAGATTCTTAAACGTATACAAGGGGGTGCTGATAAAGCGGCAAATGCAGTTAATCTCAGCGAAGGTTAAAAACTTTTTAGAAGAATTTTAAATTTTTTATGGCACGAACTTCAAAAAGAGGTCCAGTCGGATTGATACGTAAAGGTACTTTTGGATTGGCATTAGCCCTTCCTTTCGTTTCTTGTCCCATGTATTCCGAGGCCTCTAATATTGAAATTATTAATAGTCAGAATCAATTAGGGGTTGCTAACTCGAGGCTTAGTAATGATTTTCAGCATAAAACTATATCAGATAATCAACAAAGCCCAGATTTAGAAATAAATAAGATTGCTAATAACTCAACTGAGAAAACTCAGGAGAAACTTTTCTTAATTGCTGAAGTTATTATTGAAGGAATAGATGGACATCCTGATCAGAAGCGACTTCAATATGCTGCATATGATGCAATGAGTATTAGACCTGGAAGTAAAGTTTCTAGGAAAGATGTTCAAAGGGATTTAGAAGCTATTTATGCAACTGGTTGGTTCTCAGGAGCTACTATCGATTCTCAGGAAACCCCTTTAGGTATAGGCTTAATTGTTAAAGTTCAGCCAAACCCGTTGTTGAAAAGGGTTGATATTTTGCCTAAAGGTTCAAAGTTAGAGTTAGCTGTAATTGATCAAATCTTTAAAAGAGACTATGGTAAAACTCTTAATTTAAATATACTTCAACTTCGAATTAAAGAACTTAAAAATTGGTATTTAGATGAAGGATATTCACTTTCAAGGATATCAGGCCCCAATAGAATTTCTCCAGAAGGTATTATAGAACTAAATGTAAATGAAGGAGCTGTAGAAGGATTCGAAATAATTTTTATAAATGAAGATGGTGAAACTGTTAATGAGAATGGTAAAGAGGTTAAGGGAAAGACAAAAATTTGGGTAATTGAAAGAGAATTATCTTTAAAACCTGGAGATGTTTTTAATAGAAATAAGCTGGAAGAAGATATTAAAAGGCTTTATGGACTTGGGCTTTTTACCGATGTAAAAGTCACCTTGAAACCTGCGCCTGGTAAGCCAGGTCATGTTTTCATAGTTTTAGGTATAACCGAGCAAAGGACAGGAACTCTAACTGGTGGAATCGGCTATAGTGGTGCACAAGGAGTGTTTGGTCAAGGAGGACTACAAGAGTCAAATTTATTAGGAAGATCTTGGAAAACAAGTTTTAATATGAGTTATGGTGAATATGGTGGCTTAATCAATCTTTCTTTACGCGATCCTTGGATAAAAGGTGATAAATATAGAAGCTCATTTAGAGGTTCTATATTTGTCGCAAGAGATGTTCCTCAAGAGTTTAGGAGTGAAAAGGATGGAAATATTAAAGGTATTAGTGAACGTTATGAACCTTCTGCTTCTTATTCCACGGCTTATCAAATCGACTCTACTACTCCTACTGGAAGTTCCTACACTTCTGTTGATTTAGCTAAAGCAGCAGATAACACTGTTAGTTGGTTTGACTATGAAGGAGATTCAATAGTTCTTCAAAGGTCAGGTGGTTCATTCTCTTTTGGAAGGCCATTAAATGGAGGAGATCCATTTAAGAGAGCTAAGTGGAGCGTGCTTCTGGGGATGAATTTTCAAAAAATAAAAGCAATAGATTATGCAGGAAATAAAAGACCATATGGTGTAGTAGATAAGGATATCTCTACCAGTAAATCTGCACCAAAAGATAGCGTTATTTGCGTAGCTTTTAATTGTGCAGATGAAAATACATTAGTTAGTTTCAGAGCTGCAACTAGTTACAACAATGTGAATGACTCAAGAAATCCCACATCAGGAGATTTCTTATCATTTAGCACAGAGCAATATGTTTCTCTTGGAAATAATTCTCCTACTTTTAATCGTGCAAGGGTTGGTTATTCATACTTTATTCCTGTTAATTGGTTAAAACTTCATAAAGGTTGTCGCCCCAAGGATGGCGAAAAACGTAATTGTCCACAGACTATTGCTTTCCAAGCCAAGACAGGCTCAATTGTTGGAGACCTGCCTCCTTATGAAGCCTTTTGTGTTGGTGGTACAAGCTCAGTAAGAGGATTTGCTAGTTGTGATTTAGCGGTTGGTAGAAGCTTTGGAGAGGCTTCAGTGGAATATAGATATCCGATTTGGAGAATAGTTTCAGGAGCTCTTTTTGTTGATGCTGGAACTGACTTTGGATCTCAATCAAGTGTTCCAGGTAAGCCAGGAGTGATTCTAGATAAGCCTGGTCATGGATACTCATTGGGTACTAGTTTTGTTGTCAATACTCCAGTTGGCCCACTTCGCTTTGATGTAGCCAGTAAAGAGTTAGGAGAAGAATGGAGATACAACTTAGGAGTTGGTTGGAAGTTCTAGTGGATATATGGCCTTGTGATTATGAAGGAGCTTGGACTCTCGCAAACCCTTTTAGAAGAAAGGGTATCGCACTTCATAGTGGAGAAGTTTCAGAAGCACATATTTTCCCATCTGAAGTTGCAGGATTTCATATTTCTTGGATTGATCAAGAAGAGAAACCAGTAGCTCTTAATACGGCACAAATAAGAAATACACCTTTATGTACAACGCTTGATTTTGAAAATAAATCTCTTTCGACAGTTGAACATCTTTTATCTGCTTTAGTTGGATGTGGTTTAACTCATGTACATATAAAGGTTTCAGGTAATGAAATACCTATTTTAGATGGATCAGCAAAGTGCTGGGTAGATGCTATTCAGGAAGTTGGACTAAAACCTGCAATTACTCCTTCTGAAAAAGCTTCAATACTTAAGAAATCGATACTCCTCAATAGAGGAGATAGTGTTATTAGTGCAATTCCTGCCAAAAAATTGAAATTAATTGGTGTAATTGATTTCCCTTATCAAGCCATAGGCCAGCAAATGTATGCCATTGAATTATGCCCAAACAATTTTGTTAAAGAAATAGCTCCAGCTCGTACTTTTGGATTTATTGATCAAATAGACCAATTAAAAAAAGCAGGTTTAATCAAAGGTGGAGGATTAGAAAATGCTTTAGTTTGTGACGGCAGCACTTGGCTTAACCCACCTCTAAGGTTTAAAGATGAACCGGTACGTCATAAGCTTTTAGACTTGATAGGTGACTTGGCTCTAGTCGGTTTGCCTAAGGCCCAAGTATTGGTATATAAGGGATCTCATTCCCTGCATGCTGATTTGGCGGCTGCTCTTCTTGAGCATTGTTCTACGGATTGATTTCTCTTGACTGACTCCTCAACTAAAACAGCTTCATTAACAACTGAGCAAATTTTAGGCTTATTGCCTCATCGATATCCATTTGCCTTAGTTGACCGTGTCATTGAATATGAGCCTGGTGTAAAGGCAGTTGCCATTAAGAATGTAACTCTTAATGAGCCACAGTTTCAGGGACATTTCCCTGATAAACCCTTAATGCCAGGTGTTTTAATTGTCGAAGCAATGGCTCAAGTAGGTGGTCTTATCGTGTCTACGATGAATGATGTTCCCAAAGGCCTTTTCGTCTTTGCAGGAATAGATGGAGTGAGGTTCCGTAGACCTGTCGTTCCAGGAGATCAACTGAAAATATATTGTGAGCTTTTGAGTATTAAAAGGAAGCGTTTTGGGAAGATTCGTGGAGAGGTCAAAGTAGATGATCAACTTGTATGTTCTGGCGAACTATTATTTTCGTTATTGAATTAAAAGTCATGAGTGTACAAAAATACCCTTCAGATCTAAAAATAAAAAACGAAATTAAGATTCACCCTTTGGCTGAGGTGTCTTCACAAGCTGAACTTGCCTCTGGAGTAGTTATTGGGCCAGGAGTGGTAATTGGCCCTGATGTTCAGATTGGAGAAGGTTCGGTTATTGGCCCAAATGTAGTCCTTGATGGGAAATTAACGATTGGTGCTTATAATCATTTCTTCCCTGGTGCTTGTATAGGTTTAGAACCTCAAGACTTAAAATATAAAGGAGCAAAGACTGAAGTTGTAATAGGAGATCGAAACACCTTTCGTGAGTGTGTAACTATTAATAGGGCAACTGAAGAAGGTGAAAAAACATTGATAGGCGATGGGAGCCTTTTAATGGCTTATTGTCATGTCGCACATAATTGTAAGATTGGGGATAGCGTTATCATGTCAAATAGTGTGCAGGTCGCTGGACACGTAGTTATTGAAGATAGAGCTGTAATAGGAGGGTGCGTAGGGATTCATCAATTTGTTCATATCGGATCTTTAGCAATGGTTGGAGGGATGACAAAAGTAGAACGAGATGTACCTCCTTACTGTTTAGTGGAGGGGAACCCTGGAAGAATGAGAAGTTTAAATCTTGTAGGTATTAGACGTAGTGGTCTAGAACGCCACAATAAAATTGAATTTAGGCAATTACAAGAAACTTGGAGATTACTTTATAGATCAGGACATGTTTTAAAGAGAGCATTAGAGTTGGCAAGAGAAACAAAATTACAACCTTCTTCTGAAAACCTTTGCTCATTTCTTGAGGCTTCTTCAGGAAAAGGTAGGCGAGGACCAATCCCTTTGGCAATTGTTAATAACTAATGCTGCGTTTGCTTATCAGTACAGGTGAAGTCTCAGGAGACTTGCAAGGTAGCCTTTTGATAAAGGCTTTGAAAAGTGAAGCTATTAAAAGAGGTATTGAATTAGAGATACTCGCTCTTGGCGGAAACAGAATGAGAGCTGCTGGTGCTGAACTGGTTGCTAATACCACTTCGATAGGTGCCATTGGTTTTTGGGAAGCCTTGCCATTTGTAATCCCTACCCTCAGAGTACAATCGTTGGTTGATGAGGTGTTAAAGAAAAGAGAGCCTGATGCAGTTGTCTTAATTGATTACATGGGCCCGAACATTCGTTTAGGTAATAAAATTAGGAAAATCAAATCCAACTCTCCCATCATTTATTACATTGCTCCTCAAGAGTGGGCTTGGCGTGTTGCTGACGGTGGTACTACAGATTTGATTGCCTTCAGTGACAAAATACTTGCAATTTTTAAATCAGAGGCTGAGTTTTATTCTGATCGAGGAGGAAAAGTTACCTGGGTTGGTCATCCGATGCTTGATACTTTGACAGATTTGCCTACAAGAAAAGAAGCGTTGAATCGCTTGGGGATTGGAATTGATAAGAAAGTTGTTTTACTTTTACCTGCTTCACGCTCTCAAGAATTAAAATATCTCATGCCAGTGTTAACTCAAGCAGCTGCTTTGCTTCAAATTGATGATCCTTCCTTATATTTTCTTGTTCCGGCTAGTTTAGACTCTTTTGAAAAACCTCTAAGAAAAATATTAGATTTTTATGGAGTTATTGGAGAAGTAATTCCAGCAAGCAAAACAGATGAATTAAAACCTTTTCTTTTTGCTGCGGCTGAACTAGCACTTGGAAAATCGGGCACTATTAATATGGAATTAGCTTTGAATTGCGTTCCTCAGGTTGTTGGTTATAAAATAAGTAGGATTACAGCATTTATTTTAAGTAAACTTTTAAAATTTAATATAGATTACATATCGCCTGTAAATTTATTAATGAAAGAAAGATTAGTCCCTGAATTGGTACAAGAAGATTTTAATGCCACATCAATTGCTGACTTGGCGTTACCTTTATTGGGAAATACAAGTTATCGTTCGGAGATGATTAAAAATTATGAAAGATTCAGAGAAAATCTTGGTAATAAAGGAGTTACAAAAAGAGCAGCAAATGAAATTATTAATTTAGCCATAAAGTAATCAATTATGAAAAGAATTGCTGAATTTTTAATTATAATTATTTTTTGCTTAATTATTTATCCATTCAGTGTGAATGCTCTTGAAGAAAGTGCGATCTTAGCAGGAGGATGTTTTTGGTGCTTGGAGCATGATTTAGAAGAAATACATGGAGTAATAGATGTGAATAGTGGCTATTCTGGAGGTGACTTAATTAATCCCACTTACCGAAATCATAAAGGCCATCAAGAAGTCGTGATGGTTAAATTTGATAATCAAATAATAACTTATGAGGCTCTCTTAAGATCTTATTTGAGGAATATAGATCCTTTAGATGGCAATGGTCAATTTTGTGATCGAGGAGATTCATATAAACCAATTATATTTACAAACTCTCCAACCCAAATAGATGCAGCTAAAAATAGTTTGGAAAAGGCTTCTAAAGAGATAGGTATATCCTTAGAAGAGCTTAAAGTAGAAATAAAAAAATCAAATAAGTTTTGGTTAGCTGAAGATTACCATCAGAATTTTGCCACAAATAATAAAGCTAAATATAAATTTTATCGATATAGTTGCGGAAGGGATAATCGATTAAAAGAAATTTGGGGAACAAAATCAGGTAGTATTGAACCTTGGTTTAGAGCTAAAGGTTAAAGATATAGCGAGGACTTATTAATGATATTCAAATGACTGATTATTTAATTTTTAATGGTATGTGGAATTGCTTTGTTGCAAGCCCATTCGACTAAAGTTCTTACTCCATATCCAGTTGCTCCTGAAGGATTTATTCCATTATCTTTATCTGTCCAACATGTTCCGGCAATATCAATATGGGCCCAAGGAATTGATTCAGTAACAAACTCTTTGAGGAAAAGGGCGGCTGTAATTGAACCGCCTGCTCTTGGCCCGGTGTTTTTAATGTCTGCAAGCATTGATTTAAGGCCTTTTCTGTAAGAATTTCGCATAGGCATTCTCCATAAGCCTTCACCTGTATGCTCTGCCGCTATTTCTAATTCTTTTGCTAATTCTTCACTCTCACTCCATAGGCCAGCAATCTCATCACCTAGAGCTATAACGCATGCGCCAGTTAGCGTGGCCAGATCAACTATTGAATCTGGTTCAAGTTTGCAAGCATATACAAGTGCATCTGCAAGAGTTAATCTTCCTTCAGCATCGGTATTGTTTACTTCAATAGTTTTTCCATTTGAGGCGGTGATTATATCTCCTGGGTGCAAAGCGGATCCATTTATCATGTTTTCACAAGCAGCAACAATAAAATGAACTTCTATATTCTCTGGGGCTAATTCTCCGATAGCTCTTGCTGCTCCTATGACGGCGGCACTCCCTCCCATGTCATATTTCATTTTTTCTATTTGAGCCGCACCTACCTTGAGGTTGTATCCACCAGAGTCAAAGGTTAAGCCTTTCCCAACCATTACGATCTTTTTTTGAGCAGGACTATTTGGCTTATAAGTAAGGTGAATAAACTTTGGTTCTAAATCAGATCCTTTTGCAACAGCTAGATAAGATCCCATTCCTTTTTCTGCACATTGCTTTCGATTAAGAATTTTTGCTTCTAATTTAAATTCTTTTGAAATTTCTAATGCTTGGTTAGCTAATTCACTGGGAGTAAGGATGTTAGGGGGGGCTCCTACTAATTCACGTGCTAATTCAACTCCAGCACAAATAGGTGATATTTGATTGATTAATGTATTTTCGATTTGAGGAAGACCAAGAAGTTCGATTTTTTCTGGACGCTTGATTTCTTCTGGATTACTGCGAAACCTTAGATCTTTAAAGGTTGAAAGTCTTATTGCTTCTCCAATCGCTTTTGCTGCGATTGAATAATCAATTACTTCCCAAGGATATATAAATCCAATCTTTTCTGAGCTTCCTAAACATTCTCTTGCAGCAATAGAAGTTGCTTGTCTTATCCCATCGGCTAAAAGTTTTTCAGGTTTACCTAGACCAATTATCACAAGCTTCATAAGTTTATCTTGGGTTAAGTTAAAGGAGCAGATTTCTCCTACTTCTCCTCCAAAATTTTGATCTTTCAGTACTTGCAGCAGATAGTCTTTTTCAATTACATCTGCCAGTAGCTCTAGCTGGGTCTCAATATCGCCATTTAATAGACCAAAAATAACTATAGAGCCATCCCAATTTTTGAGACTTATTGATTTTTGAGAGATTTGCATTTACTCATTGACCTTTTTCTTGATGTTACTCATATTTCTTAGCTAATTCCTGTAGTAAATGGCGTTTGCCAACGAGTCCTGGTTTCTTTGTTAAAGGGTGGAAGCCACCTTCGAATGAGTTTCTGCTCTAAAGCTCTTCTTTTAACTGTATCTCTTGGAACATCAGTCCAAAAGCGAATACTTAATTGGCAACTCATTGAGACTTCGTTAAGGATTGAAGAATAATTATTTAAATAAGATTTGCAATCGTGCTCTCCTTTCCAGCGTTGTTCTGCTGCAATTGTTTCGCCTATATATAAAATGATACTTTTTTCCTCTTTACTAAATTTGTCCATAACTAAGTAAACTGCTGGGCCTTCAAAGAATTTCTTTGGCCATCTCCAGAAATTAATTGGTAAAGGTGTAAGGCTTAATGGTTTAAAAGATTCCTCTTGATCTCTTTCATGGTTTTGAAAAAGAGATGTTTGATGATTTATTAGATCAAGATTTTGAAAACATTTCTTTTGGTGAGAGTAAATACGAGTTTGCCATTCTTGAATTGACTTCTTACTCAATGCTATAGATTGCTCTGAAAGCGAAGCTTCCCAAAAGAAATTACTTGAGCTAAAAAACTCACCTTGGCCTTGAAAAGAGCTCATTAATTAAAGCATCGTTGGTAAAAGAGATTTTTGAATCAATGTAGTGGTGATTTCCCTCTTCCGAAATAAAATGATTTTAGGCAAAATAAATACTAGAAAAACTATTTGTGAAAATGCAAAATAGTCTTTTCAGATTCTTGTATCGGTCCTTGTCAGGTCTGTTTATGAATTTGGTAAATTTTGAGGTAAGAAGAAGATGACCTTTTTTGAGTCTGAGATTGTTCAACAAGAGGCCAAAAGGCTTTTTATCGACTATCAGGATCTTATGAAACTGGGTTCTGACTATGGCAAGTTTGATCGAGAAGGTAAAAAAATGTTTATTTGCAATATGGAAGAACTAATGGAACGATATAAAGTTTTTATGAAGAGGTTTGAATTGTCTGAAGATTTTCAGGCAAAGATGACTGTTGAACAATTGAAAACGCAACTTAATCAATTTGGCATGACACCTGAACAAATGTTTGATCAGATGAATATGACTCTTGAACGGATGAGAGCACAATTAGAAGAGTCTTCTGATTGACTTGTATCTATACGTGCTGTAATTCCTTTTTAAAGAGTTTTTAATATGAATGACAAGCTAGATCATTTGCCAGAATGGCTAAATAGAGGAATCGTCGATCTATTCCCTTCAGAGAATACTGAAAGTAATGATCAAAATCTTTCTTTTAGACTTACTGAGGCCTTAACGACAAAAAACCCTTTGAGAGTAAAATTAGGAATTGACCCAACAGCTGCAGATATTCATTTAGGACACAGCATACTTTTTCGTAAATTAAGAGCTTTTCAGGATGCAGGACATACTGCTGTATTAATTATTGGAGACTTTACTGCTCAAATAGGAGATCCCACGGGAAAAAGCAAAACAAGAGTTCAATTAAGCCAAGACCAAGTTGAGTCAAATGCGGCAACTTACTTAGATCAATTAGGTTATGGAAAATCTAGAGATCAATCGATTTTAGATTTTGAAACACCTAATCGTTTAGAGATAAGACGAAATAGTGAATGGTTGTCAAACCTTGATTTGGTGGAAGTGGTTAACTTGTTAAGCGCAGCAACTGTCGGACAAATGCTTGCAAAAGAAGAGTTTGGTAATCGATATAAAGAAGGAACCCCAATTTCACTTCATGAGTTCCTTTATCCTTTGCTTCAAGGTTATGACTCTTTTGCTATTTCGTCTGATATCGAATTAGGTGGTACAGATCAGAAATTTAACGTCGCAATGGGACGAGACATACAACGAATTTTTAAAAAGAAGCCTCAATTTGGATTACTCCTTCCAATTCTAAATGGGATTGATGGAGAACAGAAGATGAGTAAAAGTTTAGGTAATACTGTTTCTTTAAAAGAAGATGCTCTTTCTATGTATTCTAAATTAGAAAAAATACCTGACACTCTTGTTGATAGCTACCTCAGACTATTGACTAATTTAGATGTAACTAAATTAGTCAATAGTCCAAGAGAATTACAGAAATTAATGGCATTAGAAATAACGTCTAATTTTCATGGAAGAAAAGCAGCTGAATCTGCTCAATTAGCTGCTCAGAAGCTCGTTAAAGGAGACAGAGATTCTTTATTAGAGATACCCTTACTTTCTTTGGCTAGTGTTAATTTCCCTGCAAAAGCTTTTTATTTGCTTAGTGCAGTGAATTTATGCGTGAGTAGTAGTGAGGCTAGACGGCAGATTCAAGGTGGAGGAGTTCGCCTTGATGGACAAAAAATCACTGATCCAAACACAGTGTTTGAGGATAAAAAACTGTTGATTGGCAAGGTTTTGCAATTAGGTAAAAAGACTTTTCGACGTCTTGCAGATTAATTTAAGGAATCAAATGTCAAATACTTCAAAATCTTCAGAGAAAATTATTTTAGCTTTAGATAGCATGGACCCGAATGATTCAATTAGGCTAGTCTCTTCTATTCCTTCATTGCGTTGGGTAAAAGTCGGACTTGAATTATTTGTCCATGGAGGACCCGAATTACTATATCTTCTAAGAGAACATGGTGTGAGAATTTTCCTTGACCTTAAGTTTCATGATATCCCTACCACTATGTCCAAGGCTTGTTGCCAAGCAGCAAGAAGTGGTGTTGATTTAATAACTGTGCATGCATGTGCTGGAAGTAAAGCGCTTGTTGCGGCAAAACAAGGAGCAATTAAGGGTGCTATGGAAAGGAATTTACCTGTACCAACTCTATTGGCGGTGACAGTCTTAACGAGTTGGAATGAGCAATCTTTTGCTAATGAACTGTTGATGAAACAATCAATTCATAAGAGAGTCGAATTAATGGCGCAATTAGCGGTGAGTGCAGGGATGGGAGGTTGTATATGTTCCCCTTTGGAAGTCGCTAAATTACGTCAGAAGCACCCTGATCCTTTTCAGTTAATTACTCCAGGTATTCGGCTCTCAGGTGACTCTTCCCATGATCAAATGAGAACTATGACCCCATTAGAAGCAGTCGAGGCTGGAGCCTCAAAGCTAGTTGTGGGAAGGTCCATCACAGAGGCTAAAAGTCCTTTTGATGCTTTTCATAAAATTTGTGAGGAGTTGACGCCTTACTCTTAACGGGATTCTCCTATCTTTGGTTCATTGCCTTTTATCAGCCTCTGGATATTAGTTCTGTGCCTCCATATAACTAATACCATAGATATTAAGGCAACTAATAAGTAGGTATATGAAATATTATCTTTACTGAAACTTAAAAACATAAGAATAGGAAGGCTAATAGAAGCACAAATGCTTGCTAGAGAAACTATTTTCGTCAACCCTAGACATGCAAGAAAAATCCCTAATGATGCAAGTGCAACAGGCCATGATAATCCTAGGAATAAACCTAAGCCAGTTGCTACCGCTTTACCACCTCTCCAGTTCAACCATACAGGCCAGATATGCCCGGCCAATGAAAATAAGCCAGCACTAATTTCCCAACCACTATCAAGTTGAAAAGATTTAACTATCAAAACGGCTATCATTCCTTTGAAAACGTCAACTAAAAAAACAACTACTGCAGCTTTTTTTCCAATATGTCTTAGAACATTGGTTGCCCCTGTAGAGCCTGAGCCGATTTCTCTTAAATCAATATTTAAAAGCCATTTACCTGCTAGGAACCCACTAGGCAGTGAACCAAGAAAATAGCCAATAATTAAGCATATAATTCCTACTAAAATATTTTTGTCAATCATTTAGATGAAATCCTCTTCTTCATAAAGTTCTTCTGCAGTTGCAGCAAAAGCTAACCATATAGGAAATTGAAGTATGGGTATATCAACTATTTTCTCTGCCGCATCAATAATGATCAAAGGTACTTCATCTCTTTCTTCTAGTCTATCTGCTTTTTCAATTAAACCATCACCTCTTTCGAACAGCATTATCCCACTATTTGGCCCGAAATCTTCTCGCGCAAGACCAAGTGCATCTTGAAGGCCTCTTCTCCATTCACCTAATCGCTCTGGTTGACTTGCTAAAACAAGAGTTTGGAAACGGTCTCCATATAACTCGCCAAGAATTGATATCAAAGCTGCAGTCACAAGTACATTCTTAGATCTATTCCCTCTGCTTGGTTGGGCACCTCTTCCTCCTAGATTAAAGAACCAGTCTGAAAGGAGATTTATATCTTTAGGGTCTAAACTTCTTCGGAACTTCCATGGATCTGCATAAAAATCAGGTTGATCTAAAAATTGGTCTAAATAATTTCGGATTAACTCTTCATCAGGTTTAAAGGTATCTGCTATTGCAGGAGTGATCTCTGTAATTTCGTCACTTGTTGTCTTAGTAGTTTCATCAAGAGGCGATGGTTTTAAAACAACTGGTTGAACAACAAGTTCTAATTGTTCTGCAGATTGAGCCAAGTCTTGAAAGGCACCAGTTAAATAATCTTGAAAACCTTTTAGCCTTCTTGCAATTGCATCTGATTGACCAATGAAAGAGCTTTGTAATTCCTTCTCAATTTGAGACTTGCGCTCAGTAAGCTCTTTCACCTCCTCTTTAAGAATGTCTCGATTCTTTTTGATTTCTTCTAATGCTATGGAAACAATAGAAGTAATCTTTTGCTCTGATTGATTTCCTTTATTAGATATAGCAATAGTTGATGAATTTTGATTATTTTTTTTTATTGGTTCAACAATTTGCTCAACTTCAGACTTATTAGTCTTTATTACTTCTTCCTCGGAGCTCGTTTTTGAAACATTTTTCTGAGTTTCAGGTGGGTTTGTTTCTTTCATTAACTTTTTTTAATTTCTAATTCCCCAACTCTTAGTTTCAATTGTGCTTCAAGTTCTTTGGGGTTAAAAAGGATAGGAAGCAGATGAGGACTAGCTTCCTCTCTGAAGTAAAAAAAACCTGGAATAGTTGGGAAAATAAGTTTCCATGCAAGCCAATTTTTGAATGGGAATCTCCTTAATTCTTTCCCTAATTGTAAAACAACTAAATCTTCTTTAGTAAATTTCAACTTAAGAGTGAAAGATTGTAAGAGGAGGAAAAGTCCGAAACTACTAATTAAGATTGTTGGCAAGGGACTAAATGGAAGGACTAGAAGTATGGCTCCAAAACCAGTAATGATTAAGGGCAATTTAAATGAAGAAGATAAAATAATTTCTTCGTTGGAATTTAACTGCAGTTCTTGATTCATTATCCGAATAAGACTTGGGTTAGTAATACATCCATTAAAGAGACGGTGACAAGTGTCATTACTACTGCACCAGTAGTACTTGTGCCGACTTCTTTAGGCCCACCTCTAGTAGTTAAGCCCCAACCGCAGGCTATTACACCAATTTGCAAACCAAAGACAAGCGCTTTTACTAGCATGAATGGAATATCACTGAGAATCAACCATTCACGAACTGAAGTCCAGAAAACTTCGGGTGGAATTTGATAAAGTGCTGTACTACTTGCTTGTCCACTCCAAAGAGCCACTGTGAAAAACAAAAGGCATTGAATGGGTGCCATTATTATCATTGCTATTAATCTAGGTACAACAAGATATTCGACTGGATCTGTTTTTAACATCGTTATCGCGTCAATTTGTTCAGTTACTTTCATGGTCCCTAATTGAGCTGCATAGGCTGTAGCAACTTTCCCAGTTAAAAGAGTTGCTGTAAGCAAAGGCGCGATTTCTCTTGCCATTCCGATTGCTAATAATCCTCCAACTTCTGACCCGATTCCTTGGCTACTAAGCTCTGCAGCAACTTGAATGTTAAACACAGTACCTGCGGCAACAGCTGTGATTAATACAATTAAGAAGCTTCCTGGTCCTGCTTCCATTAGTTGTTCCGATAAATCTGTGCGATTTATTTTCCCTTTTGCTGTTGCATTAACTGCTTGACCACCTATTAGAAGACTATTCCAAAGCCTTTTTAGCCATCTAGGAATATTCATGAACTAAATGTTTGTTGTGTTTTTTTTCGATCAACCCAGTCTCTCATTAATAAAAGACCCAGTGTAATAAGTACTGAAGGAATTAAACCCATGCAAATTCTTATTGTTGTAATTGCACTGTTGGGTTGGCTTAAACAATCAGGCAACTCCATGCATTGATTGTTAGATTGATACCCAGCAAATGTAAGAAGGAGTCCAAGTACCTGAACGCTAAGTCCGATGCCAATTTTCTGAATTAAAACCATCCATGCTGTATAGATACCTGCGGGTTTCTCTGGATCAGAATCTATGGCATCTGGTAATAAAGACCAGGGGATTAAATATGCTGTAGAGGCTCCAAATCCTATTAATATTATAGTTAATAAAAGAAAGAACATTTTCAGGGAATTTATATTATTTATATCCAGTAATTGAGATAAACTAACCCCGTAAGAAAGAGGAGGCAAAATAATAGAAGCTAGACATGCAATAATCCATAAAATCGCACCACCATATAAAGCTTTAACTCGTCCATAATTATTTGAATAAAGACTCCAAAACTGAAGTCCTAATAGAGCACTTATTTGAAAAGGTATTGGTATCCATTTGGATATTTCTTCAGGTACTTTCATTACTTGTTCTAGGTATATAATTGAAACAGTTTGCATTAACTGTAAACTCACCCATAAAAGAAGATATAGGCAAATAATCTTAATAAAAATCTTGTTTCTAATAATTCTATTTAATTGAACCTTAAAAGGTTCAGATTTGCCTGCAGGTCTTCTAGCTTTCTTTGCGTAAGGAGCTAATCCCCAAGATGAAATTAAGGTCGTTAAGGTAGCAATTGAGCCTGTAATTCGTCCCATTAAAACATAACCACCATTTCCAGAAGATAGAAGCCAAGCTGCAACAATAAGCCCGCTTAAACCTGCTAGTATTGAACCAGTAAATCTTGCAGCATTGAGGCGAGTCCTTATATTTGTTTCTTCTGTTAATTCAGTAGAAAGTGCCGAAAAAGGGAGATTTACACTTGTATATGCCGTCATTAGCAGAATAGTTATCCCTACGTAATACAAAGTTTTTTCAGAAGTATTACCATGAGGAATCCACCAAACAGCCGCAAGGCTTAGACCCAATGGAGTAGCGCCTGCGATCATCCATGGGAGTCGAGGTCCCCATCTTGATTTTGTGTGATCGCTAAGCCAGCCAATTATTGGATCATTGAATGCGTCCCAAACTTTTATAACCATTAATAAAGAACCAGCTACAAATGCTGGTAATCCGGCTGCTCCAGTAAAAAAAGGAAAGAGGTAAAAACCCAGTTGAGTTGCAGCTAATCCTGTCCCAGCGTCACCTAAGCCATAGGAGAACATTAACCTCCTTCTGGAACCCTTATTTGGAAATTTTGATTTAGATATTGTCAATCTCTTGTTTTGGGGGCTCCGGGTAATAATGTATAAGTAATTAGCTTAAGACTTTAAACTAACGAGTTTTTGTCTTTGAGTTAATACGCGGGCGTAGTTTAGTGGTAAAACCTCAGCCTTCCAAGCTGATGATGCGGGTTCGATTCCCGCCGCCCGCTTTGTTTGATATTTACATTTTTATTTTTTGGAAATAATCATTTGAAATCATTAAAACCATGCTTCTATTTTCAAGAGAAATATCTTTTTGATTTAGTTCTGGATTATTTGAAAGTTTTTGCTTAGATACTTCTGATGTATCTAAGACCTTTATCCATTTTGAAGTCGGTTTTGGCAATTCAAAAACCATTGATTGGCTGTAAGCATTGAGTCCTATCCAAGCCGCAGCACCACTTTTCCCTATGTTGATGCTATAGCTAATAGTGTGTGACCAGCTCCCCCAATCTGGTTTGCCTAATTCGATTCCGTGCCATTCAATCCAAGTCTCTTCATCTTGCTGAATGTCAGACAGACCTAATTCAGGGCTGAAAAAACCAGGGAGACTTTTTCTAATTGAAAGTAGATTTTTTAGATATTGACTTAAATCTTTATCGCAACTTCTTGTGTCCCAAATCATCCATCCAAGAGGACTATTTTGACACCAAGCATTATTGTTTCCTCCTTGACTTCTTCCAACTTCGTCACCCATGGAAATCATGGGAACACCTTGTGATAACAATAAAGTTGATAATAAGTTTCTTTGTTGTTTTTTTCTTAATTTAGTTAAGCTAATATCAGAGCATGGACCTTCTATCCCATGATTCCAATTGTTATTGTGATTATCACCATCTCGATTATTTTCTCCATTAGCTAAATTATGCTTATAACTGAAACTTACTAAATCATTAAGAGTATAACCATCATGTGCAGTTATAAAATTGATAGATTTCTTGTTTGAATTTTCCTTATCTTTATAAAGATTGGGACTTCCTTGTAGGTGATCTTTTAGTTCCCAGGCACAGTCTTTATCTCCTTTCCAGAATTTTCTTACATTATCTCTAAAATGACCATTCCATGTACTTATTCGTTTCGCAGGAAAATCAGCTAAGCGATATAAGCCTCCACAATCCCATGGCTCACTTATTAATTTGAGTTCGCTAAGTATTGGGTCAGATTCAATCTCTTGAAAAATTGGAGGGTTATCTAGAGGTTTAAGACTTTCCCCCCTGCTTAAGGCAATACCTAAATCAAAACGAAAACCATCAACTCCTAATTCCTGAGCCCAGCATCGTAATGACTCTAGAATTAAATGTCGCGTAAGAGGATGATTTGCGGCGATAGTATTACCGCAACCACTTACATCTAAAAAACCTTTTTTCTTATTTTTATGATAATAAACAGATTCTCCAAAACCTTTCCAGCTAATAGTGGGACCATTTTCGTTCCCTTCAGCTGTATGGTTATAAACAACATCTAAAATCACTTCTAACTGTTCATCATGGCAGGCAGATACAAATTTCCTAAATTGATCTCTTCCGCTTAATTCACTGCTTTTAGATATATAACTCTCATGCGGAGTAAACCAATTTAATGGACTATATCCCCAATAATTGGATACTCCAAAAGGTGCTTCATAAGGGTTGAAGGCAAAAACCGGAAGAAGTTCAATAGTCGTTACACCAAGATCTTTTAAGTAAGGTATTTTGTCAATTAACCCTAGGAAAGTTCCTTTCTCTAATGGATTAACTCCTGAATCAATTTGAGAGGTGAAACCTCCTACATGTAATTCATATATGGTTGTTTTGTTCCAGGCATGTCTTGGTCGAGGATGATCTTCAAAGTTGAATTGTTCTCTTTCACAAACGACTGATTTTAAAGATTGTTTCGTATTTAACTGCCTGAGAGCTTCCCAGCCTTGGATTTGCCTTGAACATGGATCAAGCAAATAAATGCTATTAGATGGGCTTCCTGAGCTTATAGATCTAGTTTCGAGGACTCTGTAGCAATAGCAGCATCCATTAGACAATCCTTTTACTTCAACGTGCCAATAATCTCCTGATTGGTTGTTTTTATCCAGTCGAATAATTTGGGATGGTTCTTTATCTTTGTGATTGGAAAATATAAGAAGCTCTATTTTCTGAGCTTCTGGAGCTGCTACAGAAAAATTTACCCCTCGCTTTGTAACGGTGCTGCCTAACGGCCAAGAATTTCCTAGATAATTTTTGCTCACTGGAAAAATGCCTTCAGAGCAGTAAGCATTACTTCTAAATTAGTTCCTTGAATTAGTTAATGAAGTAAATAGCTTTTAATCCCTCACCAGATTCTTTGGATTTTTGTTGAGTCGGACCTTTTTTTAAGGTGGAAATAGCTTAAAAGATGTCCAAATAATTTGAAATGTGCTGTTCTGCAAACGTTTGTTAATTACATTAAAGATTTTTAAGGAATTTTTTTGAACTTTTTCAAGTTTTCTTTTTTTTTGAAAAAAGAAAATGAATAATTCTTTTCTTAGACTTGAATATTCCTTCTAACTCATTGCTAAAACTAGGTTTTTTATTTAATCCGGATATCTTTAAATAGTATTTGCATTTCGTTTAAGGGACCTTTTTTGAACTTTTTTACCTGTTCAAATGTTTCTTTCTTTGGATAAAGCATTGCGCCACAGGGTCTTTCGGTTGCCGGCATGCGTTTGCTTCCATACGATTAGCCCGATTGAGATTTTTGCAACTAAAGCCTTGTTTGGTTTTAGCCGCCAATATTCTCTGCTACATCCCCTCTTTTAAATGAACAAAGCAGATCTTGTAAATCTTGTTGCAGCTCGTACAGAGCTAACCAAGACAGACGTGTCACTTGTGGTTGATGCCGCAATAGATACCATTATTGAATCTGTTGTGGAGGGCAAGAAGGTCTCCATTCTAGGATTTGGTTCTTTCGAACCGCGTGATCGCTCAGCTCGTCAGGGATTAAATCCCAAGACAGGCGAGAAAATTAAAATTCCGGCTAAGCGAGTTCCTGCTTTTACAGCTGGAAAAATGTTTAAAGATCGAGTACAAGGTTGATTTTAAGAGTCTTAATTTGATCTTCGACTTAGGGATTCTGTTAATTCAGGATCCCTTTTGATTTATGGGTGATTTAATCCCTCTCCCTGAAGAGCTTTTTCGTTCTTTCAAAGTAGGAAAGAAACTTAGTGAAATGGAATATTGTGGAAGTTTTTTATCTACACCTTCAGGTCCGTCACATCTTCGGAATATTCTCACAGCACTGATGCCTTGGTTATTCGTAAGATTGAATGGAGGTAAATGGTTCTTGAGATTTGATTATCTTGATATCCCTAGACATCGAAAGTGGGCTTTGGAAAAATTTTTGGATGAATTAACATGGTTTGGATTAGAATTGTTTGAGAAAATTATTTGCCAAAGAAAAAGAATAGATATTTACAACTCTGTTTTAGAGGCTTTAAAAAGTGCAAACAAAATAAATCCATGCAGAGGCTCCCAAAAAAACTAATAAATCTTTCTTTAGATAAAACTTATAAAATTATTTATCCGGGAAAATGTAGAGATTTAAAGTTAAGATGGGAGAAAAAAATGAGCGACTTCCTATCTTGAAAATTCAGGTGATTAGCTTTTTAGCAACTTCACTTGAACTTGTGAAAAAGTCAAACTTTAAAATAATGAATCAAATAAAGCAAAAGAGCGATTTATTTGAAAATTCCTTTATAGCTATTAAGAGTTAGATTAAATGCATTTTAATCTTAAACTAAAAATTAATAAGCATAAGATTAGATTTTTAATAACCTTGTTAATTAGCATTTATTTATTTGATATAAAAATAAATGCTTTGCCTAATAAAAGTTATATCCTTAGTATTGTAGACCTCTGCTTTTCTTCTAAAATGAAGAAAGATTGCATAAAGGCATTAATAGAATTAGAAGGTCTTCAAATAAAAAAGGCTGAGCTTGGAGAATACTCATGTAATACTAGAATATTGGCATTACAATCAGATTTGATAATGATTTTACATGATTTAGAGAAGAGAAGAGTCTCAAAAAAGATGATTAGGGAAGTTAAAAAGTTTTGTTTTTGATTTTGGGAAAATACTTTTTACTATTATCTAAATTCAGATTCCTTTAAGGATGAGTTAGGGTTTTCATTGCATTAAGTCCTGGGCTCACATTAAAACCTATAACTTTATAAAGGTTCATCTTATATTTAAGTGATAATTAACTTTATTGCTTTTACGAAAAAGTATGGCATCTCAAAAAAATGATGATAAGAAGTCAAGCAAAAGGAGGTCTGCTAAAGATAAATCCTTTGCTAATTCAGCAGATCAAGGACGAGAACAAGAGGTACTTTTAAATTTGCCAGCAGGCTTGAAATATAGAATGCCTGGTCAAAGGCAAAGAGTTATCGTTGGATCGATTGTTATAGCTTTAAATGTTCTTCTTGTTCTTAGTGTAATCCTTTATTTTTATAACCCTGCTTTTCAGGAATTTATCTATAACGTTGGCAGGGAATGATTTATATCTGTTTTAGTGGATTTCTTTATAACTGAAATTAGACAAAAAAAAGCCCTGCCTAAGCAGGGCTTTTTTGAGTCAAACGGGCGTCTTTCCTAGTTTCGACTCCGCAGACTCAACTCCTCACAAATATATTATGAGTGCTTTTTTTGTTAAGCCCGCTAAGAAGAGGCAACTAACCTAACTGGCACAGTGACAGTTGAGGAGACTTCTTTGTTTTTTGATGAAGTTTCTATAATTTTTTCAATTTACCACTCCTAAGGTGGTTCTATGGATCACAAGTTACCGGACTAAGTTTTTATGTCTTCTATGCCTGAGAACAATCCAGTTTCAGATCATGATCCACTTCAGAGAAAAACCACTTTAAAATGGGGAGCAGATGGAGAGCTTTCTGCTATTGATATGGCAAGAATTATTGCAAAACTAGATAACACTAGCCTAACTGAATGTGATTTATAGTCGTCATAAGATCTAGGGTTGTACGGTATAGATCATTCTTTGGAAATAAATATTGATTAATTTTGCTAGTACCTACATATTATAATTAATAGGTAGAAATTTTAGAAACATGAAAGCTATAGGGTTAGTTTCTGTTTTGGCAGTAATGATTTTCAGCATTATTTTCTATTACTTTAGTGGATACAAATCAGCGTTTGAAGCGGATCAAGAATGTCATTCCATATTAAATACTGAATATTCAGAAAAATTGGAATATGGATGTGATCATGATCTTGAGACAAGGCAGTGGCTTCTTTTTGAGAAGGGTTTTGAGAATCAACCAGCAATTGTAATCAAGCGCTTTCGGTATTAAGTTTTTTTAGTTGGTGCTTTTAAAAATACGTTCTTTTATAATTGAGAATGATTGAATTCCCAGAACTGTGAAAAGTAACCCACTTATGGAAAATGTAGATAATTGACCTAAAGAACCTTCTGTATATAAGTTCCTCTGGAGGAAGGCATAATCTATAAGTGAACCTATACTTCCCCAAATAACTATTAGGCAAGATACATATAAAATACCTAGTAGAATGTCTTTCTTCATCTTTAGGAATGAATGTTTATTGATACCTAAATCTTATCAGTAAATATTTCACTAAGGCATTTAAAGGCCAATTCCAAAAATACTTTTTGTTGCAGCCTCTCCTTTGAAAACTAGTTCAGTTAGAATAAGCATCGCGAAACCAAACATAGCTGCACGTGCATTTACTAGCTCTGCATTTTCATTGAAACCAAATACCTCTTTAACCTCATTGCCTTGATTATTAATCCATTTAGCATTCTCTATTAAGTCATCTGTTGCAAAATCAACTTTTGTTTTATTTTCTATTGATGATTCAGTCTCTAACTCAATGTTATCTTTTTGATAACCCAAGTAGTCATTATCTTGTTTCATCTTTAAAAGTGCCAATCAATTTTAATTTAATACCTTTTCTTTCTTTTGTGTGAATTTTTCTTCAACTTCTTTATCATTCTCTTTGGCTTCGCTAATATATATGACCTTTCAGCTTGGTTTAAATTAAAACCTAACAAAGAAACTATAAATATAAAAATTATTATAGCGAAGTATGATTTCATTTCAATATGCTCCTGCTAACGAGGAATCCTTTATTATTTTACCTTTCATAATAATCTTCTAAATTGATCTAGAATAGAGATAATCAATTTTTATAGCCAATTGATGCTATCTTTGCAAAAATTATCTTGGTTGATTCCAAGTGCTCCATTATTTGGAGCTATTCTAATTGGGGGTATGCTGATTAGTTTCAATAGAACAATGAATAGGTTGACTAAGCCTATATCCTTTTTCTTGATAATTTCTGTTTTGTTCTCCACTCTACTAAGTCTTACTTTATTTTTAAAGAATGTTACTGGGCAATCTTTTGAGTTGGATTTGACTTTGGCAAGTTTTAATTTACACTTCTCTTTTTATCTAAGCTTACTTATAGATAAACTATTGCTAATTGCCGGTTCTGTATTTGTCATAATTATGACAGGCTCCTATTATTTCCTAGATCGAAGACAAGGTTATGTACGTTATTTATCATTAATTTCTGCTTTATCTGGAATAGTCTTCTTTTCGATTTTAAATGGGGTGATACCCTTGTCATTAACTTAAATCTTCATAGAATTAATTTGATATACTATAGGAATTCTTCCTTTTATATATGATCTTTATTTATCACTTGCTTGCTGGAAGATATATATAGAAATTCATTGAATATTCTAAAACTCAAAATATGAATACTTCTTTGATTGATACTCATCAAATTGATTTTCCAACAAGAGTAGCTCTTGTTCATGAATGGTTTACTCCAGGTTCTGTAGGAGGAGCCGAAAAAGTTGTTCGCCAAATAGATCAGTTTCTTTTCTCTAAAGGATGCAAGGTTGAATTAGCTGCTTTAGTTGATGGGGAAAGTCAAAGGCCAGAGAGTTGGCTTTCAGGAAGAGATATTCAAACAAGTTTTGTTCAAAAATTTCCTTTTGGAGTTAATAAAGTTCAGCATTATTTACCTTTATTACCACTAGCCATAGAACAGTTGGATTTCTGCAATTGTCCTCTTGTTATAAGTAGTAATCACTTGGTAGCAAAGGGCATTTTACTTGCTCCAGACCAGTTACATGTTAGTTATATCCATACTCCTGTTAGATATGCGTGGGATCAAATGAATATTTATTTAAAGAAATCAACTTTGAGGCGCTATGGATTTGGACCTTTAATTCGCTGGCAGCTCCATTCACTTAGGAAGTGGGATCAATTAAGTGCAGCAAGAGTTGATTGCTTGATAGCAAACTCTCGTTTTACCTCTAGAAGAATTTCCCGCTATTGGAGAAGAAAAGCCGAAATCGTTCACCCACCAGTTGACGTGGGCCGCTTTCATTTTGATAAAGAAAGAGATTCTTTTTATCTTTGTCTTTCTAGATTAGTGCCAAATAAAAGAGTTGATTTGGTTATTAAAGCGTTTAATGAACTTCAATTGCCTTTAATCGTGGTTGGTGATGGACCTGAAAAAAAATCGTTACAAAAACTTGCTGGATCTAATGTTCAAATCCTTGGTTTTCAGGCATCCGATAAGGTCTCAGAATTAATGGAAAGATGTCGTGCTTACGTATATGCAGGCATAGAAGACTTTGGTATTGCCCCAGTTGAAGCTATGGCGGCAGGAGCACCTGTCATTGCTTTTGGAAAAGGAGGTTTGTTAGATACTGTTTGTTGTGCTTCAAATGGTTTTGAATCAGCTACTGGAGTCCTTTTTAAAAGTCAGACAGTTGACTCTTTAGTTGAAGCTGTTAGGTGGTTTGAGGAAAAGAGGCTATGGACATTAATTCCTCCAGAGAAACTTAATGCTTGGGCAAGTCGCTTTAGTAATGAGGCTTTTAAAAAACGCTTTGAAAAGGTTTTAAATAAGGCTCTGATAGTCCATGAAAAAACTAATCGTGCTGCATCTATTGACCCTTCCTTAATACTTGCTCTTGAAGAAAGCAATTAAGTATTCTTGCGAAGGTAAGCGTTGCTATTAAAATTTTTAAAATCTTCCAACTTCGTTCTTCGTTTTAAATTATTTCTAGAGATGTCTAAGCTTTTTAATAAAAATATATTTTTCTCTTCTAAAGGACTTGAACAAAACCCTTCTAAATTGCCTGCAAAAGAGTTACTAGATCAACAGAGCTTTTCTGGCAGGATTATTAAAAGGATAGGAGATATTATTTTTTCTGGAAGTCTTCTAATTCTTGGTATACCAGTTTTTTTTCTTTTAGCAGTTCTCGTTAAGCTAAGTTCTCGTGGCCCAGTTTTTTATATTCAGGAAAGAGTGGGCCGAAACTATAGGAAGTTTGGGTGTATAAAATTCAGGACAATGTATAAGGATGCAGATACTCTTCTTAAAAACCTTCTTTTAAGTTCACCTGAGTTGAAAAAAGAGTTTGAAAGTGACTTTAAGTTGAGAAAAGATCCAAGGATAACTCCTTTAGGAAGGTTTCTTCGTAGGTCCAGCCTTGATGAATTACCTCAATTTCTGAATGTATTAAAGGGTGAAATGAGTGTTGTAGGACCAAGACCAATTGTTGTAGAAGAGCTTGAAAAATATGGTTTATCTATGGACGAAGTCATATCAGTTAGGCCAGGTTTAACAGGCCTTTGGCAAGTGAGTGGACGTAATAATCTTAGTTATACAAAAAGAGTAAAAATTGATTTATTTTATGCAAGAAATAGATCATTTAAATTGGACTTAGAAATTATCTTTCTTACTATAGGAGTACTTTTCTTCCCAATGGATAGAGGCGCATATTGACTCTTTAATAATAGTTATGTAGATAGATTTATTATTACTATTAAAAGCAGCCAAAATATTTGCAATTTAACTATACTAAGGATAATTTTTTTTATAGATCTTGTATTGGCTTCAGGATGATTTTTGCCAAGTTCAGGTTTATATTTTTTCGTCCCTCGATAGATATTTTCTCCACCCATTCTTATTTTTAAGCAATTAGCAAAAATAGCTTCAGATAAGCCCGAATTAGGCGACTCATCTTTTGATCCTTCCTTCCAAGCCTTTTTTATTATTTCAGGAGCAAGATTCCATGATCTGCTTACTAAAGGAAGAGTGATTAAAACTAAACGACTAGGTATCCATGTCATTAAGTCATCAAGTTTTGCACCTGTGTAACCAATCCACCTCAAGGAACCTTCTTTATATCCAATCATTGAATCTATCGTGCTGCTTGCTTTGAAAGTTAATACAAATGATAATGGCCCTGGTAAGTATAAGGAGACTTTCCAAAACATAATTCCAATAAATATCCAAAATAAAGGAGCAAAAATACCATCTACTGCATTCTCACTTGCTGTTTCTGCAACGGCTCTAAGAATTTCTTGCTTTTTAAGATTAGATGTATCCCTTCCGACTATATTGGATAACATCTTGCGTGAATTCTGAATATCTAAATAGGAATAATTATTTTCAATTGGGTGTATAACGTCTAAACAACTAGAGGCTAGACTCCTTGCAGCAATTGAGCTTGAGATTAAAAGCAATAAGACTAATGAGCTAATAGTACTTATAATATTTGACTCTGAAAGTGATAATTGTTCAATGATCCAACCTGTTAGTCCACTGATAATTACAATATTAAAAGTTAGAAGTAAGCCACCTATCTTTAGAAATAAGATGTTACCTCTTGAATATTTTTCAATTAATATCCTTGTAAAGTTTATAACCCAACCTATAACCTCAACAGGATGTAAAAATTGTTTTGGATCTCCAATTAACCAATCTATGAAGATTGCTGTTATTAAAAATAGAATTAGATTATTCAGTCTTTTCTATTTAAGCCAACTAAACATTGATCTAAGACCTTTCCCGACCCTTTCAATTGGAAGAGAAGCATCTTTTTCTCTAGATATTTTCATATTGGGTTTCCCGGCCTCGCATTCTGAGACGAAGTTTTTAGCAAACGTACCATCTTGTATATCCGCAAGAATACGCTTCATTTCTGCTTTGGTTTCTTTAGTGATTAGCCTTGGACCGCTCACGTAATCTCCATATTCAGCAGTATTAGAAATTGAATCTCTCATGGCTGTAAGTCCTCCCTTTACCATTAAATCAACTATCAGCTTTACTTCATGGAGACATTCAAAATAGGCTAATTCAGGTTGATAGCCAGCTTCTACAAGAGTTTCAAATCCAGCTTTTACTAATTCAGATAGACCTCCACAAAGGACGGCTTGTTCTCCAAATAAATCAGTCTCAGTTTCTTCTTTGAAATTTGTTTCAAGTATGCCAGCGCGTGTCCCCCCAATTCCTTTTGCGTAGGCCATTGCTAAATCTCTCGCTTTACCTGATGCATCTTGTTCTATTGCAAAAAGTGCAGGCACACCCTGACCGTTTTGGTATTCCCACCTGACCGTATGCCCTGGTCCCTTGGGAGCGATCATCACAACGTCGACAAAATCAGGAGGTTGAATGAGCCCGAAGCGGATATTAAAGCCATGAGCAAAACTCAAAATCTTGCCTGGTTTTAAATGAGGCGCAATTTCTTTTGTATATACATCCTTTTGGAATTCATCAGGCAGAAGGATCATTATCCAGTCAGCTTTTGCTGAGGCCTCTGCAACACTTAAAACTTCTAGGCCGTCAGATACAGCTTTATTTGTAGAGCGACTACCTTCGTAGAGCCCTACTAAAACATTGATTCCACTATCTTTGAGATTAAGAGCATGTGCATGTCCTTGAGACCCATAACCAATAATTGCAACTGTTTTGTCTGATAGCAGACTTAGGTTTGCATCTGAATCGTAGAAAAGTTGAGCCATCTGTTTGCTATCTCAGTGCTAATAAACAAAGCTTACGAAAGAGAGGTTATATCAAATTCTCAAAAAGATTTACTAATTTGTTCATTTTAGGCAATTACAAATATCTGATAAAAAAAATATATAAATTACGGACAAGGAATCGTCTCCATATAGTTAGGCCTGGGCTTCATTGGGATGAGATATGACTCTATCAATTAATCCATATTCCTTCGCTTCCTCGGCACTGAGGAAATAGTCTCTATCTGTATCCTTTTCTATTTTCTCAAAAGTTTGTCCTGTCATATCAGCCATTGATCGATTAAGCATTTCTTTTATCCTCAAAATCTCACGTGCTTCAATTTCGATATCGCTTGCTTGTCTTTGCGAAGTACCTCCTAGTGGCTGATGAATCATTATTCGGCTATGAGGCAATGCTAATCGTTTGCTTTTTGTTCCCGCAGACAATAGGAATGCTCCCATGGATGCGGCAAGTCCGACACAGATAGTAACCACATCACTTTTGACATATTTCATGGTATCAAAAATGGCTAGCCCTGCAGTTACAGATCCTCCAGGGCTATTGATATATAGATAAATGGGCTTAGTACTATCTTCAGAATCTAGATATAGCATTTGAGCTACTAGGCTGTTTGCAATTCCATCATTAACTTCTTGCCCTAGAAATAATATTCTTTCTGCTCCTAGTCTTGTGTAAATATCTACCCAACGTTCATATTGACTTCCAGGAAGTCTGTAAGGAACACTTGGAGTACCAATTGGCATGATTTTTTAAAAGATCGAGTGATTTGATTAATTAACAATTGATTCGAAAAGAATCTAGTTATGAAAAGTCAACTTATCTGAGCCTGATCAGGTAAGTCTTTTCTGCTGCTAAGGACTCTATCGATAAGACCATATTCGACAGCTTCCTGAGGATTTAAATAACTCATTCTGTCAGAGTCTTTAGACAATTGGTCTATAGATCTACCAGTGTTTTGAGAAAGAATTTCAAGCATTGCTTTCTTATTATGGATAACTTCTTTTGCGCGAATTTGAATATCAGTGGCTTGTCCTCTTGCTCCGCTTATGGGTTGATGAAGAACTATTGAAGCATGTGGAAGAGAAGCTCTTTGACCTTTTGTTCCAGCAGAGAGAATTACTGCAGCAGTTCCCATTGCTTGGCCAATACAAATCGTGTGAACAGGAGGCTTTACATATCTTAGAGTGTCACATATTGCGAAAGCTTCTGTTTCGAATCCGATTGCATCCCCTGTATACCAACTTGTGCCTGTTGAATTGATATAGAAGTAAATTGGTTTGTCTGGATTGTCAAACTCTAAATAAAGCAATTGAGCAATTATTAACTCAGTTACATCCATTCCTAATTGCCTTTTTGCGTCATCATCTGAAAACAAAGGTAGCCCTAAGTAAACTATGCGTTCTTTAAGAAGCAGTGATGGTAAATCAGGAGGAGGAGTCCGCATTACTGCTGAATCCCCATAGTATGGAGCTGAAACAGTCATATTCTATAAACCATTTTGACGTTGATCCTAGCTAGCTCTAATCCTAAGTTGGATTTATTTTTTGTGACTTATTTCGTTGCAGGATTTTTTTCGAGTTTTCCAAAGATCATTCTGCCTGTTGGAGTTTGTAGTGCACCTGTAATCACCACTTCTAATCTCTGCCCAATTAAATCTTTAGCACCTTCTATTACAACCATAGTTCCATCTTCCAGATAGCCTATTCCTTGAGTAGCTTCTTTACCCTCTCTAACTATTTTTAAATTTAGATGTGCTCCAGGTTGAACATCTGGTCTTAAAGATATTACCAAGTCACTAAGATTTAGAGATTTAATTGCTTTTACTTCAGCTACTTTGGAAAGATTAAAGTCAGCTGTAATTAAGACTCCACCTGTATCTTCAGTAAGTTTGAGTAAAATTTCATCTGCACCTGGCCCTTCATATTTAGTACTATTAACGACAAGCCTTCGACCATAAACTTCTCGTAATTCAGTAAGAGTTTTTAACCCTCTTCTGCCCTTCCCTCTTTTTTCGTTATTGCTTGAATCAGCTAGTTTTTGAAGTTCCTCAATAACAGCTTCTGCAACAATGATTTGACCTTCAACTAATCCACAACTTATAAGATATTTTATTCTTCCATCAATAATTACACTTGTATCTAATATCTTTGCTGTAGCCGGAGTAAGTATACCTTCTGCTACAAGAAGAGCTTCAGTACTATTTGGGTTAAATATTCTTAGAAGGGTTCTTCCATGTATATCTGCTAAGTTGTAACCAATTAACCCAAAGAAGATATTGCTTAAAATTGCTGAAAGAGGCTTAGCAAAAAAGATTTTATCTGGTATAGGAAGCAGAAGTATTGGTGCTAGAAGGAGATTTGCTACAAGTAAACCCATTATTATGCCGACAGATCTACTTATGAGAAGATCTGTTGGCATAGTTCTCACTTGTCTTATTAGACTTTTGCGAAGTTGAAGGAATAAAAAACCAATTAGAGTACTTATAAGAGCTGCTAGGGATGATGCAACTTCTCTAGGAAACTTTGAACTTATATCCATCTCTAAAATCTTTCCAGGCAAAAATTCATTGCCAAACCAACCAATTGCAGCTCCAGCAATCAAAAATAAAATCAGGACAAGAAGGTCCACCATGTTATTAATTTATGCTTATTTCCGATGAATTGCTGCAGGATGTTTTTAGTTCAAGGGTTTGCTTCACGAATTTGTTCACAGTTATGATTAATGATTGCAAGTAATAGTTGTGAATAACAACCCAAGAAGCGCATATTTGCATATTCCTTTTTGTCATAGACGTTGTTTCTATTGTGATTTTGCTGTTGTGCCTTTGGGGGATAAAGCTAATGGAGTGAATGGACCTGGGAGTAATTCAATTAAGACATATTTAGAACTCCTTCATAGAGAGATAGCTCTTATAAAAGAAGGCAGTCCTCTTTCTACTATTTATTTTGGAGGCGGGACACCTTCGTTATTGACTCCTGTTCAAATATCTTCTTTATTAAGGCATCTGCAACAGATATTTGGATTTCAAGATGGGGTGGAAATTACACTTGAGGTGGATCCGGCAAGTTTTGATAAAAACTCCTTAGAGGAATTCTTAGAAATTGGAATAAATAGATTGAGCCTTGGAGGACAAAGTTTTGATGATGATCTTCTATTACAAATTGGACGAAGACATAACCGTAAGCAATTAATTCAGTCTTGTGAATGGATTGATCAAATGTTCAGGATTGGCCAGCTACGAAGCTGGAGTCTTGATCTTATTCAAAATCTTCCAGGACATGATTTGCTTTTTTGGAAGTCTCAGTTACTTCAAGCCCTTGAGGTATCTGCCCCGCACCTATCAATTTATGATCTTTCAGTTGAACCTGGCACTGTTTTTTATCGAAAAAAACTTAAAGGTGAACTGAGTCTCCCTAATGAAGATACTTCTATTGGAATAGATAGATTAACCAAATCACTTCTTTCAGAAGTGGGCTACTCAAGATATGAGATTTCTAACTACGCATTACCTGGCCATGCCTCCCGTCACAATAGGGTCTATTGGAGTGGAGCGGGTTGGTGGGGATTTGGGATGGGAGCAACAAGTGCGCCTTGGGGTGCTCGTTTCTCTCGACCAAGGACTCGAGATGGATATGAAAAATGGCTTGAGAGCCAAGAAAAAAAGGGTTTAGAACCTTCTTTGGAGATGCCTAATGCTCGTCCAATAGACTTAGATGAGCAATTGATGGTTGGTTTACGTAGAAGAGAAGGTGTTAATTTATTTGAGATAGGAAGAAATTGGGGATGGAGTACAGATAAATGTGGAGAGTATTTAGATGCTTTGGACTTACGTTGGAAGAATTTTTATGAAAAAGGTTTAATAATAAAAAATGGCAATAGAACTCTATTAACTGATCCTGAAGGTATGGAGATTAGTAATCAAATTATTGTTGAAATGTTTTTGTGGTGGGATTCATTGCCTAATGACGCTCTACTTCCACCCATTTCTTAAGCTCTTGAATGAAAAGTTCTCTTCCTGATATTAAAGGTTTAGAAAAAGGGGGCTGTTTCAAAGAAAGCCCTAATAGGTCAGCTGTTACTCTCACTTGACCATCGCAATCTTCCCCTGCTCCAATTCCAATTATTGGAATTTTCAAGATATTTGTAATATGTCCAGTTACCTCGGAAGGTATATGCTCTAACACAATTGCAAAGCATCCAGCTTTTTCTAAATCAAGAGCTTCCGAAAGAATGTGTTCTTGGCTTATTTTGTCTTCTGCTTGTCGACGATATCCTAATTGATGCACTGATTGTGGAGTTAGTCCAAGATGTCCCATTACTGGTATACCAGCTCTAATAAGCCTCTTAATTACACTTAAAGTTTCCGGTTGCGCTCCTTCTACTTTTACAGCGCATGTAGACGAATTTTTCAGCAGACTTCCTGCTGCTGCAACTGCGTGCTCTTCGCCGCACTGATAACTAAGAAAAGGTAAATCACAAACTATTAATGGTTGTTTAGTGAGCGGTTTCTTGAACCCTCTTTCAACCGCCTGAGCATGATGAAGCATTTGTTCTAAAGTTACTGGGAGAGTAGTTGCATGGCCTAATGCCACCATTGCCAAAGAATCTCCAACTAGAACGATATCTGCCCCAGCTTCTTCAACTATTCCAGAAGAGATGCTATCCCATGCTGTTAGGACTATTATCTTTTGGCCAATTTGCTTAAAACGAATCAATTCGTTTGGGATCATTGTTATTTAACTATTTAGAAGACTGATATTGCTAAGATTTTAATGACTCGGACCCATGCGGCTTAAACGCCCAAATCTGGTCAGGACCGGAAGGTAGCAGCCACAAGGGATGCTTAAAGCAGGCGTGGATCCCGGGTCACCTCAATTTTAGATTCATTGAATCAGCTCCCTGGATATTTGCGATTTTGCCTCAAACGTAAAAACTCAGGAATATTGGCCCCAGTTTCTTTAACTTCATTTTGATTGTATGAAGGCTGGCCAGAAATTCTGTTGCGACTTCTCTGGTTGTTATATGGAGATTCTTTGTTCTCAAAACCTGTTGCAATAACAGTAACTTGAATTTCCCCTTCAAGCTCTTTATCAACAACTGCTCCAACAATAATATTCGCTTCCGGATCTACTGCTTCGTATATAACTTCTGAGGCGGAAGTCATATCCTCAAGTGTCATATCTTTGCCCCCAGTGATATTTATTACACAACCCTTAGCACCATCAATTCTTGCAGATTCTAATAATGGACTATTGATCGCAGCTTCAGCAGCTTCTAAAGCTCTTGAGCGTCCAGACCCAAGCCCAATGCCAAGGAGTGCAGTTCCAGCTTCTGTCATTACAGAGCGTACATCTGCAAAGTCAACATTAACCAAACCAGGGCAAGTAATTATGTCGCTTATCCCTTTGACTCCCATTCTTAAAACATCATCTGCGCTTCTAAATGCTTCTTGTAAGGGGGCTCCAGCAATGACATCTTTTAATCGGTCATTTGGAATGACGATTAGGGTATCTACATTTTCAGACAGCCTTGCTATCCCTTCCTCTGCTTGTCGCATTCTTCGGCGACCTTCAAATCCAAATGGTTTAGTGACTATCCCTACAGTTAAAGCTCCTATTTCTTTCGCAACTTCTGCTACTACAGGGGCAGCTCCTGTGCCAGTTCCACCCCCCATGCCAGCAGCAATGAAAACCAAATCAGATCCCTGAAGAGCTTGTTGAAGCTCATTCCTTGATTCTTCTGCGGCTTTTTGCCCAATACTTGGATTACCCCCTGCTCCTAAACCTCTTGTAAGTGTTTGGCCAAGTTGAACTCTATTGCCAGCTGATGATTCTATTAGTGCTTGAGCATCAGTATTGAGCACTCGATAGGTGACGCCCTCAAGATCACTTGAAATCATTCGGTTTACGGCATTACTGCCTCCACCTCCAACGCCAATAACCTCAATTCTTGCAGATTGACTGGGTTGGATTTGTTCATCCAAAGTTAAACCCGAAGTGTTACCGATGCCCATCACCATATTTTGAATTAATTAAGAGATTTTGGTGCATTATGTACTCACCAGAGAGTTTTGATGAATTTTTCAAAAAAACTCTCTGTTTGGTGAGACAAATAAAAAGAACATAACCCGAGTTTTAAACGGATACTTTCTTTTAAAACATTGTCAGTATATTGCTTTTAAGAACTTGATGCCGCTAATTAACGATTACCTGTTTGCAATTCAGGTTTTGAGAGATCTCTTAAGTCGAGTTTGCTTCCTCTTTGATTGATTAATCGTTGAGGTAATGATCTGCTCAAATGAGATAGAACTTTTATCTGCGCACTTAGTAGTTCAGCATTAGAGCCAAGAGTCACAGAATCGAACCCCTCAGTCCTAATCTCTAATTCTCCTGTTGAACCTATTTTTATTTCCTTTAAAGGACTTCCTAAACTCTTTTGGTGCTTGAGAAGAAAAGCAATTGATTGTTGATGGCTCTTCCTCCATCCGGAAACAAAAATATTTACTTCGGATTGATCTTTTTTATACCAATTTAGAGGAATCCATTCGGCATCCTCGTCAATCATTCCATTCTGAGTGCCGTTTGGACTATTTCTCTGAGCATAAGCAATTGGCTCCCTCTCAAGTATCTCAATAAACAATTCCTTTGAAAAAATTTGGCGATGTATTGAAACTGCTTCAAGCGAAAGCATATTTTTAAGATTCACTTCTATTCGTTTAGGAATTATTTTCAAAAGAGGCCTAGGCAAAGAAATTCCAGATGCTTTGATAATCTCTTCATCCTCAAAATATTTATTTCCATAAATATGTACTTGATTAATTGAGATTAGGGATAACCCATTATTTAAAAAGAAGAAAATAAGTACTATCGAAAAAAAAGTGTAAATAAACGATTGCCAAAGTTGTTTAAAGAAGTTTGGATTACTTGAATATCCCCGTGCTCTAGTTTTCTTGAAGTTTAAATTAGATTTTCTCCGTCTTTTAGTATTACTCATATTTGACTAGCGTTTTTACAGGTCGCAACGAGCTTTCTCCATTAATTGATTCATCCATTCTCTTGCTCTGTCTGCGTCTGTAAAAGGGACATCTATTTCTTTACCGCATCCAATTAATCTTAGACGGCAACTTCCTTGTGACTCATTAGTAAGCGGTGCTTCCCCGGAAGCTAGAGCTAATAATTCAAGTAATTCTAATTGTTTAATTTCAAAAGAAGCTTCTTCTTTGAAATTACCTGCTTCAAAACTGCTCCAACAAAGTACACCTTCTTTTAATCTTGCGGCACCGGAACCGTCCAATTTGGCAAGTTCAGACCCTTTAGCCCATTCCCTATATAAATTTTGCCTTCTTCTTTCAATCCATCCCAATCCGGTAAGAAGGATAAATGCAATTAGAAGAGGGAACCAAAGTAAGCCGTGAATCATTTTTTCTTCTGCCGAGATTATTTGAGCGTTAAAGAAATGCTTTAGTTTATTCTGTAGCTGTTTTTAAGAGTTCAGCAACTAATTCTTCAAGATTTAAGCCTGAAGCTTCCCAAAGCATTGGATACATACTTTTATTTGTGAATCCAGGCATTGTGTTTATCTCATTTATTAAAAGCTCATTTTTTGCTGGAACATAAAAGAAATCAACTCTTGCAATACTATTAATTGATAATGCTTTACAAGCTTTCAAGCTTAAATTACTAATTTCTCGGGAAATAGTCTCAGGAATAGGAGCAGGTATTAAAACTTTAATTTCTTCAGAAGAGTATTTTGTTTCATAGTCATACCACTCTGAATTGTGCATAACTTCTCCTATTACTGAGGTCTTGATATGGGTTTTGCCTAGAATCCCGCATTCAAGTTCTCTTCCGATAATGTTTTTTTCAATGATTATGCGATTGTCGTATTTGCAAGCTAGTTCTAAGCCAGATTTCATTTCGCTTTTGAAATGAGCTTTACTTATCCCAACTGATGATCCAAGATTTGCAGGTTTTATGAAGCAAGGATATCCAATTTTTTCTTCTAATTGCTCTATAAGGTTTTTTAGTAATTCAGGATCGGTTATTTGATTACTTTCAGCGGCTTGATATGTAACTTGTGGAAGCCCTAATGCCGCAAATGAATTTTTCATTGCGATTTTATCCATTCCAAGAGCTGAACCCAAGACACCAGAACCAATAAAAGGTTTGCCAATTAATTGCAAAAGACCTTGTATTGAGCCATCCTCTCCGTTTGGCCCATGTAGGAGGGGAAACCAAATGTCTATACCCGATACGTCTTGCGGAAACTCGTAAAATCCTTTCTTATTGTGTTGCTTTGGGAGTTCGCTTTCTAGGAGTCTATGCCCTTTCCTTAAGGCTTTACGTGCTACTTCATTAGGCCACCAACGTCCTCTTGGATCAATATAGATACAGGTTAAATGAAAATTTTTTAAGCTTTTACCTTTTTTAAAACAGTTTGAGACTGTGTTTGCTGATTTAATTGAAACATCATGCTCTCCAGATGCTCCTCCGAAAATAATACCTACGCAAGTTTCTTTATTAGTATTCATTTAACTTCTTATAGCATTTATGACTATTTTCATTGATTTAAAGCAACTCCAGTTAGCGAAAAAGAGCGTATCTCTTTTATCATTACCCTAATAAGATCACCAGGTTGGTATTTAATTCCATTTACAGGATCTTTGGGACAAAAAGTAAGGCGATTTGTCCTGGTTCTTCCTATTATTTGCTCAGTATTCTTTGGATTTATACCTTCTATCAGAATCTCTTCAATTTGATTCTTATAGCGCTCATTTCTCTTTTTTGCTATTTTCTCTACAAGAATATTTAATTCTTTAAGCCTAGAAACTTTTATTTCTTCACTAAGTTGATCTGGCCAGTTTGCTGCTGGAGTATTAGGTCTAGGTGAATAAGCGGCTGTATTAACTTGATCGAAACTAATTTCTTCAACCAATGAAAGAGTGTTCTTAAATTGTTCATCTGTCTCTCCAGGAAATGCAACAATTACATCTGCACTAATTGATGCATTAGGCATTAATTTTCTAATTTTATTGATAATCATTCGATACTTTTCAATTGTGTAGCCTCTAGCCATTCTCTTTAAGACTTGATCGTCTCCACTTTGAAAAGGTATATGAAAGTGTTCACATACTTTGGAGAGTTCTGCACATGTATTTATTAATTCATCAGTGAAGTATCTAGGATGGCTAGTTGCAAACCGAATGCGCTCTATACCTTCCACGTCATGAATGTAGTAAAGAAGATCTTTTAGTGAAAATTTATTTTTTTGCGTGGAGGAAGATGTCTTTAGATCGCGGCCATAGGCATCAATATTTTGTCCAAGTAAAGTAATTTCTTTAAACCCTTGTTTTGCAAGGCTTTGGACTTCCAGTTTTATTGCTTCTGGCTCTCTTGATTGTTCTGTGCCTCTGACGGATGGGACGACGCAATAAGTACAGCGTTCATTACAGCCATAAATTACGTTTACCCAAGCACATATTTTGCTATCTCTTCGAGCAGTTGTTAAATCCTCAATTATGTGTAGTTCTTCTGTTGCGACTACTTGTTGCCCAGTATCAACTTGATTTAAGAGAGTCTCAAGACGATTTGCGTGTTGAGGCCCCATAACAAGATCAAGCTCTGGGACTCTCCTTAGCAAGGCTTCACCCTCTTGCTGAGCTACACAACCAGCAACTATTAATTTGAGATGTGGCAATAATTGTTTTCTTCTAGCTTGCTTCCCTAAATAGCTATATACCTTTTGTTCAGCATTATCTCTAATAGTACATGTGTTATATAGGACTAAATCTGCTTGAAGCTCAGCCTCTGCCTCTTGATATCCCATCTTTTCAAGGATGCCTGCCATCCTTTCTGAATCAGCCTTATTCATTTGACATCCAAAAGTAGTAATCCAATAGCTACCTCGGATCTCTCCAGAATGATCAGGAGTTAATTGTTCTAAAGGTGTTTGGGCTGAAAGCACTTTTGAATTTGAATTAATTTATTCAAATTGATTGATTTTTCAATCTCAATTTAGATCAAATTTTGCTTTTGAACTCCATTTCCCCATAAAAAGATTATGGGAATCAAGGGCGAGCGAGGGGATTCGAACCCCCGAATAGCGGCGCCACAAGCCGCTGCCTTAACCACTTGGCGACGCCCGCCTTGTATTACTGAATTTACCAATTCATAGGGAATTTTCTATAAAAGATTTTTATGAGTAAATTTTCTAAGGAACTTAGAAGGTCATTTTTTTTGCTTAGGGCTTGTTATCACTTAAGTTCACTTTAAAAATATTGATTTAAGAATTTTAAAACTTTTCCCATTTTTTAGAGAAAATTAATGCAATTAACTAGTTCTGGTAAAAGAGGAAGAATTAACGCTTTGGTTCCACGTGGTCTAGTTGAGAATTTTGTAGATATTCTTTCTACACCTGTAACTCAAGAAGGTTTATGCCCTTTGAGCATTTCCTGGGAAAGGGGCAAAGTAATTAAAATTGAGGGTGCTCAGAATTTAGGGAAAACTGTCTCCAAGCTTTTACTCCCTCGTTTAGTAGAACCTCATGCCCATATCGATAAGGTTTTTACCTGGAAAAATTTCAACAACTTGATGGGTACTTATGAAGGGGCTCTTACAGCAAATTTAGATGAACTCCAGAGCAGAACTCCTCATTTGGTTCATCTTAGAGCCGAGAAAGCATTGCATTTGGCACTTAGAAATGGTCTTAGGTCAGTTCGTACTCATATAGATAGTTTTGGATTAAAAGGGCGTGAAACTTGGGAAGTGTTATCGCGATTAAAAAAAGAGTGGAAAGGCTTGATTGAATTGCAATGTGTCGCTTTAGTTCCTTTAAATTATTGGGGAACAGTCGAAGGACAGCTTTTTGCGACTCGTGTGGCA
The DNA here is from genome assembly GCF_034092465.1 of Prochlorococcus sp. MIT 1223. Taxonomy (NCBI): domain Bacteria; kingdom Bacillati; phylum Cyanobacteriota; class Cyanophyceae; order Synechococcales; family Prochlorococcaceae; genus Prochlorococcus; species Prochlorococcus sp. MIT 1223. The sequence goes on from NZ_CP139303.1 coordinate 1,645,206, forward strand.
ACTGAAAATGGATTATTAGGAGGAGTTCTAGTCCCTCCCTTTGATAAAAAAAAATCTTTTATGGCATTATGCGACCTTATTTGCCTTGCAAATGAAATTGGTTGTGGTTTAGACCTACATATTGATGAGGCAGGAAGTTGCCCTGGAGTAGGAATTAAGCAACTTCTTCGAGTATTAGATCAGGTTAAGACAGAAGTTCCCATTACGTGTAGTCATGCCAGCAGTATGGGATTACTTCGGCCAAAGCCATTGAAATATTTTTCAGAACGATTGGCTCATCATCAAGTTAGTGTAGTTGCTTTGCCTCTAACAAATGGATGGTTATTGGGGCGTAGAGAAAAAGAGACACCAATCAATAGACCTTTGGCTCCTATTAAGCAATTACAGAATGCAGGAGTTATTGTTGCCATTGGTTGTGACAATGTTCAGGACCCATGGTTCCCCCTAGGAAACCTTGACCCTATTTCTTTGATGTCAGTTGCTATGCCATTAACTCAGTTGGCGCCATGGCAAAGATTAGGATTATCTCCATTTACAACATCAGCATCATCTTTGATAGGTCTCAAGTGGGATGGAATGATTTACCCTGGATGTCCTGCAGACTTTGTTCTACTGGATGCAAATAGTTGGTCTGAAACTTTGTCTACAATTCCAATGAGAGAACATATTATTAATGGCGATTTTTACGATAAAAACATGCTTCCGATAAATCAAAAATCTATTAATTTGGAGACATGACTACTTCTCTTAAATCCCAACTTCTAAAAAAAGAGCTTTCAGGAGTTGAGGGCCTAAATATTTCAGACTCTCAGAGAGATATTGAAAGATTTTCCAAGGATTTCTTTGATTATTCACCTATACTTTTTGAGCAGCTTAATACTTGCCTAGCTGATCTCATTGTAAAGCCAAGTTCTTTAGAAGCAATCATTGCGGTAGCGAGGGCTTGCAAAAAGAATAATGTTCCTCTGACCTTGCGTGGTTCAGGTACGGGGAATTATGGACAATGCGTTCCTCTAAATGGTGGTGTTGTCATGTTGATGAGCGAATTTAAAAAGATAAGGCGGATTGACCCTATCTCTGGCGAAGTTACGGTTGAGTCAGGATGTCTTTTGAGAGATCTTAATAATCAACTTGCTACAAAAGGTCGACAATTAAGGATCCTTCCAAGTACCTGGAGAAGTGCTTCTATTGCTGGATTTGTCTCGGGTGGATCAGGGGGGATAGGGTCGGTTCGCTGGGGCTTTCTGAGAGATCCTGGGAATTTATTAGGTTTAGAAATTATTACTGTGGAGGACTCCCCTAGAAAATTAACTTTAGATGTAAATAAATCGGAGCCATTAAATCATGCGTATGGCACAAATGGCATTATTACAGCTTTAACGCTAGCAACATCACCATTGATTGAATGGCAAGAAGTAGCCATTGATTTTAAAGACTGGATTGATGCTGTTGATTTTATGAGAACTGTTTCTCAAGCTGCGATTGAACTTTTCCTTTGTAGCTTGTTGCAAAAAGATATTATTGAACAAATACCTGCATGGAGTGGGAAATATAATGGTTGCCATCGCCTTTTGATATTGGTTGCATCTGATGGGTTAACTACACTAGAGCGATTGGCAACTTCAGCTGGAGCTATCTTTAATTATTTAGGTCCTGAGAATGAGAAACAGGGAACAGGGCTAAGAGAGTTGACCTGGAATCATACGACTCTGCAGATGAGAGCCGTTGATACGGATTGGACTTACCTACAAATGTTGCTACCTCAACCAGAACTAAAAGCAATGAATTCATTGAGTAAAAAGTGGAGAAAAGACTTGCTATGGCATTTGGAGGCTGTGAGACAACAAGGCTCTCAAAGACTAGCGGCTTTGCCTTTAGTGAAATGGCGAGGTAAAAAGTTCATGGATCAATTAATCCATGATTGTCGGGATGCAGGAGCTATTATTTTTAACCCTCATACTATTACTGTGGAAGATGGAGGCCTTGGAGTTATTGATGTTGACCAAGTAGAAGCTAAAAAACTTTATGACCCAGAAGGAATCCTTAATCCAGGAAAACTGAAAGGTTGGCTCCATTAATTCTTTGAAAAATTGATTACCTGTCTTTCTATAAGATCTCCAATTAGATAAATAGATCCTGTGATTACAGTAATTGGAGTGTGGTGATCGTGTTCCTTACCAAAGATCATAGATAATGCATCCTCAACACTTTCTACCTCTATCATTTGTTTTAGATGATTAGGAGAGATTGCAGATATCTCTTCTCTCTTCCAACTGAGAGCACCTGGAATTGGTGTTATCCATGCTAAATCGTTTTGCTTTAGCAAAGAGGAAATTATTTTAGGAGCATCCTTATGTGTTTGAATTCCAAGGATCCAATTGACTCCCAATTCGTGGCCTTCCCACCCCTCTCTCTCTTTCGAGAGTTGATTTGCGGCATGAGGATTATGAGCACAATCAATAAAAATAGAGAAATTATTCCAAGTGACTCTTTGAAATCTTCCAGGCCAGCTTGCATTAGCAAACCCTTCTTTTACTTTTGATTCATCTATAGTCCATCCAAAATGTTTAAGAGCTTCTAGTGCTCTTTTAGCTACAGCGGCATTATGTGTCTGGATCTCTCCGGGTAATCCTAATATCCACTTCGTTGATAGTGGCGGAACAAAGTGGAGACTTGCGTTCTTTTTGGCTACTTCATCTCTTAATACTTCTTCCACTTCAGGGTGTTGCTGTGCGCTTATTACAATGCTATTTTCCCCTATAATAGAGGCTTTTTCTTTCGTGATTGCTGTCAAACTATTTCCAAGGTATTCACAATGGTCTAGCCCTATTCCAGCCATGGCAATGATAGGGCGGTAAGGATGAGCTGTTGTTGCATCTAGTCTTCCCCCAAGACCAACTTCTAAAACTATTAAATCTACTTTTTTTGAATTGAAATAGTCTAGAGATGCCGCTATTAATGACTCAAATGGTGTTAGGTGGTTCTTTTTTATAAAAGGCTGTAGCTTGATTAAAATACTTTTCAGTTCATCTTCTGAGATGACGTCTTGAGTAGTACAAATTCTTTCGCACCAACTCACTAAATGAGGAGATGTCGCGATACCTGCATTGATGCCTAAATATTGTAGGCTAGCTTTTAAGAAACTAGCTATTGATCCTTTACCATTAGTTCCTGCTATTTGAATTGCTGGGATTCTTTTACAAGGTTCTCCCATCTCCTTGAGAGCTATCTGTACCCTTTTCAGATTTAGATCCACCCTCTTCTCTTGAAGAGCTGGCATCAGTCTCTCAATGTCTTTATTTATATGATTCTTGTTTTTTTGCAATTACACAAGAACTTTAAAAGCCTCTTGGAGCCTTTTTACTAATTCATAGATTTCTTGTTTTTTAATTATTAACGGAGGTACCATGCGAACTACTTTTGAACCAGCGGGAACAAGAAGAAGCTTTTTTTCGATAGCGGCAGAAATAACTTCTTGTGACGTTAGTAATAGATCTTCTTTTATTACGAGCCCTTGCATTAAGCCTAAACCTCTTATCTCTTGGATCTGGTTAGGAAATTGTTGTTTTATTCTAGAAAGTCCTTTTTTAAGCTCGTCTCCTCTTTGTTTGACGTTATTTAGGATATTGCGTTTTTGAATTTCTTTGGCAACAGTTAAACCCGCTCTACAGGCAAATGGATTACCTCCAAAAGTGCTTGCATGATCACCAGGGGTAAAGATGTCAGCAGATTTTTTTGCAAGTAAAGCTCCTATTGCATGACCACCTCCTAAACCTTTTGCAAGAGTAAAAATATCAGGTTCTATCTCTAAACTTTGATATCCCCAGAGATATCCAGTCCTACCCATGCCAGATTGAACTTCATCAAAGATGAGGAGAATTTTTTTCTCTTTGCAAAAGCTTTTTAAATGTTTAAAAAAAGTTTTATCGCCAGGCCTTACACCACCTTCTCCTTGTATGGGTTCAATTAGAACGGCTACTACATCTGAACTACGCTCTTCTAATTCTGCAAATAACTTTATAAATGATTCCCAATTATTGTATTTAAAAAACTTAAAGCCTTCAACAACTGGCTCAAAGCCACTATGGTATTTAGGTTGTCCAGTAGCACTTACTGCAGCAAGGGTTCTTCCATGAAAACTTTCTTCAGCGGATAATATTATCGGTTCCTTTATTCCAAGTTTTGTGTGTCCATATTTTCTTGCCAATTTTATAGCGGCTTCATTTGCTTCTGCACCGCTATTACAAAAGAAAATACTATCCGCACAACTATTTTGGACTAACCATTGACCGAGCTCTTCCTGTTCAGGGATTGAATATAAGTTTGAAATATGTTGGAGTTTCTTTAATTGTTTTGTTAGTGCACTTGCTATAGCTCTATTGCTGTGTCCGAGACTGCAAGTTGCGATTCCTGCTACAGCATCAAGATATTTCTGATTATTTTGGTCCCATACCCAGCAACCTTTTCCTTTCGTGATCCTTAGTGGATAACGTGTATATGTCCCCATTAATGAAGTGGGAGCGGTCGGACTCGAACCGACAAACCCGAAGGTGCCGCATTTTGAGTGCGGTGCGTCTACCAATTCCACCACGCTCCCTTGTTTTGATTAAGTCTGAGGATATATATAAAGCTTAAGCCGCTTCTTGCTTGATGCCTAGTTTATGGTGCATTCCTAATTCATTCTTTAATTGAACATTTTTGTTGACCCTGCTTTGATTCCTTGAGATATTTGCACCAGCTTTATTTAATTTTTGTTCAAACTTTTCATAGCCTCTATCTAGATGATGTAATCCCTTAATAATACTTTGACCTTCGGATGAAAGGCTTGCAAGAGCTATTGCTGCGCAAGACCGTAGGTCTCCTCCAGTTAGATTGGTTCCTTTTAATTGATCACTTCCTTCGATTAAGGCAATAGATCCGTTTAATTGAATATTTGCACCCATTCTCTGTAGTTCCTTTACATGTTGCATTCTTTTTTCAAAGACAGTTTCTGTGATAGTGCTTTTACCTTTAGCAGTTGTCATTAAAGCCATGAAAGGTGCTTGTAAATCAGTAGGGAAGCCAGGGAAAGGAGAGGTAGTTATATCAACACCTTTTATTTCTTTAGGAATGATTTTTAGATAATTCTCTTTTTCTTCTATTATTTCGCAACCACATTCTTTTAATTTCTCTAAGACAGACGTGAGGTGCTCCTTTATTACGGGACCGACAAGAAGATTGGATCGAGTTATAGCCGCAGCTATTAAAAAGGTTCCTGCTTCTATACGATCTGGTATCGCAGTGTGACTACACCCATTTAATTTTCTTACTCCTTCAATTTTGAGTATTGGACTACCTTCACCAGTGATTAAAGCTCCCATTGAGTTAAGCATGTTTATAAGATCTTTTACTTCAGGTTCTTGAGCAGCATTTTGGATAGTTGTAGTACCTTCCGCAAGAGTTGCAGCCATTAAAATGGTTTCAGTTGCCCCAACACTTGGGTAATTTAAAGTGATATTTGCACCTTTTAATCTTTTATTTCCATCTAAAATATTTGCTGTGATCATATCCTTTTCAGTCTTAATGCAAGCCCCCAATGCTTTAAGACCTTTTATATGTTCATCTACTGGTCGAGATCCTATTTGACAGCCTCCTGGTAAAGGAATTTTTGCTTTGCCTAGCCTTGCCAGCATTGGACCTATGCAGAAAAAACTAGCTCTTAAGCAATGAACTAATTCACCGGGAAGAGTTACATCATAAAATTCTTTAGGATTAATAAATAAAGTGTGTAATTCTCTATTTATCTCTACTCCCATTTTTATAAGGATAGTTGACATGAAATCTATATCTGTAAGCGATGGAATGTTTTTAAGCTCTACCTTCTCTTCAGTTAAAAGTGAAGCAGCCATTAAAACCAAAGCTGAGTTTTTTGCTCCACTTACTTTTAAATGTCCAGAAAGCTGACAAGATCCTTTAACTGCGAGATATTGCTGTTCACTTGTTTTATTGATCGCATCCACACTAAACATTGAGTATTTCCACCAGATTTACCTGCATAATGGCAATTACTATCACTTTCGTCTAGATAGAATTATATAAACTTCTTAACTTCTTTATATATAGTTGTTTTTTTGAGAACTGAGATAATTGATTGCTGTGTTGAGAATCCATTGATGAAGGAGCTTTCGCAATATCCTTCTAAAAGATATTAATTCTTATAGTTCTTTGCGTGCATTCTTTAAAATTAAATAATAATTACCGATTCCATCTAATCTATAATTGTTATTTAAAGGAACTTAGGAGAGAAGAAAATCCAACCTGTGATCTCGAAAGTTATATCAAGTCGTCGCAACCCTTTAGTTAAAAGGTTGAAGGCAATCTCTAGTAAGCCTGGAAGAGAAGAACACTCTATGCTTTTGCTTGAGGGGACTCATCTATTAGAAGAAGCAATAAAAACTGATTTCACGCCTTTGGAAATAGTGGCTACATCCTCATGGATCGAGAAAAATACTGAGCTTTTAAAATATTTGCCTGAGAAAATATTAATTATTGAAGTTACAAAGTCAGTTTTAGAAGCCTCGTTGACAACCTTTACTCCTGACGGTGTGGCATCACTATTCCCCTTATCAGGATTGCCATCCATTCCTGATAACCCGGAATACATTCTTGCTTTGGACTACTTACAGGATCCAGGCAATCTTGGAAATCTTTTTAGAACTGCTCTCGCGGCTGACATTGAAATGTTGTGGCTGGGATCAGGCGCTGACCCTCTGAACCAAAAAGTAATAAGAGCATCTGCTGGTTCAATTTTGCATATGCCATATGAACGTTTTGGTCAGACTGAGTCAGAAGGAGTGGAATTACTTATTACTAAATTAAGAGAAGCTGTTGATAACGGTTTTCAGGTCGTTGCAACCTCTGTACCCAGTGAAAATCAATCTCAATCTGTCATCCCGTATTGGGAAATTGATTGGAATAAGCCAACTGTGTTGGTTTTAGGAAATGAAGGTTCTGGACTTCATGAAGATATAAAAAATTGCTGCAATCAAGTCGTCACCTTGCCTCATAGCAAAGTTGTTGAATCATTAAATGTAGCAGCTGCAGCCGTTCCACTGCTTTTAGAGCGGCGAAGGGCCAAAATGAAGCTTGGTATACATCAATAACAGTGAGCGAAGCCAAGTTCGACTTTGATGTGATTGTTATTGGCGCTGGTTATGGTGGCTTTGACGCTGCTAAACATGCTGCTTCTAACGGTCTAAATGTTGCGATCATTGAATCGCGAGAAATGGGTGGAACCTGCGTAAACCGTGGGTGTGTGCCCTCTAAAGCTTTATTGGCTGCTAGTGGAAAAGTCCGAGAACTGGCAAATGCTGAGCATTTATCGCGTTTCGGTATTCATGCATCCCCAGTAAGGTTTGAAAGGCAAAAAATTGCTAATCATGCAATTGATCTGGTAAAAAATATACGAGCAAATCTTACAAAAAGTTTAGAGAGAGAAGGTGTAACAATACTTTTGGGGAAAGGACGCTTGGAAGGTATTCAAAAGGTTGGCCTAAGAGAGGCTAACGGAGTTGATCGATTGTTTTCAGCTGAACATGTGATTATTGCTACTGGCTCTGATCCATTTGTTCCCCCAGGTATTGAAACTGATGGTCGTACAGTCTTTACTAGCGATGAAGCAATTAGTCTTGAGTGGTTACCTCGTTGGATTGCCATTATAGGAAGTGGTTATATAGGCCTTGAATTTGCGGATGTCTATACGGCCCTTGGATGTGAGGTGTCAATGATTGAGGCTCTTGACAGAGTAATGCCTACCTTTGATCCCGATATAGCAAAATTAGCAGCAAGAAAGTTAATTGATAGTCGTGATATAGATGCACGATCAGGGGTATTAGCTACAAAAGTATTGCCTGGGTGTCCTGTGAAAATTGAACTGTCTAATGTTAAAACCAGAGACGTTCTGGATAATTTAGAGGTTGATGCTGTCCTTGTCGCCACTGGTAGAGTCCCTCGAAGCCAAGGATTAAATCTTGACATTCTTGAGATAAAAACCAATAGAGGTTTTATCCCTGTGGATGATCATATGCGAGTTCTTTCGGATGGAAAAGTTGTTCCAAACCTTTGGGCTGTGGGTGATGTTACTGGTAAATTGATGTTAGCTCATGCTGCCGCAGCCCAAGGAACAGTAGCCGTAGACAATATTCTTGGTAGTAAGCGTGTAGTTGATTACAGGAGCATACCTGCCGCTACATTCACTCATCCTGAAATTAGTTCAGTAGGAATGACGGAAGTTGAGGCCAAGCAATTTTCTTCGGAGGAAGGCTTTGAACTTGGTCTTGTTCGAAGTTACTTTAAAGCTAATTCCAAGGCTCTTGCTGAGCTAGAAAGTGACGGCTTATTGAAATTACTTTTTAGAAAAGACTCTGGAGAAGTTTTAGGTGCTCATATTTATGGTTTACATGCAGCAGATTTGATTCAAGAAATCGCCAATGGAATAGCCAGGCGTCAAACTGTAATTGATCTTGCAAAAGAGGTGCACACTCATCCGACTCTTTCTGAAGTCGTTGAGGTTGCATATAAGCAAGCTTCACACCAATTAAAAAAATAAACCCCTATGAATATTCGCCGCCGTCCCCCAAATCCTAGTATCAAGGTTGCTAATTTAGAATATGCAATTCCTCATGTAGATGAGGAGCCTAATAATATTTTAGAGAAGATTATTTGGCAAAAGGATAAAGAGATAGAAGTTTCTCGTCAAAAAGTTCCTCTTGATAAATTAAAGTCCAAGATCTTGGACTTGCCAAGACCTAGATCTTTTATCAAGTCTTTACGTAATTCGAGTAATCATCCTGCCTTAATAGCGGAGATTAAAAAGGCAAGTCCCAGTAAAGGTGTTATTAGAGAAGATTTCAATCCAGTAGAAATAGCAAAAGCCTACTCAGAAGGAGGAGCAACTTGTTTATCAGTTTTGACTGAGAAGAATTTTTTCTTAGGTGGATTCGATATTTTAACTTCGGTAAGAAAAGCAGTAGATATTCCTTTGCTTTGCAAGGATTTTGTTATAAGTCCTTATCAGATCTATCAAGCGAGGGCAGCAGGTGCTGATGCTGTTTTATTAATCGCTGCAATTTTGTCGGATCAGGACTTAGCTTATCTTCAGAAAATTGCTTTTAAATTAGAATTATCAGTCTTGGTTGAAGTTCACAATGCTAGTGAGTTAAAACGAGTTTTTGAAATTGGAAGTTTCAGTTTGGTGGGTATTAATAATAGAGATCTGAAGACATTTCATACTGATTTAGCCACTACTGAAAATCTCGCTAAGGAGTTCGCAAAAGACTTTAGTGAAAATGAAATTATTTTAGTAAGTGAATCAGGTCTGTTTACAAGATCAGATCTAAATAGAGTTAAAGCTGTTGGAGCGAGGGCTGTATTGGTAGGTGAATCCTTAATGAAGCAAGGAGATATAAGGAAAGGCATATCTCAGCTACTAAAAGAATAGTCAGCCGGCGTAAACACCTAGAGCCAGCCAGATTGACTGAAGATTAACTAAATCTAGATTTTCTAGAAAGGTTGTTTTACTTGTAAGAGCAATTAAGAAAACAAATGCACATCCAAACATTGCCGCTCTTCCGTTGGTAATTTCGGCAAGCTTCATTCTCTTGGATTCCATAGGGGAAAATACTTACCTCAAAAGTATATCAGACTAAGGATAAATACCTAGCATTGTAACTAGTTAGCGTTTTGCTTTTTTTTATTTAGCTTGTCGTCCTTGCTTTTGTCCGAGACTCTTGACCGTCGTCACCTTGTAAATTTTCTGATTACGTCCCTTTGATAAGGCGCCCCTCTGTATACAAGCTTAGTCTTGCGCGATGAAGCTTGTGCCTGTCTGGATGTATATACAGTACGTCTGTAAGTAAGCTCTAAAATCTTTTTTGGACTCTTTCTTTCTTGTTGAAGGTAAGTGTTCTCTCTGTAAGCAAGTGATGTCATGGTTTTAGTTCAGCGAGTATCACTCAGGTCCCCGTTCCATGGACTGATTTGAGCTGCGCCCTATACCTTAAGGCGAACGTTTTGTAGCTATTGCTACAAAACTATATTAATAAGAAAATTTATGTTTCTAGTTCAATCTGCTACAAAGCCAGGATTAATTTGAGACCTGGGCCTTTCTTTCATCATTTTGAACAGCTTGTTGAAGTAGATTCCTAGATATTAAATTGCATTCTCTTATTCTGAATCTCATGGAAATTAAAGGCTTGTTTTATTTCTTTGGTTCTTTAATGAGATGGCCAGTGCAAAATATAAAAGAGTTTTTATTATTCCATCTATATATTTTAGGCCTTTACCTAGTTACTTATCTGACCAGATCTTTATCCATAAATGCATCCTCCTTTATTTTTACAATAGGGGCAATGACTCCGTTGATGATTGCTATTTATAAAGGATTACCTTTAGATTGCTTGGATTATAAGGCCTCCATCGAAAGGGAACTTGCGGCTTAATCTCCTTTTAAATTAATATTAATTCTTTAAAAGCTATATTGATTGAATTATTTGTAAGATATTAGTAGATATCGACTTTTTTGGATCATGAAAGGTAAATAATTTAAAGATGCTAGTAGTGATTAAAGCTAGTTAAATGTGCTTGTTATCTTAAGTAAAAATTATATTTATTCCTAAAGGACTTGCATAACCTCGCTTATTTCAGGGATACTTTCTCTTAATTTTCTTTCAATACCCATTTTTAAAGTCATTGTGCTACTAGGGCATTCTCCACAGGCTCCTTGAAGTCTTACTTTTACAACTGGTCCATCTATTTCTACTACTTCCACATTTCCTCCATCGGCCAATAGGAATGGCCTTAATTCATCAAGAACTTTTTCTACATTTTCTAATGTGTATTCCATGGTTCCATTGTCCATTTAGTAAGATTGCTTTGAATGTGTTTAGCCTAGTAAGTAGAGACATGATCTGACAAACAAAGGTGGTAATTATTTGTGTTCGTCAACCAAGAGCTGGGATCAGAAAGCAATTATGACGCAGTGCTGATTGGTGCTGGTGTAATGAGTTGTACGTTGGCTGTTTTACTGAATGAGCTTGATCCTGATATGCGTGTGTTAGTTGTTGAAAAATTACATTCGCCAGGCTTAGAAAGCAGCTTTGCTTTAAACAATGCAGGTACTGGGCATGCAGCCAATTGTGAACTTAATTACACTCCCGTTAATGTTGATGGAGAGATTCAAGTTCAAAAAGCTCTTGAAATTAATAGATCTTTTGAGAGGAGCCTTGAATTTTGGGCATCAATGACTTCTCTAGGGAAATTGTCTCCAAAGAATTTTTTGAATTTTCTTCCACACATAAGTTTTGTAGAAGGAGAGTCGGACGTAGATTTTTTGAAAGAGCGTTATGAGAAATTAAGTAGATTTGAAGCGTTTTCAGAGATGGATTGGAGTGAAGATAAAAAAGAATTACAAGAATGGATGCCTTTAGTTTTAGAAGGTAGGGCAACTAATTCACCAATAGCTGGTACACGTATAAAAAGAGGGACAGATCTTGATTTTGGTGAATTATCGATTAGATATATGAATTCGTTAAAAAACAGTTCTTCTGTTCAAATTGAATTTTCTACCGAAGTAATAGATCTAAGAAAAGATAATAAAAACACTTGGAATTTAACGCTAAAGGGTTCGTCCGAGATGAGGGATGTAAGAACTCCGTTTGTATTTATTGGAGCGGGAGGGGGAGCGTTGACTTTATTGCAAAAATCAAAAATCCCAGAGGGAGAATCTTATGGCGGATTTCCTGTAAGTGGTCAATGGCTAGTTTGTGATAAATCAGATATAGCGAAAAGGCATTCAGCCAAAGTTTATGGAAAAGCAAGCTTTGGTTCTCCTCCTATGTCAGTTCCTCATTTAGATACGCGTTGGATCAAGGGAAAACGCTCATTGCTTTTTGGTCCTTTTGCTGGTTTTAGTACAAAGTTTCTTAAAAATGGATCAAAATTGGATTTGTTTGGTTCTATAACAAAAACAAATATTTTTTCTTTAATTCAAGCAGGTTTAAAAAATATTGACTTAGTAAAATATTTGATTAATCAATTAACACAAGATCATGAAGAGAGAGTGGATGTCTTAAGAAAATTCATACCATTAGTGGATAAAGATGACTGGGAACTTTATCAAGCAGGTCAAAGGGTACAAATTATAAAGAACTCTAGCCAAGGAGGCATACTTAAGATGGGTACAGAAGTTGTTTGCTCTGCTGATGGATCTCTTGCTGCATTGCTAGGAGCTTCCCCAGGAGCAAGTACAGCTGTTACAACAATGATTGAGGTCTTAAATCGATGTTTTGCTGAGAAAATGACTACAGTTGCATGGCAAGAAAAATTAAAACTGCTTTTCCCAAGTCTGAGTAAGTCATCTCAGAAAGATTCTGATTCTTTAAGAAACTTGCGTGATAGAAATGATTCAATTCTGGGCTTCTCTCAAAGTCTTTGATGTACTTCTCTTCAATCGAATGACTACTCTTTATGATTGAAAAGAATCTAAGGAATTTCTAAACACAAATTTGTAATCGAATGACTGAAGTACCTGTTTCTAGATTAAGAAATTTTTGTATTATTGCCCATATCGATCATGGTAAATCGACTTTGGCAGATAGGCTTTTGCAAGAAACAGGAACAGTTTCTTCTAGAGATATGCAGGAGCAATTTCTTGACAATATGGATCTTGAGAGGGAAAGAGGAATTACTATTAAGTTACAAGCTGCTCGAATGAATTATATAGCTAAAGATGGTCAGTCATATGTCCTTAATCTAATCGATACTCCTGGACATGTTGACTTTTCATATGAGGTTAGTCGTTCTTTACAGGCTTGTGAAGGCGCTTTATTGGTTGTTGACGCGAGCCAGGGAGTAGAAGCGCAAACATTGGCTAATGTATATCTTGCGTTAGAAAATGATCTTGAGATAATACCTGTACTAAATAAAGTTGATTTACCTGGAGCAGATCCTCTTAAAATTAAGGAAGAGATTGAGGCTATTATTGGACTAGATACCTCAAATGCAATTGAATGCTCTGCAAAAACAGGCCTAGGAGTCTCAGATATCCTTCAAACAGTTGTTGATAAAATACCTCCCCCAGAAGACTTATTGAATGAACCTACCAAGGCTTTGATATTCGACTCTTATTATGATCCTTATAGAGGAGTAATTGTCTACTTTAGAATCTTACAAGGGCAAATTAGTTCTAAAGATCGAGTGCTTTTGATGGCAAGTAAAAAAAACTATGAATTAGATGAAATTGGTGTAATGTCTCCTGACCAGTGCAAAGTAGATGCTCTCCACGCTGGAGAAGTTGGATACCTTGCGGCGTCGATCAAAGCTGTTGCTGATGCAAGAGTGGGAGATACGATAACTCTTTTAAGTGAACCTGCTCTTGAACCTCTCCCTGGGTATAAAGAGGCAAAACCTATGGTTTTTTGTGGCCTTTTCCCTACTGATGCAGATCAATATCCGGACTTAAGAGATGCACTTGATAAGCTTCAACTTTCTGATGCAGCATTGAAATATGAACCTGAAACCAGTAGTGCAATGGGTTTTGGTTTTAGATGTGGCTTCTTAGGTTTGCTTCATATGGAAATTGTTCAGGAAAGATTGGAACGTGAATATGACTTGGATTTAATAGTTACGGCACCTTCTGTTATTTACCAAGTAAATATGATTGATGGCCAGGTGCTTATGGTTGATAATCCAGCGATACTTCCAGAACCTCAGCAACGTGAATCGATTGAAGAACCCTATGTTCGTCTAGAAATTTATACACCTAATGATTTTAATGGAACTCTTATGAGCCTTTGCCAGGATCGACGAGGCGATTTTATTGATATGAAGTATATAACTACTGATAGGGTTACCCTCATTTATGAAGTTCCTTTGGCAGAGGTTGTAACTGATTTCTTTGATCAAATGAAAAGTCGTACAAAAGGATATGCATCAATGGAATATCATGTAATTGGTTATCGCAAAAATGATTTAGTTAGATTGGATGTCTTGATAAATGCAGAGAGGGCAGATCCTTTAACTACGATTGTTCATCGTGATAAAGCTTATGGTGTAGGTAAAGGCTTAGTAAGCAAGCTTAAGGAACTTATTCCTAGACAACAGTTTAAAATTCCTTTGCAAGCTTCGATCGGGAGTCGAATCATAGCAAGTGAAAGCCTTAGTGCCTTAAGGAAGGATGTCTTGGCAAAATGTTATGGAGGGGACATATCTCGTAAGAAAAAACTACTACAGAAACAAGCGAAGGGTAAAAAGAGGATGAAATCAATGGGTAAAGTAGATGTTCCTCAGGAAGCTTTTATGGCAGTACTTAAGTTGAATCAATAAAATAAGTATATATTTTAATTATTGACTACTAGTGAATAGTTATCTTGTATTTCAATACCTTTTTGGGTGTTTTTCTCTTGCTTCACCCCAGACCATATTAATAGTGCAATTATTAGTACACCCAGCGCTATAGTTAACTCCCCTACGGTAAGCCCTTCGTTGTTCTGATTCATTTTATGAAAATAGTTGCTACTTACATTTAAGCAATAATTATTGTTTATTTCTACCTATTTGATTATTTTTAAAGTGTTGAAATTTGGTCTAATGAACTTGTTCGTGAAGCGACTCTTCTTAAATAACAATCTTTCTTCGCGAATGGCAAAGCTGGGTTTTGTTGTTGTGGCTATTTATATCTTTATTGCTCTCCTTACTCCGATCCTAATTGATTGGGGGTTATTGCCCAATTCACAAGAAGGCCTTAATAATCCAATTTTCTCTTCACCGTCTTTATCTCATTGGTGCGGAACTGATCGTCTTGGTAGGGATGTGTGTGTAAGAACATTAGAAGCTAGTGGAGTTGCTCTTCAGGTTGTTTTTCTTGCAGTAACTTTAGCTGTCCTGATAGGCCTGCCCTTGGGCATGTTAAGTGGTTATTTAGGAGGTTTTCTAGACAGATGTTTGGTTCTGTTAATGGATACACTCTATACAATTCCTGTGATTCTTTTGTCAGTGGTGATGGCATTTGTTTTGGGCAGAGGGATACTCAACGCAGCAGTCGCACTTTGTGTGGTGTATATACCACAATATTTTCGAGTCGTTCGAAATCAAACGACTCAAGTTAAATCAGAGCTCTATATTGAAGCCGCTGTATCTATGGGGGCTGGTCCTCTATGGATTCTACGTAAATATTTATTGAAGAATGTTATTACATCTGTTCCGGTTCTCTTGACTATGAATGCCGCTGATGCGGTTCTTGTTTTAGGTGGATTAGGATTTCTTGGCTTGGGATTACCTGAATCTATACCCGAATGGGGTAGTGACTTGAATATGGCATTAGTTGCTATGCCAACTGGTATTTGGTGGACAGCTCTTTACCCAGGGGTTGCGATGTTTGGACTTGTGATAGGTCTTTCTTTAATAGGTGAGGGCATCGAAGATCTTATAAGTGATCAAAGATAGCTCTCCATTTTTAACCTTTACTTTTTTGTTAATAACGCATCTTTATTGTTCGTGGAAGATTTTCAGTAATGACTCCTTGAGAGTCAAGAGATGGGTAATCTCTACCTACTTCGTTGCACCACCTAGCCACTTCTGGGTAAGCCCATTCAAAGATCATTTTTGTATATAGACTTTTACTTAGCCCTTCACCATGCTGAGGTGCAATACCTGCCTCTTGTCGTTGTCTTAAGGCTTCAAAAAGCAAAGTTGCGGCTGCTACCGAGACATTGAGAGATTGAACCATCCCACGCATAGGAATATAGATTATTTCATCCATCATTTTAATAGTCTTATTATCCAGCCCCCATTTCTCTGCTCCTAAAACAAAGGCCGTAGGTACTTTGAAATCACATTTGCGATAATCTAATGAACCTTTCTCGATACTTGTCCCAAACAAAGTGAACCCTTGATTTTTAAGATGTTTTGTTGCTGTATATATGTCCTTATGATCATGAACCTTTACCCACTTTTGACTACCTTGAGCTGTGCTATTGAATGTACTTGTTTTTCCATGGTTATTAATAGCATTAGCCTCTAAGACTCCTACAGCATCACAACTTCTCAAGATAGCCGACAGATTATGAGGCTTCTCTACATGCTCTAGCAAAACAGTGAGATCAGCCATCCTTCGATTTAGGACCGATTGTAATTTTAAAAAACGTTTTGTTAGAACAGGCATAATCAAAATTATATATAAAGGCGAAGTCTGCTATCAGAAGCTATGTGTTTATAACTATTTTGTTAATAGTCATAAGGAATTAAGACAATTAAAGAATATATCGATATCTTTTAATCTTGAAATATTCGAATTTCAAGATTAAAAGGGAAAGGTATGAGCAAAGAGTTAAAATTTAAAGGTGATTTAAGGTTGTTATGAACAAAATTGTACTAATGTCACCTTTTTTAATTTTATCAACACTTGCTGCTCAAGAAGCTATTGCACATATTTATGACTCAATCGGAGTTGAGGCAGGTGTTCATTCGCATCAACCTGAAAAAGCAGATAAAGCAATTAAGGATAATTGCTTTATTGACCCCAAACTAGGCCCTATCTGCAAGTGAACTGTATAAGAAATAGTATTAAGATTCCCTCTGATTAAAACTTTTCAAGTAATAGTCTGTATCTATCGCTTGTTTCCATTTCTTTGATAGCCGGTTGAAGCATCCTTTCATAGCAAGTCCAACTATTTAGAGACTTTGAGTTAATAGGTTCTCGTGCTTGTATATTACTTGCAGTCATTATTTCTCGCTTACTTAGTTCAGGTTGACAATATTTATCCTCCCAATCCCAACTAAGCCATGAAATTAATTGTTTAATTTCTTCTGAAGGGTTCGAAACAAGTTTATTATAATTCAAACTATAGATTTTCTTGGGATATATAGATTTGTATTCATCCATTATTGTTTCCTGGTTAAGCAGAACTCTTGCACAATCTCTTATTGAAGATGAATAATAATAGCTATTATTAAAATTTGCTCTAAAAATAGAAAGTATATTATCAAGTGGATGTCGATAGCAATGTATTATTCTTGCGTTAATAAAATCATTTGCTATGTATCCTGAATAAACGTAATTAAAAAGAAATTTATCTGTTGTTATTTTGTAACCAGCAGAATATTTAGATTTTTCTTCTAAATACATTTTATACAAACTAAGATTATCTTCATTTTCTTTTAAACTCTCCCACTTCTTGAAAACCTTCATTAAAATATTTCTTTCGCCTAAATCTTTGACATCTTTATTTAAGCTTATAATGGATTCTAATAATGTGCTCCCACATCTAGGTAAGCCTACTATGAAAATTGAATCTACTTCCTTTTCATCTCCTTTGACATTATTTGGAGTTGCTTTATTTATTGATTGAATTGATAACTTATTGGCGTAATTAATTGCTTCGTCAGCAGTTGATGGATAGATATTAAGCTTGATCTGGTTTGCCTTTAATAAATTCTCTGCACTTTTATCAAATTTCTTCTGCTTATGTAATATATTAGACTTTGCAAAATATATCTCAGATCTTTGTATTTGGTTTTGATACTCTTTTATTTCTAATTTCAGAATCTTCGAATCCAACTCCATAGAAGAACTATGATTCTTCATTCTAGATAAATGAAAATAAGCAGATGAATTATTTTCATTTTTTTCAATGGCAGTTACTAGTGATAAAAAACCTTCTTTAATTTTTCCTTGATCAATTAGCAAGCTACCTAAATTTGAATAGGCTTCAGAAAAATCTGGATCTATTTCAATGGCTTTTTTAATACTCACAATTGCTTCGGCTAGTCTAGATTGCTTATTTAAAATTAATCCTAGATTTGAGTGAGCAGCTGCAATATTAGGATTTATTGCAATTGCTTTTTTTATTGTAATTTCTGCCTCTAGGAAATTCCTCTTCTTAAGTAGAATTAATCCTAAATTTGAATAAGAATTATATAACATAGGATCTAAATCTATTGATCTTCTTGTTGCTGATTCGGCTTCTTCCTGCTTGCCTTGTTCTCTATAGATAGCACCAAGATTTGCATGAGCAATTGCTATTTTGGGATTCAAATCAATTACTTTTTTTAAATAAAATTCTGCTTCCGATAGTTTTCCTTGATCCTTTAGTACCATCGATAAGTTTCCAATAGCATTAATTAAATTAGGTTTTATTTTGATTGCTTTTTTAAGGTATACTTCTGCTTGTTTGAGATCTTTTAATTCACCCAATTTAGCCCCAAGTATTGCATAAGAGTCTGCATCTTCTGGCTTTAGCTTAATTATATTTTTCAATAACAAAATCCCTTCATTTACCTGATTAGAAGATAGGTAAATAATAGATAAATTTTTCATTACGGTTATATTGATTATACCTAGTTTTAGGATTTCTTCGTAAATCTTTTTGGCGGCTACAATCTCACCATTCCTTTGATGCTCAGACCCTTTTTTAATTAGTGAATTTGCAATAACTTGATTAAAATTTGATTTATTATTTGTACCTTTTCTTCTGCCTGAACTAAACCCTTTCATTATTAGATAGAATACAAATTATTATTTTATTAAAATCATGATTAAACAAGCATGATTTTAAATATAACTTATATTTCTTTTTTAAAGTCTGCCTATAAAAAAACGGCTCGCTTCATATGAAGCGAGCCGTTTTTTTTTAGTTAACTAGAAGGAGAAGCTAGTATTTATTGCAGCACCTCTTGTATCTTCTCTGTTGTCATATGTATCCCCTTCAATAAAGAATACGCCTGGTGTAATTGTTATGTAGTCATTCAGGTTATAAGTATAATAGAGTTCATACTGAATTTCATCTTCGTCTGCTGTGGCCTGACCAGGGCTATCGTCTTTGTCAGAGACATTGCTTATTGCGGCACTGAATGTACCAGGTCCGAATGCGATGTCTGTTCCGATTAGCCAAGCTTCAAGATCTTCAGTTGTATCTTCATCATCTTTAGTGTCATAAGTTGCGCTAACACTCCAATTTTCTGCCTGATAGTAAAGTCCACCACCTACTGCTGTGTAGCCAGTAGTAGTGTTCCCATGACCGAGGTGAGTAAATATTAGACCACCTCCAAAGTTATCGCCGTCATAGCCAAACATCGCCGTAAGGATGTCGTCAGACTCTTTTGTTCCAATTCCCTTATTCAAATCTGCAGCATCTGCTCCAATTATGCTAGCTCCAAAGTTGTAGCCACTATCAAGGGCAATTGAATAGGCAGCTCCATAGCCAGTAGTGCCAGGAAGAGTAAATGGGTTGCCACCAAGTTTCCATGCATCTGAATAAACAGATGTTGTAACAGAAACTACATCGTCTTGGTCTAATAGTGGGCCAGCAGTAAGGGTTCCTCCCCCAAATGGGAATGAATAAAAGAGCGAACCAACATTTAGGTCGTCACTTGTATCCGACATATCCATACTGCTTAACTCACTACTGGATGCATCAAAGTTACCTTGTGCAATTCCAGCGTATAGAATATCTTCACCAGTGAAACTAGTGTTGATGTCTAGCCCATAGCCATAGAAGCCATGTACATTCTCGTACCCCTGATGCTTAGATTCATATCCTATGAGGAAATTGCTATAACCACTTAACTTTGTAGTTGTGGAGAATTGTCCTGCTTCAAAAGCTAAGTCTCCTAGGATCTCATCTGTTCCTCTTAGGATGGCAATCTCTGACTCGAACTCGTCTATTAGACGTAGCTCGGAAGCATTCAGTTTCTCAGCATTACCTATGCATTTATTTAGAATTGCCGCTGCTTCAGCTCGTGTGATGACTCCTTTAGGTAGAGATACATTGCATCCGCGATTGTTCCGAATGTCAACCAGCGCTTGAAATGTCCAATCACTTGGATGAATGTCAGATAATTCGGAAGCGGCTTGATAAGTGTTGGTTAGTGGGGCGTAGTCAGAGATCGCCTCGATATTTAATTCGGTAGCATTTACTGCCATGGGAGCAATTAACCCCAACGCAGCAGGCGCCACCAGCAATTGCTGGAAAAGTTTCATTTGGTTCCTCACACAAAAGAATTTGACTTATTATTGTGTTCGTTAGTTCTACTTGATGTATTTCTTGCTACTGAAACAGAAACATCCAAGCGATTGAACACATCCCAATGATAATGATTTTCATACTCAAAAAAGTTAATCTTTATTGTTTGGTTAGCAAATGCTAAGATTTTCTACCATTTATATTGCTTAAAATATGTTTTATTCCTAGTTAGCAGAAGGTTATTTGTCTTGACTAAGGAATGTTATGTAGCCAATTTTATAAACTTAGCTGAAATTTTTATTCCTCCAGGAAGGGGTGTTTTATGACGCTTGAATTTACGAATCTAAATAATGAAAAAATCTACCTTATTTTTAGAATCGACCATTGATTTGTGGAGATAGTTATTCTTCTTTCTCTATCTTCCTTCGTGTTTCATGCATTTCTTCAAGTTCGTTATACAAGGCCTTTAATTGAGTTTGTATATGTTCGGTGTTTTTAATAGCACTAAGTGATTGCATTCCTTTGATTAGGTTTTCCTTTGCTTCAATGAGACTCCTACACTCTCTACTCCCCGCTTCATACGACATTGATATCTATAAAAATATCATTATAGCAATAAAATACCAATTTCCCTGTCCTGCAAGAACGGTTGATACAAATAATAAGATCAATATTCTTTAAAAATAGTGATCTTAGAGTTATTGTCTATTATCAGGCCTTTGTCTGTCGCCACTAGAATGAAAGGATGAGAAATGCTTGTGAAATGTCCTTAAAAGTAGTTAACCTAAATACAATATATTTGCATGATTGTTGTCAAATACAAAAGGTCTGTTACCTAGACAAGGGGCTTGGGAAGTCTTGCAATCTGTAGCAGCAGGTGCTTATGCAGATGTCGCTTTAGATCGAGCTATCAAGAAGTATTCTTTGCTGGGATCTGATAGATCACTTTTAACTGAATTGGCATATGGAGCTATCAGAAATAGATATTTGCTTGATTGTTGGATTGACTATTTAGGGAAGAAGCCAGCTAAAAAGCAGCCACCCTTATTACGATGGCTATTGCATATTGGTATTTATCAAATTATACGAATGAAAAAGATACCTGTTTCTGCAGCAATTAATACGAGTGTTGAGATTGCTAAAACAGGTAATTTAAAAAATCTTGCCCCTGTTGTTAATGGATTATTGCGTGCTGTTAACCGTGCATATATAGCAGAGATTGATCTTCCTCTACCAGAGAGTTTTCAGGCTCGTATAAGACAAGAATATTCTTTGCCTAATTGGTTGGTAGCAGAACTTATTAGCTGGTTTGGAGAAAGTCAAGCAGAGATAATTTCGAGAGCTTTTAATAATGTCCCTTCATTTGATTTGAGAGTTAACCGTATTCGCGAGACTCCTTTTGAACTTCAAAAACAATTAGCTGAAGTAGGTATTGAGAGTTCCTTAATGCCTGATTTCCCAGATGGGTTAAGTGTTGAAAAAGGTTTAAGAGATTTAAATCAATGGCCTGGCTACACTGAAGGTAAATGGTGTGTTCAGGATAGATCTTCACAGTGGGTTGCTCCATTGTTAGAACCACAACCAGGAGAACGTATCCTTGATGCATGTGCTGCACCAGGCTCTAAAACAACACATTTAGCTGAATTAATCGGAAATGATGGAGAAATTTGGGCAGTAGATAGATCTTTGTCTCGTTTGAAATTAGTGACTGAAAATGCAACTCGTCTAGGTACTGATTGCATAAATGTTTTAGAGGCTGATTCGTTAAAATTGTTGAATATTAGGCCAGACTGGGAGGGTTATTTTCACAGGATTTTGATAGATGCACCTTGCTCAGGACTGGGTACGCTGTCTAGGAATCCAGATGCACGCTGGCGACTAACCCCAATGAAAATTAGAGAGTTAACTCTACTTCAAGAAAAATTGCTTAAATCGATTGTTCCTTTGTTGAAACCAGGTGGCCGTATGGTCTATTCAACTTGCTCTATTCACCCAGAAGAAAACTCGCGTCAAATTGAAAGGTTCTTATCTACTTGTTCTGACATGAGTTTAAAGAAAGAAAAACAAATTTTACCTGATACGACTAGGCAAGGTGATGGCTTTTATGCCGCTATATTGGAACTTAATTAAAGTCCTCTCTTATAGCAGGATTTCTCATGGAATCGTTAAGCATAATACTTCTCATTAATGTTCTCCATGCATAAGCAGCCTTTCCACTACTATTATTGGTCTCTTGATTGTTGTCATGGCCAAACCAGACACCTGTAGTTAGTTTAGGCAAAGATCCGATAAACCAAACATCCCTTGCACCTTCTGATGTCCCAGTCTTGCCCGCGACATCTATGTCTTTGATAATTGCTGGTCTCCCTGTCCCTTCATTGACTACTTTCGTGAGCATTTTAGTGAGAGTTTCCGCAATATGATAGCTAACGGCAATCCGACCTTCGCTCCCATTTTTATCCCTTTCCCAAATAATTGTGCCCTCAGGCCCTATAATTTTTTCGAAAGGAGTAGGTTTCATATAAATTCCTCTATTTGCTATTGCAGCATAGGCTGCAGTCATATTAATAACTGTTTCTTCAAATACTCCAATTGCTAGTGGATAATACTTTTCTAGTCTACTTTCTTTTCCAATGCCTAGCTTATTAGCAATTGAAATTACTTCATCAAAACCTACTTGATCTAAAAGATAAACAGCTACGGTATTTAAGGAATACTTAAATGAATCAGACAGTGATACTTCTCCAAGATATTCGTTGTCGAAGTTTTTAGGGCAATAATCATCCCAGCACTTAGGCTCGTCTTCAACAATGTCATTGGGCTTGTAGCCTTTATTTAATGCGGCTGCATAGGTGATAATCTTAAATGTTGAACCAGGTGATCGCAATGCCTGAGTGGCTCGGTTGAATTCATTAGATTCAAAATCTTTGCCGCCTATTAAAACTCGCACGAGCCCAGTTGAAGGTTCAATTGAGACTATTGCACCTTCAAGTTCTCCCTTTGCTTGTTTTTTGACTACTTCTTTTGCTTTTTGTTGCCAATCCAAATTAAGACTTGTATGAATTGTAAGACCTCCAATTTCAAGCTGATCTTTACTAATTAGAAATGGTAATTCTTGCAGAACCCAACCAGAAAAGTACGGTGCAAGACTATTAAAATACTTAGGTGTAGAGGGGCTTAACTGTAGTGGAGAATTTAGTGCACTTTTAAATTCATTTTGAGAAATAAAACCTTCAAGTCGCATCCTTTCTAAAACAATGTCTCGACGTTTGATTGCTAATTGAGGGCTGACAAGTGGAGAGAATAATGACGGAGCAGGAGCCAGTCCAGCAATTAGTGCTATTTCATCTGTATCTAGTTGATCTGGAGTCTTCGAGAAATATATCCATGACGCATCTGCTATCCCATATGCGCCTGAACCCAAGTAGACCTTGTTAAGGTACTCTTCCAGGATTTCGTCTTTCGTTAATTGACGCTCTAATTTGAAGGCAAGAGCAGCTTCTTTTATTTTTCTTTTAATGCTTTGATCCTGTTTTAGGAAAACTATGCGAGCTAACTGTTGGGTGATAGTACTTCCACCTTCATGTACGGCTCTTTGATTTAGGTTTGTTTTTATTGCTCTACTAATACTCCAAAAGTCAACTCCATTATGTTTGTAGAAACGTCTATCCTCAGATGCTATGAATGCATTTTTGATTTTTATAGGTATGTTCTCGAAGTTGATCTTCTCTCTAGTGACGTGACCAAGTTTTTGAATCACAATTCCATTTGTAGATAGGAGTGTAATTGTTCCAGGCCTACTGAAAGTCAATACTTTTTTTGCTTCTGCTAGGGTTGCGTCGATTCTTTGAATAATTGATTTTTCTGAAATTGCAACAACGGAACCTAATATTATTGAACTAGATGCGATTAAAAACCAACGTAAGAAACCATTGATCACGTTTAATTTTTTATATGATTAATGAACTATGTCCAATAGCAAGGGCGGTAACTAGCATTCCTAGAATTAAAAAAGGCTGAGCACTTGCTTGATATTTAACGTCAAAAGCAAGAGGATCTCTTAATAGCCAAATATCTTGAAAGGTTATTTGAGGAATAATTAGTAAAACTAGTATTACTGAAGCAAAGTGTTGACCTATTAGTACCAGTACCACAACCATCATTAATTGAAAAATATCAATCATTCCAGCACTAATCCAACTTGCATTTTTAATTCCAAAAACTACAGGTAAGGAACTTAGCCCTAGCTCTTTATCTCCTTCTACACTCTTAAAATCATTTATTACAGCAATTCCTAGACCTGCCAAGCTATAAGCCAGTGTTAGAAGAGCTGTAATCCAAGTAAGTTCACCAAATAGTGCTTGCCCTGCCCACCAAGGGAGTGCGATATAACTTGCTCCAAGCGCGTAATTACCTAGCCATCCATTTTGTTTAAGCTTCAAAGGAGGAGCAGAATAGATATAACTTACGAATGAGCCGCCAAGAGCTAATAGAAATACAGTAGGCGTGGAGTGATTTGACCATAAATCTAATAAGTAGGCAACACATAGACCAGCAATTAAAAGAAACCAAATTTGTACTTTAACTTGAGTTAAAGAGATTGCGCCTGACGGGATTGGACGATTAGGTTCATTAATTGCATCTATTTCCCTATCAAAGTAGTCATTAATAGTCTGTGTATACCCTGTTAGAAGTGGGCCACTCATTAGCATGCAAGCAAAAGATGCAAGAATATTGCTTATATGCCATTGAAAATTGCCACTTGCGGCTGCACCACAAATAACTCCCCAAATTAATGGTATCCAAGTGATTGGCTTCATAAGCTGCAATCTCAGCTTCCATATGTTTTTCGTTTCGGATCCTCCTTTTATCCCAAGGAGTTGACGAGCATCACTCACTATTTAACCCTCATTATTATTTGATTTCATCTTCAAAAAACCAGCTTTTTTGTCCATTGCTAAATTCTAATACCACCCCAATACCAGTACCGTCAGTCATTTTGTAATCTCTAACGGTGCCTCTAGGATCGTTTTCTAGTTGAGTGATTAGATTTGGTGGGATCCTGTCTCTGACCCTATCAAGGTTAACCTTGATCTTGGATCCGATTCTAGTAAGAGTCGCTGGCTGGGGCATTGCCTGCTGGGCTTTAAATGTTGGGCAACCCTAACAGTTCCTTCCCCTATAGCTCCAATTAATTTCTCAAAATGGTCGCTCTTCGTTTAATTCCTTGCCTTGATGTTGCTAATGGTCGTGTTGTAAAAGGTGTGAATTTTGTGGGTCTACGTGATGCGGGTGACCCTGTCGAACTTGCTTGCAATTACTGTAGTGCTGGCGCTGACGAGTTGGTGTTTTTAGATATTGCGGCAAGTCATGAAGGTAGAAAAACGTTATTAGAAATGGTTCAAAGGACTGCTGAAGCTGTAACAATCCCTTTTACAGTTGGAGGAGGAATTAGCTCAATTGATGGGATTACTGAACTTTTAAGAGCAGGTGCAGACAAAATTAGCTTGAACTCGTCGGCTGTTCGAGATCCTTCTTTGATTTCTAAAGGTGCAGAAAGATTTGGTTCTCAGTGCATAGTTGTTGCCATTGACGCAAAAAAAAATAATGAAATTACTGATAAATGGGATGTATTTGTGAATGGTGGAAGGAAGAAGACAGGTTTGGATGCTCTCAATTGGGCTGAAAGAGTTGCTGAACTTGGTGCAGGAGAGATCTTGCTGACGTCCATGGATGGCGATGGGACACAGAATGGATATGACCTCCCTCTTACTAAAGCCATTGCAGAGGCTGTGCCGATTCCAGTTATTGCATCTGGGGGAGCAGGATCGCTAGACCATATTTCCCAGGCATTCAATCAGGGTTGCGCTTCGGCAGCTTTGTTGGCTTCTCTTTTGCATGATGGTGATTTAACTGTGCAAGAAATTAAAAGATTTTTAATTAACCAAGGACTACTGATTCGTCCTTTAGAGGATTAATTTCTATTTAGATCCTTATAATTATTTATCTAAGAACTCTTATCCAAATAAAATTAAGATATGTACAACTATAAAAAAGAATTTGTAAAAGATATATTTAATGATATATCTTTTAAATATGATTTTTTAAATGATCTTTTTAGCCTAGGTCTTCATAGGGTATGGAAGAGAAAACTATTATCTTTGCTAAAACCTACTCCTGGTCAATATTGGGTGGATCTTTGTTGTGGTACGGGTGATTTGGCAATTAATTTGGCAAATCATGTTGGCCCGGATGGTAGAATATATGGTATTGATTATGCAGAAAAAACCTTAGAAATAGCAAGAAAAAAGTGTCTCAATCATCCTGATTTACAAATTAAGTGGATCAATAATGACATCCTTAATGATTGCGATAATTTTTATACTTTTGATGGAGTGACTATGGCATATGGACTACGGAATCTTTCTGATCCTTTAATGGGTTTTAAGATTATTCGTCAATATTTAAAGCCAGGAGGTAAAGCAGGAATATTAGACTTCCAGCCTAGTAAAGATAACTCTTTTAGTGGATACTTTCAGAAAATTTATTTAAGAAATATTGTAGTCCCAATTGCTTCTATGTTTGGCTTTAGAGAACAATATGGTTATATTGAAAATAGTATTAAGAGATTTCCTAATGGTTACAATCAAATTATTTTAGCTGAGAAAGCAGGATTTAGCAGCGCTAAATACTATCCAATTGCTTTAGATCAAATGGGTATATTGATTTTGAAAAATTAAATGAGAAAGATTTATTTGGGAAGATCTTTTCTTTTACAGAAACAACACATGCTCCATCTCTTAAGTTCTCCTATTGGAGCTGGCTTTTTACATTTAGGACATATTTTTAATCCATGAATATCAATTCTGCTTGGATGTTTTTCCCAAATAACTGATTCAGTTTCCATAGCCTTTTTTTTCTGAAAATGAAATTGCTGTATACGTATATCTTTTATTTCATAACCAGCATTTACTAAAGAGTTTAGAAGTTGACTTTTTGTATATAAAAGCGCTTGACGCCATTGAGGGTGACTTGCTCCGATTACCAGAGTGCCTCTTTTAAGGCTTAAAGGTGTGCAATTCGATGCAAGTTTTTTGCCAACTAAATTTGCCCAATCATGGGATAAGGCAGCTAACTTGCTAGTTTGTTTCCAATCATTTTTTATTTGATCTAGACAACTAGATAATGAACGTTTGTTTGAATGAATTTTCTTTTGCATAGATCTAAATTTTAAAAAATGTATTTTTGATTCTCAGCTAATTATTGATATCACTACTTTAAGTGCTTTTTTTCGTGTTTTCATGGCTAGCCTTTATATATATATTTAAATTCCTAAATGGGATTCTTTGACAAATTGAGTCGCTTGTTCAGAGCTAACTTGAATGATCTAGTTAGTAAAGCTGAAGATCCAGCAAAAATTTTAGATCAGTCTATGGCTGATATGCAGAATGATTTGGTTAAGCTTCGTCAGGCAGTCGCTATGGCAATTGCAAGTCAGAGGAGATTGAAAAATCAATTTGATCAGGGTCAAATCCAAATTAAAACTTGGTATGAAAGGGCTGAAATGGCTCTTTTAAAAGGAGAAGATACTTTAGCGAGAGAGGCTTTAACTTATAGAAAATCTCTTCAAGAAAATTCAAAGTCATTAATTTATCAACTTGAATCACAAGATGGACATGTTCAAAAACTGAAAAAAAATCTATTGGCATTAGAGGGCAAGATTTCCGAAGTCAAGACTAAGAAAGATATGTTAAAGGCTAGAGCTCAGGCAGCAAAAGCCCAGAAGCAGTTAGAGAATGTGGTTGGAAATATGAATACAAATTCTGCTATGGCTGCATTCGAGAGAATGCAGGATAAAGTTGAATCGATGGAAGCATCTAGTGAAGCCGCCGCTGAATTAGCCCAATCAGATTTAGAAAGTAAATTTGCTGCACTCGATTCTAATGATGATATTGAGGAGGAATTGAATCAGATTCGTGAAGGGCTTAAAGCAGGCGTAGATAGAGTAGCTTTACCTGAAGGATCAAACCCCACTTTGAATTCAAGCATTGAATCTATTGAGAATGAAATTAAAATTGTGGAAGTGTCTGAAATTGATTCTGAATTGGAAGAACTAAGAAAAAATCTCAAAAAGCCTTGATAAATATAAAACAGTTCAACTTACTGAATTTATTTTTGTGATTAATCAAGAAAGAATAAGCTCAGCCACTATTGCTAAATCTTTGCAAAAAAAGTCAACTTTAAGCAATCAGTGGCAATTGAGATATACCCCAGTATGTGGAAGTACTGAAAGGAAGCTTTCAGAATGGCTTGAAGAAAAACCATTATCAAATAATCAATCTAGAGCTTTTCTTGCATCTCGCCAGATCTCTGGAGTAGGGCAAAGAGGGAGATTCTGGGAATCTCCAAGAGGAGGCATATGGTTAAGTGCTGCTATCCCATGCCTTGGGAGAAAGCAATCACCTAGTTTATTTGGTCTTGCTGTTGCATTTGCCTTGTCCCAAAGACTAGAACTCAAGAAAATCAAGACTCAAATCAAGTGGCCAAATGATTTATTGTTTTTCGGCAAAAAATTAGCTGGCTTCTTGCCAAGCCTTATTTATCGAGGGGAATATTTTAGGTTTGCGAGGGTTGGCGTAGGGTTAAATGTTCTAAATAGAACCCCAGTTAATGGGACTTCTATTTCTGAAATAATGGGATCTAAGTACTTATCAATACCTGATTGGTCTACTGAAGTACTTCTATCAATTGAATTAGCAAAGAATCTCTTTGATGAAGATGATTTATTTTATCTAGAGGCTGAAAAGTTATTATGGGCGAAAACGGTTGTAGATCCTAAATCTGGAAAAGAATGGGAAATAGATGGCTTAGATAATACGGGAGGACTGAGACTAAAATTAGGTAATAAGAAAATTGTTTGGAATAGATTTTAAGAAAATATTATTAATTAGCTTTTATTTATTAAATTAGTAATTTTCCCATCTTTGAATAAAGCTATTCTTTTTGCTCTTTCGGCAACATGGTCTTCGTGAGTAACAATAACAATGGTTTTACCTTGATTGTGGAGCTCATCAAATATGTTCAACACATCATCAGTTGTCCTTGAATCAAGAGCTCCTGTTGGTTCATCTGCTAGTAAAAGAGATGGTTGATTAATAATTGCTCTTGCAATTGCAACCCTCTGTTGTTGGCCTCCTGATAATTGATTTGGGAGATTTAGCATCCTTTCAGAAAGTCCTACTTTCCTTAAAGCCTCTTCTGCTAAAACCTTCCTTTCCGTATAAGGCATACAGGCATAAACCATTGGAAGCATTACATTCTCAAGAGCATTTGCTTCCTTTAAAAGGTGAAACTGTTGAAAAACAAATCCTAATTCATTATTCCTAATATCAGCTAATTGATTGTCATTTAAGTCTTGGAGATTTTTTCCATTTAATTCATAAATCCCGGAAGAAGGTCTGTCTAGGCATCCCAAAATATTCATAGCAGTACTTTTGCCAGATCCACTTGCTCCCATTACGGCAAGGTAATCCCCTTTATTGACATTCAAATCAATTTCATCAAGTGCCTTTACTTGAAGGTTGCCTTCTCCATAAATTTTGCTAACGCTATGAAGACGAGCGACAGGTGTCTGAGGATTTTTAGCCAATTGCCCCTTTGCTTGCAATTGCAATGGCATCTTGAAGGAGTGGGGTCCCCGCTACTGCATCATTAGCCCATTTGAATAAAGGGTTTGAAAGGACTCCTCCAACGGCTGTTACAAAAACACAGGCAATTAAGGCAACTCTTAGTGGAGGCAATCCAATTGTTTGCCATTGAATACTTGGATAGGACTTGACTATCTCTGAAGCTTCTTGAGGTTCTTTAACAACCATCATTTTAATAACAGAAATATAATAATAAATTGAAATTACAGAAGTAATAAGACCTACAATTACTAGTAGATATTGTTGATCTGCCCATCCTGCAAAAAACAGATAAATCTTACCAAAGAATCCCAACATTGGAGGTATGCCACCTAATGAAAGAAGGCAAAGACTTAATCCAAGGGTTATTAAAGGATCCTTTTGATATAGACCAGCATAATCAGCAATTCTGTCGCTTCCAGTCCTGATTGAAAAGAGAATTATGCAGGCGAATGCACCAAGATTCATAAATAAATAAGCCGCCATATAGAGAACCATTGCAGAAAAACCTTCTTCAGTTCCACAAACAAGACCTATCATCACAAAACCTGCTTGCCCAATAGAGCTATATGCAAGCATTCGTTTCATTGATGATTGAGCAAGAGCAACAACATTCCCTAAAGTCATGCTTAAAACGGCTAGGACCGTAAATAAAAGCTTCCATTGAGTATCAAAAGCATCAAAACATCCAATAAGAACCCTTAGGGCAAGTGCAAATCCTGCTGCTTTAGATCCAACTGACAAGAAAGCGACTACAGGAGTTGGTGATCCTTCATAAACGTCAGGAGTCCATTGATGAAAAGGAACTGCTGCAATTTTGAATGCAACAGTTGCTAGAACAAAAACGAGTGATAATGCGACTAAGGGAGAAGGACTATCTTGAATTGCTATGCCAATTCCTTTAAGACTTGTGGTGCCACTAATTCCATAGAGCAAAGAAGCTCCATAAAGAAAAACAGCTGCGGCAGCTGACCCAACTAGTAGATATTTCAAAGCAGCTTCCGAACTTCTTGCATCCCGTTTCATATAACCTGCGAGCAAGTAACTTGCGACCGAGAGAGTCTCTAACGATACGAATACGCTGACCAGGTCAGTTGATCCACATAAGAGCATTGCTCCAAGTGTTGCGGCCAACAAAATCGCTGCGTATTCCCCTACAGGACTTCCACTTTTTTCGGCATAACGCCAGCTAATTAAAAGAGATATGAGTGTTGAGAGGGCGATAACCCCTCTGAATGCGATCGCAAGATTATCAGCAACAAAAGCACCTAAGAAGGATTCTTGTAATGATCCATTCCATTGAGAAGCTAGTACTACAAGTGCAGACACAAGGCCTGCATAGCAAATAGGAGGAGACCATTTAGCTGCAGTTTCCTCACCTGCTAGATCTACTAATAAAGTGCCAAGCATTGCTAGAAGTACAAAACCTTCTGGAATAACTGCTTTTGCATTTAATGAAAGGTTTAGCAGCTCATTTGGAGCACCCATAGCCTGCTTAGTTTGTAGTGGAGAACTGATTTCAGGCTTGATTTTTTACTTTCAAACCTTTTTCCTGACTCTAGCGAGGTTATGAAATATGCCTTTTATATGATGACGTTCTATGCATTTTGCTCCACAGTGCGATAGATAGTGGTAAGAATTATTTGTTCGCCTATGGCGCACACATTGGTTATTGTTGAAAGTCCGACAAAGGCAAGAACTATAAGAGGGTTTTTGCCAAAGGACTTTGAAGTTGTTGCCTCAATGGGGCATGTTAGAGATCTCCCTAACAATGCTAGTGAGATTCCAGCTTCTCAAAAAGGTGAGAAATGGGCAAAGATTGGTGTAAACACCACTGCCGATTTTGAACCTTTATATGTAGTACCTAAAGATAAAAAGAAAGTAGTCAAAGAATTAAAGGCTTCTCTAAAAGGCGCTACTCAGCTTTTACTAGCAACTGATGAAGATAGGGAAGGAGAGAGCATTAGTTGGCACTTAATGCAGATTCTTGCTCCAAAGATACCTGTTAAGAGAATGGTTTTTCATGAAATAACCAAGGAGGCTATTGCAAAGGCTTTAAATAAAACAAGGGATGTTGACCTTGAATTAGTTCATGCACAAGAAACAAGAAGAATTCTTGATCGTCTTGTTGGTTATACTTTGTCCCCTTTGCTTTGGAAGAAGGTATCCTGGGGATTATCCGCTGGGCGGGTTCAGTCAGTTGCAGTACGATTATTAGTACAAAGAGAAAGATCTCGAAGAGCTTTTAGAAGCGGTAGCTATTGGGATTTAAAGGCAAAATTGGAGCAAGATAATATTAATTTTGACGCTAGGTTAGTGATTCTTGAGGGCAAAAAAGTTGCGACAGGAAATGATTTTGATGAAGCTACTGGAAAATTAAAAGAGGGAAGAAATGTAAGGCTTCTCGACGAAAGTGAGGCGAAAAATCTTTCCATTAAATTAGAGAAAACTCAATGGAAAGTATCTTCAGTTGAAGAGAAACCCTCTATTCGAAGACCTGTTCCTCCTTTTACGACAAGCACCCTTCAGCAAGAATCAAATAGAAAACTTCGTCTTTCAGCAAGAGAGACCATGAGATGTGCCCAAGCCCTTTATGAGAAAGGTTTTATTACATATATGCGTACGGATTCAGTTCATTTGTCTGATCAAGCAATTAAGGCAGCAAGGGAATGTGTCTGTTCTAGATATGGTGATGAATATTTAACTGATAAGCCAAGGCAGTACAGCAACAAGACTCGTAATACCCAGGAAGCCCATGAAGCAATAAGACCAGCCGGCGAAACTTTTAAGACGCCTAAGGGAACTGGTTTGCAAGGAAGAGACTTATCTCTTTATGAATTGATTTGGAAAAGGACTGTTGCCAGTCAAATGCCAGATGCTCGTTTAACGATGCTTTCAGTTGAGCTGAATGCTGAAGAAGCTACTTTTAGATCAAATGGAAAAAGAATTGATTTTCCAGGATTTTTTAGAGCTTATGTTGAAGGTAGTGACGATCCTGAAGCGGCGTTAGAAGGGCAAGAAGTTCTTTTGCCAAATCTTTCAGTGGATGATTCACCTACTTCCAACGAAGTAGAGGCTTTTGAGCATCAAACCCAACCTCCTGCTAGATATAGTGAAGCATCCCTTGTTAAAACCCTTGAAAAAGAAGGGATTGGGAGGCCCTCGACCTATGCGAGCATTATTGGAACTATTGTCGATAGAGGATATTCACTTCTTCAAAACAATTCATTAACTCCAAGTTTTACGGCTTTTGCTGTTACCGCTTTACTTGAGGAACATTTTCCGGAATTGGTTGATACAAGCTTTACCGCGAAAATGGAGTCAACCTTAGATGACATTTCAACTGGGAAAGTTGACTGGCTTCCCTATCTAAAGAAATTTTATAAAGGAGATGAGGGGCTGGAATCCCAAGTTCATCTAAGAGAAGGCGATATTGATGGAGGAGAATTTCGCTCAATTTCATTAGAAGGTCTTTCTTGTTTAGTTCGACTTGGTAAATACGGTACTTATTTAGAATCAAAATATTCGGGAGAAGATGGGAAGCCAATTACAGCATCTATTCCTGAAGAGACTACACCTGCAGATTTAGATGACGAAAAAGCAGAGTTAATATTAAAACAAAAGGCTCAAGGTCCAGAGTCACTGGGCATTGATCCAGAAACGGGAGAAGATATTTACATTCTTTTAGGTAAATATGGACCGTACGTTCAAAGAGGAGAAATTACCGAAGAGACCCCCAAGCCAAAGCGCTCATCACTACCTAAAGGTGTTAAGTCAGAAGATTTAACTCTTAACGATGCTCTTGGGTTACTTCAATTGCCAAGAACTCTGGGAGAACATTCTGAAGGTGGTCGTATTCAAGCTGGTTTAGGTCGATTTGGACCATATGTTGTTTGGAGCAAAGGTAAAGGAGAGAGGGACTATCGTTCTTTAAAAGGTGAAGATGATGTTTTAACAGTAGATATTGATAGAGCTCTTGAACTTCTTGCAATGCCTAAAAGAGGAAGGGGAGGAAGAACCGCATTAAGAGATCTTGGAATCCCGAAGAATAGTAAAGAAAATATACAAGTTTTTGATGGACCATATGGACTTTATGTGAAACAAGGAAAGATAAATGCTTCATTGCCAGAAGGGAAAAAAGCTGATCAAATTACTCTTGAAGAAGCCATAGAATTATTGTCAGCAAAAGTTGCGAGTAAAAAAACAACCAAAGCTAAAACAACCAAAGCTAAAACAACCAAAGCTAAAACAACCAAAGCTAAAACAACCAAAGCTAAAACAACCAAAGCTAAAACAACCAAAGCTAAAACTACTCCAACTAAAAAAGTCGCTTCTAAAACTGCGGTAAAGAAACCTACTACGACTAAGACGGGTAGATTACGTGCTAGTGCAGTAAGGATAATTAAGCCTGGGGAAATTTAATGATTTTATTTAGTAAAAGATTTTGTTTTAATCTAATTAAAACGATGTCTCTATCAATTGTCTTTTTAATGCAATCATGTTCTAGCCAGAAGCTAGGTCAGCAACTCTCAAATAATTTTGACTATCCTCAGACGGAAATATCTTCATCAAACCTAAAAGAAGGATCCAAAAGAGTAGATAAGGATAAACAAAAGAAAATCTTTTCAACTAAATTACAGAATAAACCTAATAAAAATTTTATTTCCGACTCTTCAGCTGTTGGGGAAAAAGCCAAATTAAAAAAACAGAAGCCAAATAACCCTTCTA
Source organism: Prochlorococcus sp. MIT 1223 (assembly GCF_034092465.1). Classification (NCBI taxonomy): domain Bacteria; kingdom Bacillati; phylum Cyanobacteriota; class Cyanophyceae; order Synechococcales; family Prochlorococcaceae; genus Prochlorococcus; species Prochlorococcus sp. MIT 1223. The sequence continues at coordinate 1,679,617 of NZ_CP139303.1, forward strand.
AGAAAATACTGCGTAAAATAAAATTTAAACCACAACCTTATCGAATAACTATTAAATTGTCTGGTGCGAATCCATCTGCTCCAGCAGAATCAGTAACAAAAGCATTACGACAAGCAGGGATAAATTTTGAGGTTGAGAAAATAGAGAGGTTTAACGCCCAATCTGATATGAAAACCTCTTCCACTGTTGAGAGATAGTTATTTTGAGTAGATTTCAGAAGCGAAAAGGAGAAAGTGTGAAGACATTTGTAAAAATGAAAAGGCTGCAGGCTTTAAGAATTGTAGAGACATCTTATTTGTCAGCTGCAACTTCATTGATTTGGATGGCCCTTTATTACTTGCCTATAGGCGGAGCACTATTCAGGCTTGCACTTCCATTGCCTTTGGCTTTATTGCATATAAGAAGAGGTTCTAAGGCTGCATTTGAAGGAGTATCTTTATCCGTTTTACTTTTGATTGTTTTGATGGGGCCAGTTAGAGGGCCCTTAATACTTTTCCCATACGGCATACTCTCTTTTTGGATTGGTTGGTGTTGGTATAAAAATTGGAATTGGTGGATTAGCTGGATTGTCGGGGTTTTTATTGGGGTGGGAGGGTTCCTGGTTCGAGTTATTGTTCTTTCTCTTTTGGTCGGAGAAAACCTTTGGGTGATTATTACTCGAGCAGGCGCTTCGCTTATAGAGAGGTTCGTTGATTTGTTCAATCTTCCTTTTAGTCCTGATACGGCACAAGTTCAATTAGTAGCAATAGGCTTGGTTATTCTCCAAGAGGTAATTTTTGTCTTGTCTTTACATGCATTGGCTTTTTGGATTTTTCCGAGACTGCAAGCCTCCATGCCAGAACCACCATCCTTATTAAGTGGATTGATAGCAATGGACCCACGCTGATAATTAACTTTCAATTAATGAAATCACAATTCTTTGAGCTATTGAGTGGAAATAAAGCCTTTGGTGTGGGCTTATCACTGGATCAAGTCAAGAATTTTCAAGAGAAATGGAAAAAGTCTCTTGATGATTTTGTTTTTTTGTTGATTCTGGCAGGTTCCAAAACCTCGGAAGTTGAAGGAATTTCTTGGGCAGGCTCTACTCCTCAATCTCGTAGCTATACCGCATTAGCAGATGCTGATTTAGTTTTAAAGGGCCCCTTAAAATCTAGAAAGTGGCCTTTGCCGGTATTGCCAGGAGGAGTCTCGCCGGCTCTTATTAGCTATGTCTCTTCGTGTTTTATCGGAACGAAACCTACTGTTATTGCAGCTGGTTTATTACATAAACCAACTTTTCCACATCTTTTACTTGAACCCTCATTCTCTGGGCCTGCAGATTGTTTGAGCTCAGGGAAAGCAATGAGTAAAAGTCGAGTTGATCAATTGTGGCAGGAAGGATTCTCTATGGGAGTTCGTTTAAAAACACCTTTGTTAATAACAGAATGTGTTCCAGGTGGAACAACAACTGCACAGGCCATTCTTTGTGGGATAGGAATCGAAGTGTCTGAATTGATTAGTGGGAGTGTCTTAATTCCCCCATTCTCTTTGAAAAAAGAACTTGTTAGAAAAGGACTTGAGAATGCTGCGTTAGGACCAAACCCTTTACCTAAAAAATTACTTGCCGCTGTTGGAGATCCTTTTCAGGTAATAGCAGTAGGATTAGTTCTTGGAGCCAGGGAAGCAAAGCAGCCTGTTTTGCTAGGTGGAGGAAGTCAAATGTTAGCTGTCTTGGCTCTTGCTCTTGCCTCGATAGAACCTGAGTTGCGCTTTTCTTTTGTTGAAAACATCGCAATAGCAACAACCTCTTGGCTTGTAAAAGAGTCTCATTCTGGGAACAAATTTAATAGCTCTTTTATTCGTTTAATGGAACTTGTTTCTGATTATTTCGGTGTATGTCTTATGGGATTTTCTAGTGGATTAAGCTTTGAGGAAAGTACAAAAAAGGTACTTAGAGATTATGAACTAGGTTATGTTAAAGAAGGTGTTGGAGCAGGGGCTTTATCATTCTTAGCGAAGATGAAAGGAGTAACTTCTGCTCAACTGGTACAGGCGTGTGACCTTGCTGTTGAACAGTTGGAGTCGACTCACCATTGATGAAAACTTGAAGATATATTATGAATGACTTTCAATTTGGGAGACGTGACTTTGTCAGACTAGCTTTTGGCTCTAGTCTTTTAAGTCTAATTGGGTGTAGCAAAAGGAGTAATAGTCCTATCCTTCGGGCTGTTGGAGCAACTTTACCTAAAGAATTAATAAGGTCACTACCTTATCCTTGGACGTTTGAAAAGATTCAAAATATAGATAATATTAATCCTTATGAGCTAAGTTTAAATGAACGTATAGATCTATTAGTAGTTCAAGATGGATGGATTAAGCGTCTCCCTTCCTCAAACCTATTACCTATAGCTTCGGAAGCTTTCTCAAAAAACCTTAGCAATAAAGCAAAAGATTATTTGAAAAAGCTCGGACCTGATTACCAAAATAAATTATTACCAATAGGTGTTACCCCTTGGGTGATGATTTTTAGGAATGGCGAGCAGTTGATAGATAAAGCAAGGAAATCTTGGAGTGTTTTACTTGACCCAAAACTAAAAGGTCAAATAATTTTTCCAAAGAGTCCAAGATTGTTGCTTTCCATAACTGATAAGATTGGAGATCCTGAACAGTTAACAATAATAAAAAGTCAGATAAAAATATATGATGATATGAATGCAATGAATTGGTTGCTTTCTGGAAAAGCTAAAGTTGCCATTTTGCCATTACAACGCTGTATAGCTAGTTTAATACGTGACTCTCGGCTTAGTGCCATCCTTCCCGAAACAGGAGCGCCTTTAAACTGGTCCTTACTCGCAAGACCATTTTCAAGTCAAACCTTGCCTCCCTTGCCGTGGTTAACAAATTCAACAAAAACTCCATTGTCAACAAGATTACTTGCGAAAGGTTGGATACCTCCCATTCCTTATATAGAACTTGTTGAGCAAAAAGATTTTATTAGAAGTGATTTTCAGTCGGCCATTTTACCTTCATATGAAGTATGGGAAAAATGTTGGCCAATCTTACCTTTAACTCAAGAGGAAGAGAAAAGCTTAGAAAGAAGATGGCGTAACTCAATCCCATAGCCTTCGGCGTGGCTTATCTATTAATTTGAGATGTATGTCTTTTAGTAGATCTGGTATCTCTAAATGGTATGGACAACGTGGTAAGCAATCCCCACAGTTATTGCATGCACTTGCATCAACGGTTTCCCACCAATGACCAGCTTTATTAATCAAGTTATACCGTTCTTTTGCAAATGCCTGCAAGTCATGGCCAACAGTGAGGTTCCTTAGTCTTAATATTTCCGGGATTGGGATTTGCTTGGGACATGGTAAGCATGCTTTACATTGACCACAAAAGTCATTCCCTAATCGAGTACGCCGTATAGAATTAAGCCTTTCAATTGATCGCTGTTCTTCTTGGCTTAGAGGTCCATCTGCTGAAGAAAGTTTTTGAGGTAATCTTAGGTCTTCTGTTTTTGAAGCTCCTACAGTCAAAGTAGAGATACCTTGTGCTATTAAGTACCTATAGGCAAGTTCAATTGGCGGAATTGGCTTGCAGTCTTCAATAAGCATTTGACTTGGATTTTGTAATTGACCACCTTTATCTGCAGGTGAAATAGCCATAACGCCCATACCTTGCTTTATGGCAAGTTTTGCGAGAGGAATTCTTTGTGGATCGAGTAAATGAAGGTGCAAACTGCAGAAAACAAATCTGTTGCTGTTGATAGCTTTTTGGATAAGAGGTATAGAGCCATGTGAACTAAAGCCTATTTGGTCTATGAGGTTCTCTTGTTGTGCCCATGTCAATAGATCAGCCCCTTCTCCATTTAGTGCCCATTCGAGATGTTCATTGAGGTTGATCCCGTGAACGGCTAAGTTGTCTATTTTGGATATGCGTAACCTTGACAAAATATTCTTGATTTCACTTTTACCTTCATCAAAACTTATACCAGGTTGAATCTTGCTTGTAACTATTAATCCTCCTTCAGGTAATTTATTCTTTAACTTAAGTCGCTGTATTGAATCTCCTAGAAAATCTTCCGCAGGCCCATAAGCTGGAGCAGTCTCTATATGATTAATACCTGCAGCAATTGCTGATTCTAGAACCTTATACATTTGTTGAGAAGATTCAATTGCTCTCATTGTCCCTAAGGTAAAAAGACTTACCTGGGAGTTTGGACCGAAACTTCTTCGATTAAAACTCATGTTTGACTAGAATTATCTAAAAAAATCATTGCAATACAAATCAAAAGATTTTTTACCACTGTCTACTGATTCATTTATATAATTATGATCGTTTTTCCCCGTTTTCGCTCTAGTTAATGTTTACTGGTTTAATTCAAGCTGTGGGGAAGATTTGTCGTCAAGACAAAAGGCTGCTAATTAAGGGATGTAAACCCTTCGAACCTTTATCTTTAGGAGATAGTGTTTCTGTAGATGGCGTTTGCTTAACGGTTGTTGAGATATCTCCTAATAGTTTCTTCGCAGATGTTAGTGAAGAAACATTGATGAGAACAACCTTGGGAGAGAAATCACAGAAGAATGATTTTGTTAACCTTGAGCCCGCATTAAGACTTTCAGATCGATTAGGAGGTCACTTGGTTAGCGGACATATAGATGGGCTTGGTGAAGTTATTTCTATAGAAGAACTAAAACAATCGTGGATCATCAAATTGCGTTGGCAAGTTGTTGACTATGGAAAATATATATGTGAGAAGGGAAGTATCTGCCTTAATGGAACAAGTTTAACCATTGCAGATTGCACTAATGATGGAAATATTTTTTCTATTGCAGTAATACCCCATACTTGGCTAAACACCTCGTTGCAATATTTATCTATAGGATCCTTGGTTAATTTAGAAGCCGATATTATGGCGAAATATGCTGAGAGAATATTGAGTAAAGCTAAAACACCTTTAACAGAAAATATTTCCAATGAGTGGTTACAGACTCATGGGTGGATTTGAAAAGCTTTTTCTTTAGGTGATTTATTTAAGAGGAACTAAATATATAGCGCCTGAGTCTTTTTTGATATCTATTTTGAACTCTTGGCCAGGTTCTAATCCAAGTTTTTTTGTGTAAGCATGACCGATTAGCAGATTGCCATTTCCATGGACACGGGTTCTGAATTCAGCTTGTCTCCCTCTTGAAGACCTATTGCCAGCCCTTCCAGGACCATTTGATCTGAGCTTGATGCCTTTGGCTTCTACAAGTGCTCTATAAAAACTTTTACGTAGTACCCTTCCGCTTGGTCCTACATAGCCACAGCCTTTGGCGATTTCGTCCTCTGGCAAGTGGCTTAGAGATCTGTTTTTATCCAGTAGTTCTTTTCCTACAAGCATTTACTTGTTTTATTTAATTGCATTAATTCTGACGAATAACTGGAATTAATGCAACAAAATAATTGTAATCCTTCTAATTGGTATCAATTTTAGTCTCTTAAAGTAAGTAAAGGATGATGAATAAAACCACCCAAATCCCATCAACGAAGTGCCAATAGAGCTCAGTTGCCTCTAAAGGAAACTTATTTGAAGCATTAATGCGGCCCCCGGGATCTCTTGCTTGCCACCAAACAATAAATATCATTAATGTTCCAAGAGTTACATGAAGGCCATGAAATCCTGTTAATGCATAAAAAGTGCTTGCATATAAATTGTCAGTAAGACCGAAGGGTAGCGTGAAATATTCGAACATTTGGCTGATGAGAAAAGCCAGCCCAAGTATTGCGGTAATAAGTAACCATTTTTGGCATTTGGCAGATTCTTTGCGCCCTAAAGCATTTCCTGCTCGATGAAATGTTGCACTGCTTACTAGAAGTAAGATAGTATTTATTGTTGGTAAAGGTAGTTCTAATTCATATATTGCATCTGGCAGTAAAGGGTTGACTGCTTTAAAAGTTAGGTAAGCAGCAAAGAATCCAGCAAAAGTCATTCCATCTGCGACTAAGAATGCTATTAATCCAAATAATCTATGGTCGCCATGTGACTCCTCTACCGAATTATGCTTGGACAGCACTTTTTCAGAGTCCTTTTCTTTAGAAGCAATAGTTGTCATTGTTTATCCCTCTCTCCCTCGTGATTGTATTTGTTCTGTATTTTGTAAATCGTTTTCTATCTTTCCATACCCATATGGCTCAGTTACCAAAGGAGGATCTCCTTCCCAGTTCTCCACTGGTGGAGGAGAAGATGTTAACCATTCTGGTGTTAAAGCTTGCCAAGGGTTATCGCCGGCTTCTTTCCCTTTAAATGCACTTATAAATACGTTCAACAAGAAAGGAATTGTACTAATAGCCATTATCAAAGCGCCCGCACTGCTGATTTGGTTTATAAATGTAAATTGAGGATCGTATTCTGCTACACGCCTAGGCATTCCGTTTAGCCCTAACCAGTGCTGAGGCGCAAAGCATAGATTAAACCCAACAAAAGTTAAGATAAAATGAAGTATGCCAATATTTTCATCAAGCATTTTCCCTGTGACTTTTGGATACCAGTGATAAATGGAAGAAAAGATTACAAAAACAGATCCGCCGTAGACAATATAGTGAAAATGAGCAACTACGAAGTAGGTATCATGTACATGAACATCAAAGGGAACCTGAGCTAGTGCTACCCCTGTAATGCCGCCTAAAACGAAATTCACAATAAAACCACAAGAGAAGAGAAGAGCGGTGTTCAGTGTTATTTTGCCTCCCCAAATAGTTGCTACCCAGTTAAAAAATTTAATACCAGTTGGGACAGCAATAAAAGCTGTGGCAATAGTAAAGAAGAGTCTCATCCACGGAGGTGTGCCACTGGTAAACATATGATGAGCCCAAACAACCAGACCTAGAACTACAATTGCCATTATTGAATAAACCATTGTGACATAACCAAAAAGAGGTTTACGGCAATGGATTGGAAGTATCTCGCTAACTAAACCAAACGCTGGTAATACCATTATGTATACAGCAGGATGAGAATAAAACCAGAAAAGATGTTGATAAACGATTACATTGCCGCCTAAAGTAGGGTTAAAGAAACCAGTATGAGCAACAATATCGAAACTTAAAAGTATGAGAGTTCCTGCAAGGACTGGAGTTGCTAGTACAACTAAAATACTGGTCCCAAGCATTGCCCAGCAATACATTGGGAGTTGCATGAGTTTTAACCCAGGCCTTCTAAGTTTTAAAATAGTTGCAATGAAGTTGATTCCTCCAAAAATGGAGCTTCCGCCTAAAAGTAAAACACTTATTATCCAAATTATTTGACCAGCAGCAGGTGTAGTTATGCTTAAAGGTGGATAAGCCGTCCATCCTGATTGAGCCGCTCCATTTATAAAATAGCTGCTAATTAGCATTAGCCCTGCTGGTGGAATTAGCCAAAAAGCAACCGCATTTAAGCGGGGGAATGCCATGTCTCTCGCTCCAACATAAAAAGGTATTAAGTAATTGCCAAATGCACCATTTATAACTGGGACTATCCATAGAAATATCATTATAGTTCCATGAAGAGTTAAGACTTGGTTATAGACATCTCTTGCCATAAAGTCTGAAACTGGGCTTGTTAGTTCTATTCTCATTGCACTAGCAAGAGAACCACCTATTAGATAAAAAATAAAACCACATACAAGATATTGAATGCCAATCACTTTATGATCGAGACTAAAGCTGAAATACTTCAACCAACCAGAAGGTTGAAGGCTATCTTTTTTTGACTGTTTATTTGATGGAGGGATTGCAATAGTCATAATTCTGAAGAAGGTGTTTTTGCATTTTTTTCAAACCAGTCTTGATATTCATTGGAGTTCTCTACGACTACAGTTGAACGCATGCCCCCATGATATGGACCACAAAGTTCAGCACATACGATTGGATAACGCCCTATTTTTGTTGGTGTGAAATTTAAAATAGTTGGTTGTCCAGGTATAACATCCTGTTTAATCCTGAATTGAGGCACCCAGAATGCGTGAATAACATCTTTTGATGTCATCCTCATGCTTATTTTTTCATTAACAGGAACATGAAGTTCTCCTGAAATAATGTCTCCTTTTGGATAGTGAAAAAGAAAAGCAAATTGCATAGCGGTAACTTCAATAGGAATTGAAGTGGAGTTAGCCCCATTGGTAAAATTGTCTTCTCCTGATCCAATACCCCCCCAAACCCTCTCTTCTTGCATCATTCCAGCATGATCATGTTCAGTATGAGATAGAGGTTTCATTCCGCCCATTCGATCATAAATGTCATAGCTATAAAGTCCCACAAATAAAACCACAATTGCTGGAACGGCTGTCCAGAATATTTCCAAAGATAAGTTCCCTTCTATTGATAGCCCGTCACCCTTCTCTCCTGGTTTTTTCCTAAATTTAATCAAGCTATAAACGACAAAACTGACCATTCCAACAAAAAGGACTGTCCCTATCGAAAATAGAACCATCGACAATTCATCGTATATAGGAGCGTTAGTACTGGCCTGTTCAGGCAAGAGGTTTATGTTATTCCCTATCCAAATTATCCCTATCGAGAGGGCTATACTTAATATAAGCGTGATGATGGCCGAGAAATTCGACAATTGAATTCTCTATCTACTATTAGGTTATTGAAAACTTGCAACTATGCATTAAATAACCTCTTAAGTTTGCTTGAATTTAAGCGTTTAGATATATTTTCTATTTTTTTAATTAATGTCAGCATTTGAGGGGATTATGTCAGGGATAGATGATTTAAAGTTCCTTTTATAAGTTCTACTCATCAGTTAGGTGACGTAATCGCTTAAATCGCTACCTTGCAAATAGGAAACTCTAATTTGACGGGGTTAGGTCTTTGATTACTTCCTCTCCTCCATTGATTCGTTGGCGCCTTGCCCAACTTTCCTCTCATTTAGTTGTAGCTTTAATTGTTTTGATTGTTATTGGAGGAGCTACACGAGTTATGGAAGCAGGCCTTGCCTGTCCAGATTGGCCACTTTGTTATGGCTCGCTCTTGCCTGGGCGACAAATGAATATACAGGTTTTTCTTGAGTGGTTTCACCGTTTAGATGCTTTCTTAGTGGGAATTGCTCTCGTTGTGCAATTTATTGTTGCCTTGTTTTTTAAATCAGCATTGCCTAAATGGTTACTTTGGTTTTATGGACTTTTGTTGTTCTTGGTTTGCGTACAAGGTGGGCTTGGGGCTTTTACCGTTGTTCAACTTTTGCCGTCAACCATTGTTACTACGCATCTTGCAGTCGCATTAGCTTTGGTTTCTTTGATGAGCGCTCTCTCTCAAAGTTTGATCCAGATTAAGCATTCTCCTCCCCCTAGCTGGTGGCGACCTATGGGATTCATCTCACTTTTATTAGTGATAGTTCAATCTCTTATAGGAGGTCGTATGGCTACAACATGGACTTCAAAGAAGTGTCTTATTCAAGGGATTGACTGCGAATTGCTTGATTTACATAAACTTTTTGCGATGCCAGTTTCCGCTTTTGTCCTTTTATTCGTTTTAACTGCTTTTGTTACAGGTGGATGGCCTCGTCAACAATGGCCATTTTTAATTGCTATTACCTTTTTGATTTTCATGCAAATATCCCTAGGAATAGCTTCTGTTCACTTTTCCCTCGCTCAACCTATTTTAACGGTTTCGCATCAGTTGATAGGAGCTCTTCTTGTTTCCTTCCTTGCAGCTCTGAGCTTTAGGCGCCCAAAGCCTTTAGATCAGATTGGTTTTGATTTAACAGATAAAAATTTGTTGGAGGTATGTCATGGTTAGTTCTTCTGTTGAAACGTTCAAAGAAGCTCTTAATAGAGACAATATTGTTCCTTCTCGAAAGAGGGTAAAGCTTCCTCCATGGCTTGAAGTTGCCAAGCCTAGGCTTATACCTTTGTTATTAGCCACTACTTTGGGTGGCATGGCTTTAACTGAAGATTGGCCTTTGTCTTCTACTAAATTAGCTTGCACTCTTTTTGGAGGTGCACTTGCTGCTGCTGCTGCTGGTGCTCTTAATTGTTTGTGGGAACAGGATTTAGATAAAAGGATGAAACGTACTAGTGACCGTGCTTTGCCTTCAGGTCGCTTATCTCCTCAAGCAGTATTTGCCGGTGCAATATCATGTACTTTGGCGGCTTCTATTTTATTAATTGGCGGAGTTAATTGTTTAGCGGCTGGTCTCTCATTACTTGGTCTTTGTAGTTATGTATTGTTATATACAGCATTCCTAAAACCTAGAACTACGCAGAATATTGTTATTGGAGGAGTCGCAGGTGCAATACCTCCTTTAGTTGGGGCAGCAGCAGCAACTGGCCACATTGGATTAGGTGGATGGTGGTTATTTGCTCTTGTAATGACATGGACCCCTGCTCACTTTTGGGCTCTTGCAATTTTCTTAAAAGATGACTATCGATCGGTAGGTATTCCCATGTTGCCAGTTATTAAAGGCCCATCCTTTACTGCTAAGGCTATTTCTCATTATGGTCTCGCTACGGTCGTTTTAAGCTTTTTTGGCATTTTTGCTTTACCTGAAGGCGGACTTTTATATGGAATTCTTGTAGTGCCATTTAATACCCGCCTTCTTCAAATGATTAATAGACTTTCTTCTGATCCAGAAGATATGAGCAGAGCTAAAGGTCTTTTTCGCTGGTCAATTCTATATATGTTTGGAATATGCTTTTTGCTTGTTATAAGTCGATTATCAATATCTGTTCAGTTTGATAATCAAATTTCACAATTGCTTCATGAAATGGCTGACCCTATTATTGGGAAGCTATGAAAATTTACTTTTCATATTTATTGCTAACGCTTCTTAGAATTGCTTATTAGATTTCTAATTAAGTTCGCCAGACCCTGATTTCTTGATGGCATTAGTTGAAATAAAAGATCTTTATAAGTCCTATGGTCCTGTTAAGGCTCTTAATGGCTTGAGTCTTGAGATCTCAGAAGGAAAGCTTTTTGGTTTACTTGGCCCCAATGGATCAGGTAAGAGCACTACGTTGAGAATCCTTTGTACTTTATTATCCCCAGATTCAGGCAGTATCTTGATTTCTGGTTTAGATGTTTTGAGAGAATCTAGAGCTGTTAGGAAAAAGCTTGGATATGTAGCACAGGAGATCTCTATCGATAAAATACTTAGTGGCCGTGAATTGCTTCAACTTCAAGGGGATCTATATCATTTACCTTATGGAGAGAGGAATTTTCGAATAGATGAGCTGATAAGTCTATTGGGGATGGATGAATGGATTGATCGTAGGTGTGGATCTTATTCTGGAGGGATGAGGAGGAGGTTGGACTTGGCTTCTGGATTATTACATAAACCTAAATTATTAGTGTTAGACGAACCAACGGTAGGCCTGGATATTGAGAGTAGAACTGTTATATGGGAATTATTAAAAGAACTTAGATCTCAAGGTACGACAATTCTTCTGAGTAGTCATTATCTTGAAGAGATTGAATCCCTTTCTGAAGAGATGGCCATTATTGATAATGGTTGTGTAATAGCTAAAGGTACGCCTGAAGATCTGAAACAAGAATTAGGGGGAGATCGAGTAACTCTTCGAGTAAGAGAATTTAGTGATCCGGAAGAATCTGAGAAAGTTAAGCAACTGTTAGAAAAGATCTCAGGAGTTCGTCAAATAGTGATTAATCGTGCGCAAGGATTTTCCTTGAACCTTGTTGTAGATGATGAAGCAGTCTTGTCATGTCTCAGAGAACAGCTAGAAAGTGCACAGTTGGAAGTTTTTGCATTAACTCAGAGTCGACCAAGCTTGGATGATGTCTATCTACAAGCGACTGGGAGAACACTAATGGATGCAGAACTTTCAGAATCAGGCAAAAGGGATTTAAAACGTGAAAGTAAAGCCTCAATGAGGTGAAACTTTCCTAACTTGCGTTTTCATTATTATTCTTGAAGTTAATCTATGGCCACTTCAACTAAATCTATTTCAGCTAAACCTGAGATTGAAGATCGACTTTTAGATCAAATTCAAGAAATTTTAGCTTTAACTAAAAGATTATTTATTCAGCTTATTAGAAGGCCTTCAACTTTGATTGCAGGCATTCTTCAGCCTTTGATTTGGCTTGTTTTATTTGGTGCACTCTTCTCCAATGCCCCTGATGGACTTTTACCAGGAGGGATGAGTTATGGGAAATTTCTAGGAGCAGGAGTTATTGTTTTCACAGCTTTTAGTGGAGCTCTTAATGCCGGCTTGCCTGTAATGTTTGACCGTGAATTTGGATTTTTAAATAGACTTTTAGTTGCACCATTAGTAAATAGAAGTTCCATTGTATTTGCCTCCGTTATATATATAACTTTTCTAAGCTTTATCCAGAGTCTGTCAATTATGGTAATGGCTGCATTTCTTGGTTATGGATGGCCCGGTTATGGAGGCTTATCTTTAGTAGTAATAACATTAATTCTTCTAGTCTTTTCAGTGACTGCTATTAGTCTTGGATTAGCTTTTGCTTTGCCTGGTCATATTGAGTTAATAGCAGTTATTTTTGTTGCGAATCTTCCTTTGCTATTTGCAAGTACGGCGTTAGCTCCTATTTCATTTATGCCCAATTGGTTGGGATGGATTGCTTCACTTAACCCTTTAACATTTGCGATTGAACCAATTCGATCGGCTTATCAAGGATCATTGGATTTAACCAAGGTTTTAATAAGTGCACCTTATGGAGAAGTCACAGGATACGGCTGCTTAATGATTTTGTTAGGGTTAACTATTATTTTATTCATGTTAATTAGACCACTTTTAGATAAAAAACTTGCTTAAGCCAGTGAAAAATTCAATTATCCAAAGCCAATTTTCAGATCGCCAAACAGCCCTGCAATATGAAATATGTAAGGCATTTGATATTGGAGATCAAGAAAGGTTTGACCTTCTGAAGGCACTTTGGGTTCATCGATATGGCTTGAGTACTTTTCTTCAGGATGAAGAACTTAAGGGCTTTTCCTCTGCAAATAAGGAGGTGAATGAATTGAACTCTGATCAAGTCTTGAAACTTAAAAAGCCTTTAGGAGTAAACTTAGAGGATCAAAGTATTTTCTCAGATAATTTCCAAGAGTTGGTAGCTGATAAAAAAAATAATTTATATAAAGAGTCAAAGCAGCTAGAAATAGATCAAGATGGAATGATTTATACTTCGACAAATATTGAAGAAGAAGTAAATGATGTAAATGAATTTATAAATAAAAATATCGCTGAAACAAATAATGAAAACTTACTTGAAAAAGAAATTGTAAATGATTTGCTTAATTCAGAAGAAAAAGATTTAGATCAATCAGGAAAAAATGAGTTTATAAAAGAAGAAAAGCAATCTGAAAATAAATTAAATAAATCAGGGTTTGACGAAAATATACAAGATGCTAAATCAAGTGTTAGTAATAATGATCATTCAGGCGACTCTGATATGGCACCACCACCACCACCACCACCACCATCAATAAACGAATTTAGAAGATGGTTGAAATAAACTAATAATTAATTAAGTAATATCTTTTCTTAAGAGTGGTGTTGATGTTTTTGTAATTTTAATCTTTACATCATTCCAGGCATACCCATACCGCCCATTCCAGGCATGCCCATACCGCCCATTCCAGGCATGCCCATACCGCCCATTCCAGGCATACCCATTCCTCCCATTCCTCCCATTCCTCCCATTCCTCCCATGGGATCTCCACCTTCCCCCTGAGGTGCAGCCTGAGGTTCAGGCTTGTCTGCAATTACAACTTCTGTTGTTATGAGCATAGAAGAAATAGATACTGCATCTTGAAGAGCTAGTCGCAAAACTTTTGTAGCATCCACTATCCCCGCTGCAAGTAGATCTTCGTATTTACCAGTGAGAGCATTGAAGCCTTTATTCAGTCTTTGCATCTCTGATACAACAACATCTCCATTCTCTCCTGAATTAATAGCTATTTGTTTTGCAGGAGCGGCTAAAGCTTTTTTAACGATCTCAACCCCAGTTTTCTGATCTCCAGAAAGTGTTTTTGAAAATTCTGTTAGTACATTGCTTAGTTTCAGTAATGTAGTTCCACCTCCTTCAACTATTCCTTCTTCTACTGCTGCCCTAGTAGCATTTAATGCATCTTCTATGCGCAATTTTCTGTTTTTTAGTTCGGTTTCAGTTGGAGCTCCTACTTTGATAACGGCAACACCTCCTGCAAGTTTTGCGATTCTTTCATTTAATTTATCTCGATCATATTCAGATTCGGTTGCGTCAAGTTCACGCTTAATAGCGGCAACTCTTTCAGAAACCTTTTCCTTATGAATATCCGTAGAAACGATAGTTGTTGTTTCTTTATTAATTGTGACGCGTCTAGCTTTTCCTAAATCAGACAGCTCTACCTTTTCAAGAGTCATCGCTTTATCTTCACTGATCATAGTTGCCCCAGTTAGGATTGCTATATCTGCTAACGCTGCTTTTCTACGTTCGCCGAAAGACGGAGCTCTGACTGCCGCTACTTGTAGTACACCTCTATTTTTATTGACCACTAAAGTCGCTAAGGCTTCTCCTTCGACTTCTTCAGCCAAGATGAGGAGAGGGGATCCGCTTTTTGCAACGGTTTCTAGAACTGGAACAAGTTCAGTAATTGAACTAATTTTTCTGTCTGTTATTAATAAAAGAGGGTTTTCAAATTCACAAATTTGTCTGTCTGGGTCAGTAACAAAATAAGGGGAACTATAGCCACGATCAAACGCCATCCCTTCAGTTATCTCTAGCTCAGTTGATAATGACTTTGATTCTTCAACAGTAATCACACCTTCAAAAGTTACCTTTTCCATAGCGGCTGAAACCATCCTTCCGACCTCTTCATCTCCTCCTGAACTAACTGTTGCGACTTGCAAAACCCTTTCTCCACTAACAGCTTTGCTTTCTTTCTGAAGTGCTGATAGAACTCTTTCAAGGGCCTTGTGCATTCCCTTCTTTAGTTCTATAGGACTTGCCCCGGCTGCCGTATTTCTTAGCCCTTCATGAACCATTACTTGGGCTAATACTGTCGCTGTTGTCGTACCGTCTCCAGCTTTATCTTTTGTTTTATTGGCAACCTCTTCGATTAATTTTGCTCCAAGGTTTTCAACAGGATCCTCAAGTTCAATTTCTTTTGCAATAGTCACCCCATCATTAACAATATCTGGGGCACCAAATTTTTTATCAATAACTACATTGCGACCTTTAGGCCCCATAGTGACTTTTACAGCGTCTCCCAAAGCGTTTACACCATTTTCTAGTGCGCTTCTTGAATCGTCAGAAAAACTAAGAAGTTTAGCCATTTTTATCTAGTACTTTAATTAATTTCCCACACTAAACTTGCAAAATGGGAGGGGTACTAAGTGGGGAAAGCCGAATCCTTTTTCAACTTCCTATTCCAAGATGACCATAAGGAAGTTATGTTCAAAATATGAATGATCCAGGAGTTTTATTTTTTGTACTTATGGCTGGCCTTGCCGGAACCATGACTTTGATTTATTTCCCCCTTAGGCTATTTCTTACTGTAACTGCGCGAAGCAGAAGATTAAAGCTTTTGCAGAAAATAAGAAGATTGAGAGATGAGCTAGGTCAACCTTTAGAAGATAAATAACTTCAATTCATTATCATCCCTCCGTCAACATTAAAAGTTTGTCCAGTTATATAGGCAGCAGCAGGGTCTGAGGCAAGAAATCTTACTGTGCCAGCTACATCCTCAGGCTTTCCAAGCCTTCCTAATGGTATTGCTGAGATGATTGCATCATTATTTATTTCTTTAGTCATGTCAGTAGAAATGAAGCCAGGTGTGACACTATTAACAGTTATGCCTCTACTAGCAAATTCTTTGGCAGTACTTTTAGTAAGCCCTATTAATCCTGCCTTTGAAGCGGCGTAGTTTGTTTGTCCAGCATTTCCCATAAGCCCCACTACAGAAGAAATATTGATAATCCTTCCTTGTTTTTGTTTAAGCATTTGTCTTGCGACTCCCCTAGTACAGAAAAAAGCTCCATTAAGATTTAGGTTCAGGACTGCTTGCCAGTCTTCAGTTTTCATTCTCATTAACAGTCCATCTTTTGTTATCCCTGCATTGTTAACCAATACATCAATTCTCTTGCTTCGTTCTAAAACGATATTGATCATTTCATTCACAGAGGATTCTTCTGCGATATTTGCTTTAACACTGTAAGCATTCCCTCCATTGGCTTGAATGCTTTCAACTACAGACTCTGCCTTATCTGGAGATTGTGAGTAATTCACAATTATTTCAGCACCTGTTTCAGCAAGTGCCAAAGCAATAGCTTTGCCTATACCTCTACTTGCTCCAGTAATGAGAGCAGTTTTACCTTCTAGGAGTTTTGATTCAGTCATTGATTGGAAAGATTAAAAATTGGAAAAGAAAATTCGAAGCTTTTGAATCGATTTGTTCAAATTTTCTGAGAATAAACGTTTTTATGATTCATAATTTGAAATTGGTAAGACTCTTGTTAATCAAGTTCATTTAATATCAAACGGTCAATATTGTATAAAAGTTTCCTTTATGAGAATCTTTGGACCTTTTTATTCTGAGGATAAATTGTGCATCTTTTAATAGCGGCTGCTGGAAGTGGTAGGAGAATGGATGCTGGGTGTAACAAGCTTCTTTTGCCTTTAGCGGGTAAACCAATAATTTATTGGACTATTCAAGCCGCTATTGCAGCACATTCGATTACTTGGATTGGAATTGTTGGACAACCGATTGATAAAAAATCAATTATGGAAGCAGTGGAAGATTGCAATAAACCTTTGGTGTGGATTAATGGAGGTTCAACTCGTCAGGAATCAGTTCAATTGGGCCTTTCTTCGTTACCTTCTGAGGCTCAATATGTACTTATTCATGATGGCGCTAGATGTCTAATTGAAGCAGATCTATTAAATCAATGTGCGAAAAAAGTCTCTCTTGGTAATGCTGTTATTGCTGCTACTCGAGTAACAGATACAATAAAAATTGTAGATAGTAGTGGATATATACAAGAAACTCCTGAAAGATCGTCTCTTTGGGCGGCACAGACTCCTCAAGGTTTTGCAGTGGATCAATTAAAGCAAGCTCATAAGAAGGCAATAGATTTGGGATGGACGGTTACTGATGACGCTTCTCTTTATGAGAGATTAGGCTTGCCTGTAGTCGTTTTGGAATCTGCTCCATCTAATCTAAAAATTACAACGAAATTTGACTTATCAATAGCTGAATCAATAATTCTTTCTAAGAACAAATAGTTAACGTTCCTTTATTCCCATCAATTAAGGCAGGTCTTCCCATGGGAATTGCGGCATTCCCACAACAATGACCAATTGGAAGTTTTCCGATTACTGGAATGCCAAGATCAAAACATCTTTCTTTGAGAACCTCTTCTAAAACAAATGAGCTTTTTGTCTTATTACTCTCCTCTTCTACACAGTTATTAAAATCTCCAAATGCTAGTCCTGAAATTTTAGTTAACAAACCAGTTAGTCGCCAATGTGTAAGCATACGATCAATTCTATAGGGCTCTTCATTCGTATCTTCCAATATTAAAATAGCCCCTTCTAAATTAGGCATATGTCTACTTCCAATGAGATGTGTCCCGACAGTTAAATTAGCTGCAACTAAAGGCCCAGATGCTCTTCCCCCAACCCATGCTTCTCCACGAAGTTCAGGTACTGAGGAGCCAAACAAGATAGCTTTCAATCTTTCTTTACTCCAATCCGGTTCATATCCCAATGATGTAACGAGTGGGCCATGTATCCCCCCATCGTATCCCTCCGATAGTCTTGACAAGAGAATTGATGTTATATCGGAGAACCCAAGTAGCCATCCATTCTCCCAAGCTTGTGGCCGTTCGAGTAGCCGTGCTGCGCCCCATCCGCCTCGTGTGAAAGCAATTAGTGCAGTTTTAATTTTGGGATGAAGTTGATCATATCTAAAATCATCGCTCCCTGCTAAGTAGCCCCAGGGTTCAAATTGTGTAACTGATGAACGACAGACTAACCCCCATCCTTGCAAAACCTTTAGACCTTCTGACAAGGAATTTTCATCATCTAAAGGAGAACTAATTGAGATGGCAATAAATTCATCTCCTCTTTTGAGTGGAGGCGCAGTATTTTTTGAATGAATTTTAACCATTGACTCCTTTAAAGTCTTCCTAAGACTAATCCAAACAAGATTAATCCCCCGAGTTTTACTTGATTGCTAAAATGCTTTCCATAACTCTTAGATTGAAGGTCTAAGAGCAAGATTTCTCTTTGCATTCCAATAGTTGCTATAAGCCAAAAAGGCCAGAAAAATAAATTTACGTTTGCGCTAAAAGCACTTATGGCTATTAATAATGAGGTTAATGCGTAGCTAATTGATACTGGCCGAATAATCTCTCCTTTTAAAGATAGTGCACTACTATTAATTCCTAGGATTTCATCATCATTCTTATCAGACATTGCATAGACTGTGTCAAAACCAAAAGTCCAAATCATTGTTCCTATCCAGCATGATAATAAATCTAAATTTGGTTCTATACCTTGCTGAATTGCTGCCCAAGGAATAAGAACAGAGAATCCCCAACAAATTGAAAGTATGGCTTGAGGGTATTTGAACCATCTTTTTGTAGATGGATAAATAATGATTATTGGTAATGCTAATAAAGAGAGCTGTAGACAAAGCACTCTACTCCCAACCGGTAGAGAAATAACTACGAGAAGACTTAAGAAAAACATTAGGCATAATAGGCCCCATGCAGTAGATGTTTTGACAGTACCAATCGCTAAGGGCCTTGCTTTTGTGCGGTTAACTTGCTGGTCAATCTTCTGATCCCAAAGATCATTTGCTATACAACCAGCGCCACTAATAAAAACGGTGCCTGCAATAATTAAAATTGTCATCCCCAGACTTGGTGGAGCATTAGGTGCTAGCCATAGAGCCCAACCGGCCGGAAGAAGAAGAATTAATCTACCGGTTGGTTTGTTCCATCTCAAAAGTTCAATTAGTGTTTTAGTTTCTTTCTTAAAACTTGAAGTTCTGAAAAGTTTGTGTATTTGCAAAAGATTAGACATTTTCTTCACAGTTAAAGTCTCAGATGTCAGAGTGTCTTTATCTAGGATCTAGATAAAATGCCAGGAAATGAATCAGGCACTTATTTGGCTGAAAACTCTCAAGATAATAATTCTCGGTTAACTCAGTCGGGAAAAATAATTTATGTTGGAGCAATTGATATAGGAACTAATTCCACACATCTCTTGATCGCTGCTGTGGATACCTTTTTGCAAACATTCAGCATTGAATTTGCGGAGAAGTCAACAACAAGGCTAGGTGAAAAGGATCCGTTATCGGGAAAACTTACTGATATTGCTATATCAAGAACTTTAGAAACATTAAAAAGATTCAAAGACCTTGCTGAAAGTTATAACGTAGAGAATCTTCTTACTGCTGCTACTAGTGCTGTTAGAGAAGCTCCTAATGGAGATCATTTTGTAGATCTAGCAAAAGATAAGATTGATTTAGATATTGAAATTATCAGTGGGACAGAAGAAGCCAGATTGATTTATCTAGGTGTTATTTCAGGGATGCAATTTGAGAATCGCCCACATCTATTAATTGATATTGGAGGAGGTTCTACGGAGTTGATTCTTGCTGATGCTAATGATTCAAAAGCTTTGACTAGCACTAAAATAGGAGCAGTTAGATTGAAAAGAGATTTTGTAAATAAAGAACCTCTATCATTGAAGGATCATGAATTTTTAAAAACCTATATTCAAGGTTCTTTTGAGCCTGCAGTAGATAAAATTTCTCGTCGTATAAAATCTGGCAAGCCACCTTTAATGGTTGCTACAAGTGGAACAGCAATGGCGATTGGTTCATTACTTATTAGTCAATTCAAAACGCATAAAACTAAGTTACAAGGTTATAAAGTCTCGAAGTTAGGGTTAGACCAATTAGCTGAAAATATATTGAAGATGGATTCTGATCAGCTTAGGAAGCTAACACCTTTAAGTGAAAGAAGGGCGGAAATAATAGTTCCAGGGATTTTAATTCTTCAAACAATTATGAAAATGATGGAAGTAGAAGAAGTTATTTTGAGTGAAAGAGCTCTAAGGGAAGGATTAGTCGTTGATTGGATGTTTAGAAATGGTTTCCTACAAGATCGATTTAGTTTACAAGGCAGTATTAGGCAACGTACCGTGCTGCATCAGGCCAAAAGATTTGGAGTAAATCTTATTCGATCTGAAAAAGTTGCGAAATATGCATTAACTCTCTATGATAATACCAAGGGTGTTTTACATTCAGATGATGGAAAAGGTAGAGAATTGCTTTGGGCCGCCTCTATTTTGCATTGCTGTGGTCAGCATATAAATCTAGCTTCATATCACAAGCATTCATGGTATTTAATAAGACATGGAGAGTTATTGGGCTACTCTCAGTTAGAACATTTTATGGTTGCAGGGATAGCAAGGTATCACCGAAAAAGTTTCCCTAAAAAACGACATGAAGCTTGGCAATGTATAGATAGCAGAATTCAGAGAAAAGTTGTTTCCGAGATGTCAATGCTTTTACGATTGTCAGCCTCTTTAGATAGAAGACCAGAGCCTGTCCTTTCGTCTATTGAGGTTGAGGCGAAAAACAATGAAGTTATAATAAAACTCATACCCGTAGATGCTGAAAAGAATTTAGGACTTGAGAAATGGAGCATTAAGAATATATTGGAATATTGCGGTGAAAATATCAAGCCAAGTTTCAGGATTTTATCTTGAAACTTCTAAAATATAGAATTAGATTGATTTTTATTAGAAATAGATTTAAGAGAAATATCATTAGTTTTATTTGAAGAATTATTGAAATTTTCAATATATTTAGTTAAAAGAATTGAGGAAGTTAATCCTAAGACCCCTGAGAAAACAATAACTAGAGGCACTAAATTCGGTTTTTCTGTTGCTGTTTTTTCTTCAATTTTCTCTTCGTATAGACTATTCATTGAGATTTTTCGGCCTTTTAGTTCTTCAAGTATAAAATCAGTTTGTAAACCTAGCTTTTCAGAAATCCTTCTAACCATTGCTTTAATGAATACTTCTTCAGGTAGGAGTTCCTCTTGTCCGTTTTCCAGGGCTAAGATCTGTTCTTCTCCAATCCTTAAACTGTTTGCAAGATCTTTAATAGAAAGATTTCTTCCTTGGCGGGCCTCTTTGATAAAGGCACCAACTTTTTCTAGTGGAGTTTTATTCTCGTCATAATTGAGATTATTTGCTTTTTGTGTGCGTATTATATCCACCGAAATTTATACAATTATTTTTATTCTAATCAAAAATCAATCTTTAGCCTGAATTGGCTTTAAAGGTTTAAATTGTTTATAAATTTTTTCTAATATGATTTTATTTTTTAAACCATACAATTTAACCTTTCAAATTCCTCCTATTCCTATTTAGGTTTAGTAAACTTTCATAAAATTAATTAAGATCTTAGGACACTTATGAAAGTACTAATCCTGAAAGAACTTATTTAATTTAATCTAAAAAGATGATTGTGAGATTTGTCGTATAATTTTGACCGTTTATCCTTTGTATTAAATGCTGGACTGATTATATAAATTGTAGTTCTAATTAAACCCTTTTCTTTTGATTTGGCTGCCATCTGTTTAAGAGGTACAACTGTCAACCATTCATCTTCCCAGCTAACTCTGTATCCAATGGCTACTGGAGTATCATGGGGATAATATTTTAATAAAGTTTCTTCAACTTCTTCAACGTGTCTTGCGCTTAGATAAAGGCATAATGATGATCTGAGACAAGCAAGTTTTTCTAGCTTTTCTCTCTCTGGTGTACCTGTTCTTCCACTCGCACGGCTAAGAATAATGGTTTGAGTTATTCCAGGTATAGTTAGTTCTGCTTGTAATGCTGCCGCAGTTGCCTGATATGCACTTATCCCTGGTATTACTTCTACATCGATTTCGGCTTGCTTGATTAAGTTGATTTGTTCTGTTAAAGCTCCAAAAAGACATGGGTCGCCATCATGAAGCCTAACTACCTTTTTCCCTGACTTAGCCTTTTTAATTAATATTCTCAGAATTTCTTCAAGAGTTAAAGAGCCTGAAGGGATTCGCTCGCAATTGTTTTGTGATAATTCTAGAAGCCTTGGAGGTATCAAGGAATCTGTCCAAACCAGCACCTCGGCCTCTTCTATTCGATTTAAAGCTCGTTGGGTTATTAGGTCTAGGGCTCCAGGACCAGCTCCAACTATTGAAATCTTTCTCACTAAAAGTTTTGATTTGTGTTTGTTTTGTGGAGAATCTTTTCCTCTCGTCGTTTATAGACCCACGAGAGACCAAGAACTCCTATGACAATTAACAATAAGCTAATTAATTGAGCGACTCTAATACCCCCTTCACAAAAAGGAGGAATTGAATTTATACAAAGAGGATCTATCCTTAAGCCCTCAATCCATAGTCTTCCAAGGCTATAATTGATTAAATAGATAAAAGTTAAAGTGCCAAAAGGCAAAAGTAATTTACCCTTTGACTCGCATTGGAATAAGTAGATCAAAGTTAGAAAAATCAAGAAATTCCATATTGACTCATATAGAAATGTTGGGTGAAAGTATTCTTGATTGCTAAATATCAAAGGCCTTTCGTTAATAGGAATAAATAGCTTCCAAGGTAGTGAGGTAGGGGTTCCAAAGGCTTCATTATTAAAGAAATTTCCCCAACGACCTATAGATTGCCCTAGCGCTAAAGAAGGCACTAAAACATCTAATACATTCCAGAAATTCTTCAGCCTAAGTTTGCAAAATAATATTACTGAGATAAATCCTCCTATTAATGCGCCATGTATAGCAATACCCCCTCCCCATATCTCTAATATGCTTGGGAATGGAACTTGTAGGCCAAATAAATTTATATGAGACCAAAAATATAATCCGCTATAATTTCTCCATTCAAATATTACGTAATAAACTCTTGCCCCTATTATTGAGCTTAATATAAGAATCGGTAAAAGATCATTGATTAAGCCTTTTTCTAAAGCTCTTCTCTTGGCTAAATAACTTGATAAATTAAGTCCAATTATTACTGAAACTGCAATTAAGAATCCATACCATCTTAAAGCTATTGGTCCAGATCTTAATATTTCAGCACCTGGTGATTTAAGAAATGCAAGTATAAAAACATTCTCCATCATTAAAAATTAAATCGATCTAAATACCCTCTGCTGCTTGAACTTTTTCTACTTGCTTTTTCTTTAGAACTAGCATTATTTGTGATAGAGCAACACCTGCGAAGAATACTACTAGTCCAATAACTCGTGCATAACTTTGTAAAACTATTTCAGTATCTACTTGTCCAAATCCTCCAACATTTGGATTTTCAGTTAGAGGTTCGCCTTCCTCAATTTGATCTCCAACACTAACTATCAGAGTTGGTCCTGCAGGTATGTTTTCCGTTTTAACTTCTCCTCCATTAGTGTTAATAGCAATAACTTGAGATCCATCGTCTGAAGGTTCTATTGATATTATTTCTCCAGAATTTCCGCTGTTATAAACATTGTTATTGCTTTTGTCTCCAGTTGGATAAACCTGGCCTCTACCTCTATTCCCTCCTACATGAATTGCATATTTTCCAAAGTGAATATTTTTATTTGTTTTTGGGTTGGGAGATAGTACAGGAAATACTATTTCTTTATTTTGATCTCCTGGCAATGGTCCGACAAGAATAATGTTGTCTTTCTCTTCGCTGTACTCACTGAAATAGACGCCTTGAGTTTCTTCTTTTATTTCTTCAGTCCAACGGTCTTGTGGTGCAAGTTTAAATCCATCAGGAAGCATTACGACTGCACCTACTTGCAATGGAACTTTTGAGCCATCAGCTCCAATTTCTTCGGTTCCATTCTTATAAGGAATCTTAACTACTGCTTTGAAAACACTATCTGCCGCAACTGCTTGAGGTACTTCAGCCTGAGTCTTCATATTCGCGAGATGGCAATTTGCACAAACAATTTTGCCAGTAGCTTCTCGTGGATTTTCATAGTTTTGCTGAGCCCAAAAGGGGTAAGCAAAAGTTGCAGAAGGTGCTATGAATACTGCTATTCCTATCAGAAATGAACTTAGAAGGATTGTTATTGAGCGTCGCATTTTTTTTAATTTAGATTTAGAGAAGCTTTCTTTGATCATCAATATCACCCCCACCAGGGTTGATTGCCTGTTCGGAAGTCTGTCTCAGTCCACTGACTTACCAGTACATTGTCATCTTCAATTGAAACGTGAGCAAGAGCTAGAGATAGCGGCGCTGGCCCTCTTACTACTTTGCCAGTTGAATCATATTGACTTCCATGGCATGGACATTTGAATTTATTTTCTCCATTGTTCCAGGGCACCACGCACCCTAAGTGTGTGCAAATTGCATTAATGCCATAGTCGGTAATTGCCTCTGGACCTTCAACAATTAAATAAGTGGGATCGCCTTTTAAGCCTTGAACAAGGCTTCGATCTCCTACTGCATGATTGGATAACCAGCCACTTGCTGTTACAGCATTGCCTAATTCATCCTTTGCAGAACTTCCTCCACCACCTCCTCCCGCTCTTAAAGGCGTGAAGTAATTAGCAACTGGGTACAAAGCGCCTAGCGCAACACCAGTCACTGTCCCAAAGGTAAGTAGGTTCATGAACTGCCTCCTGCCCATTGAGGGCACATCTGAGGCGGTCATTTGTGTCATTACTGATGTTCACCTGAGTCAGAATATAAACCAGCGTGGATTCAAGATGGGCTTTTCTTGTTGCACCTACAGGGTTTTTGATGTTGAGGATTCAAATTGTTAGATAATCAAATCCCTTTGACAGCAGAGGAAGTAATTAATTGCTTCCGAAATAGGTGGGGTGTTACCTATGACATTCAGCTAATGGTCCGAAACAATTACCTTTATTTTCAGATAATGTGGGGATATTTAGAGCAGCAGTCTTTCCCCCTGAATGAGGAAGATTTTAATGTTCATATAAATGAAATTTTGGAAATTGTTAATCGAACCGGTCAGGCTGAAGTGGTTAGAGTTTGGATGAACAAGGTAGGAGCAAAACCGAGAATAGGAAGAGCTCTTACTCTGCAGTTGAAGGGGGACGAAAGATTGGAGGAGTTTGTCCTTTGAACTTTTCTGTAAATGCAACCATCCCTACACCGAACAAAAATAAGGCACTTATTGCTGCTGCCAGTAAAAGCATTGTGACTGGATCAGTTGAAGGTGTAAGGACAGCTCCAGCAAGGGCTGAGCCCATTACAACCCAGCGCCAACTTGAGAGCATTTTTTTTGATTGAACAATTCCTAAAGTTCCTAATATGAGTTGGAGTACTGGAATCTGGAATGCTAATCCTGCGCTAAGCATGATTAAAAAGACAAAATCTAAATAACGCTCAATCGACCAAAGAGGTTCAACAATTTCTGCTCCATAAGACACTAGAAACTTCAAGGCGGCGGGGATTAGCACCCATAGACCAAATGAAATTCCCGCCAAAAACAATATTGCTGAACCCATAACAGCTGGACCGATTAAACGTTTTTCATTTTTAGTTAACCCAGGGAATATAAATCTAAGAATTTGGTAAATAATAAAAGGAAGTGCAATTAATAGGCCTGAATACCCAGCAACTTTTATCGAGGAAAATAAGAATTCGCCGGGAGATAATTGTAGAAAATGGATTGATTTCGCTGGTCTCTCTAACAATTTGATAATAGGTTTAATAAATAACAAGCTAATGAATGCGCCTACAATTATTGCGATAAAACTTTTTATAACTCTTTCTCGAAGTTCTTGTAAATGATCTGTAAAGGTCATTTTCAAGTCTTCTTCTTTTGAAATTTCTTCATTCATGAATTTGAATTAATTCCAAAGTGATATTCAAATCTATTTATTTGATTTTATACAATTATAGTTGCACTTTCATTAATTCATATTCCTAGCTTTTGAAAAAAGGCTAGGAATATGAATTAATGAAAAATCTTTAATGTAATTACATGGAATTATCAAATACTTTTGCTTTAGTTATTTTTGGTTGGATCAGGGAGAATGAATGGAGGGCAATCATTTAAAGAGGATTTCCCATAATTAGCATATTCTTTGTAGCCTCCCATCTTCCCGTTGGTTTTCATTAGTGCACTCATGAATGCAAGTAAGAGAAATACTGTTGGAGCTCCAATTATCAGTGCTGCGCCAAAGATATACCCCACTAAGAATTCAGGGAAAGAATGATTCCCTAGAAATTCATGAGTACCTAGAAGGAAATCAAGCATTGAACAAACTCTTTAGTCAGATGATAAGCCATCGCGACTAGCTCCTGTTGCCATATGTTTCAAGGCTCTTTCTGTTTTACCCCATATAACCGAACTTTCTCTATAGCGAACCGTTCCAGGGACTGTCCCTTGAATTCTTTGAAGACTTTCAATAGGCGCCATCACAACAGAAACGAATTTATTTTTTTTTGCTCGACTAAATAAAGCTGCATAATCAGCTGCGAGCTGAATATCCGATTCGCTTGAAGATTTTATGGAAGCTTTCAGAACAATATGACTGCCAGGGCATTCTTGGGCATGAAACCATAGATCTCCTTTGCGTGCTTTCTTGATACTGATAAATTCATTCTGTCTATGGTTTCGACCAATTTGGATTGTTAGGCCATCTGGGCTAAATATTTCAAGATGATGTGATAATTTTTCTTTTTTAGTGTTATTTGTATAACTATTATTCTTTGATTTAATAATATATTCTTCTAACTCATGTTTTAAATCAATAAGCCTATTTAGTTTCTCACTCTCTTCTCCTGATTCTATCAAAAATACATTTTCCAGCATAGTGATACTCTCTTCTATTTCAGTAATTCTTTGTTTAGTTAATTCGATTCTTCCTTTTATTATGGAAGTTGATCGCTTAAGTTTCTTTACCTTCTTATATAGTTTCTGAGCTTCTTCAATTTCACTTCTCTTAGGAGACTCTAGACAAAGTATTCTATCAGCTTTTTCTTTTATAAATTGATGGTTACAGCTTTCTTTAAGAAGACTTTCTTGATTGAACAATGCTGACTCCTGTTCTTTTTTAACCTTAGAAAGCTTCGCCTCCAGATTTGCTTTTAACTGATTACTTTTTCTTTGATTGATTTTATAATTATAGTATTCACCTAATCTTAGGCCGACGTTTATATGAGAAACTTTATTTTTTTTTGTTGTCCAGTTCTTATAGTCTGTAGGACCTGAGAAATAAATAATTGGTTTATTTTGCGAAATACTATTCAGCCAATCAATCCACCTGCCGTATATAAATAACCATGTCTCCATTTTTATTTCGTCGACTTTAAGTTCAATAAATTCTTTTGCTATTTCTTTATCTTCATTTATTAATTGGAGAGCTAAAGAAGGACTAATCCCTTGATAAGTTTCTTGTAACGCTCTTTTGAAATTAATAGGTAATAAAGAAAGCCTTTCTTTCCAGCTTCTAAATGACTCTTCTTTGTTCGGAGGCAGACCTTTTAAAGGAGGAGGAGGTACATAGGTATCACCCGTGCTAATAGGCCTTAATCGTGATTGATGATCTCTAACTTGCCGTCCAAGAGTTATAACTTTATTGCTTTGATCTAATAAAAATAAATTGCTATGCCTTCCCATTAATTCAATTACCAGCGTTTTTTTTATATCTCCCCCTGGACGAAGGCCTAATGAAAAATGAATTATTCGTTCAAAACCTTGTTGTTTAATTTCCAGTAATGCCAAACCTTTCAGCCCATGATGTATTTGATTTGCAAGAGTTGCCTTTGAGCCAATCTTTGATTGAGGAATAACTTCCACAAATCTTGGAGCTTCAACATCCCAACTTATTTCAATCCATATAAGTCCTTTTAAAGTTCTTAATCCAAGCTGAATAGTATTAGGGTCTGATTGTTGTGCTTTTTCGAAACGACTAGGAATTATTTTTTTACTTAGATCTGCAATTACAGCCTTTAGGCTTGTTACATCCATTATTTGCAATGAAGTTCTTTTCATTTTTTGAATGAACTCGGCTTGCGAATACTTATTCTGCTCATTAATTCGACAAAATACATGAATTCTTTCAGCAAGCTCACTTTGATTACAGGACCAAGTGGCGTTGGAAAGGGCACCTTAGTAAAAAAACTTTTAGAGCGTAATAAAGATCTTTGCCTTTCTGTCTCAGCAACTACTCGTTTACCAAGAGAAGGAGAAAGAGATGGGAAAGACTATTATTTTTTGGAGCGAGAGGAATTTAAAGCTCTTATTCAGGAAAATGGGTTTCTTGAATGGGCTGAGTTTGCAGGTAATCTTTATGGGACACCTATAGAACAACTTCGTCAGAAATTAGAAAAGGGATTAAAAGTACTTCTTGAGATAGAGCTTGAAGGAGCCAGACAAGTAAGAGCAAGATGCCCAGAGGCGTTACAGATTTTTATTTCTCCTCCTAGTTTTAATGATTTAGAAAAACGTATTCGAGGCAGAGGGACTGAAACTGAGGACTCAATTAAAAAGCGACTTCTAAGAGCTAATGAAGAGCTAAAAGCCAAAGTTGAATTTGATGCTGAAGTGTTAAATGATGATATAAATGTTGCTGTGATTAAATTGGAAAAATTGATAAAATTTAGATGAATAATGAATTCTTATATTGGGTGAAAAAGAAGGTCTGGAACAAATCTATTGAATTCAACAATGATACTTGCTGTTATGAAAATCCAGATTGCAGCAACTACAGGAGCTGATCTGAACCATTTTGTATAGAAGATTTTGAGCATTGATTTAAAGAATAAAAGTTTTAAAGAAATAAATAAACTTGAAGATTTTTATCTAGGCCCATTGAGAGATACGTTTTTGTCACTTTCTCTAAGGTCCCCATTCTTGCCTTCTCTATTTGCATGTAATGGCCATGCGGCTCCTTTCTTGATGCATTCCCAAGCTATTTTTGTATCAATAATAATTTCGTATTCCGCTGCATTCTTTTGAGTCTTTGCATATCTTAAATACTCTCTTCCAGACCATCCAATAATGCCAGCTATATAGATAAACATTACCCCAGGAATTAATAAGTCTCCTTCATGACCTCTGTTAAGCAATGCCCCAAAAGGTTCAATCGGTGGTCCTATTAGTAGGTGAGGAAGTCCATCCTCTCCACAGGAAGCTTTGCTATATCGAGCAAATCTTGCAATGTCTTTGGGGGTTGTTGCGGCACTTGCTCTCGCTTGGAAACGTTCATTTTCAGAGCAAGGAGTTAATGCTGAAGTAGTGAATTCAGTTGAAGGCCTATCTTTATTTAGAGTGGCTCCTTTGGCAGCATTTGCTGTTGGAACAAAACCTACAAAGATTAAGGCTGATAGGAGAATGCCCAGAAGGCGACCTATTAGATTAAATTCTTTTTTCATTTGATTAGCTTTTTGTGAAGCTCTTCTATATAACAACTTAGATGAAATTTGTCTCCAAAATGCAAACAGTACTTGCGCTCGAAACAAGTTGTGACGAGTCAGCTGTTGCTGTGATGGGTTTAGAGCGAGGGAAAATTCATGTTTTAGCGAATTATATTTCTTCTCAAATTGATGAGCATACTAAATGGGGAGGTGTTGTCCCGGAAATGGCATCCCGTATTCATCTTGAGGTAGTGCCATCATTAATAGAAAAGGCATTAGCAAAATCGGGAAAGTCAATTACAGAAATTGATGCTATAGCAGCAACTGTTGCGCCTGGATTAGCTGGATCATTATTAATTGGTTCAGTATCAGGGAGGACATTAGCGTCTCTTTATGATCGAAGATTTATTGGAATACATCATTTAGAAGGACATCTTGCTTCTGTTCTTCTTTCAGACTCCCCCCCAAAACCTCCATTTTTGGTTCTTTTGGTAAGTGGAGGACACACGGAATTAATAAAAGTTGACTCGTTTAATAAATTCAATCGTTTGGGGCGAAGTCATGATGATGCAGCTGGAGAGGCTTTTGATAAAGTTGCAAGATTGCTTGGCCTTGGTTATCCAGGTGGACCTGTAATTGAAGAGATTGGTAAGAATGGTAATTCTAAAAGATTTTTGCTTCCAAAAGGCAGAGTCTCAAATCCTGAAGGTGGATTCTATCCTTATGATTTTTCTTTTAGCGGTCTCAAAACTGCCATGCTTCGTAAAATAGAAGAATTAAAATTGTCTCAGGAAGTTTTACCAGTAGAAGATCTTGCGGCTAGTTTTGAAAGAGTTGTTGCCGAAGTGCTAGTTGATAGAAGTCTTCGCTGTGCAAATGATCAAGGCCTTAAATGCTTGGTTATGGTAGGTGGTGTGGCTGCAAATTCTTGTTTGAGAAAGACTATGAGAGAAAGAGCTTTGAAGGATTCTATTGATGTTCATATCGCACCTAAGACTTTTTGTACTGACAATGCAGCAATGATAGGCACAGCCGGGTTATTGCGATTAGTATCTGGAGTGAAATCTTCTTTTGAATTAGGAGTCTCAGGACGCTTGCCATTAACTCAAGCGAATTCCTTGTATGACCAAACCCCTCCTTTTTAAAAGACGTAAAATTATTTGAGTTTCTCAGCTATGTACTCTGAATCAAAAAATAATTCACCCAATACTCAAAATGTTAGCAAGACAGAACTTAATTCATGGAGAAGAGGTTTTACTTACCAGGCTGAAATATGGAATGGCCGAATGGCTATAGCCGGTTTATTTCTGCTTTCTATCATTTTGTTTGCTGCTAATTACTTTTTTTCGGGATAAAAATTTTTAGTTTTCTCACTATCCTTTATCAAAAAGGTTATAAAGAGATATACCTATCTCATTTTCTTATAGTTATATAAGAGGAATTTTAATGTTTTACTAAATTATCTTCTTCATAATGATTGATAGCAAAATTAGTTTTTCGGGTATATACCTTATGAATGTTAATGAAGTGAGATTCAACTTTTTATGCGCCAGTATCTATGACGCCTGAGCGTCTTGGCCTTCTTTGGGGAATAACCGTTTTTGCAGGAGCGGGAGCAAGATTTTTGTCTTTAGTTACTGGATTACCAGGAGTGGTCTTGCTATTGCTATCTGGCTTGCTGATTGGTCGTTCAGGTCTTGGGTTAGTCGAACCACTCGACCTGGGAGAAGGATTGGAAATAATTGTTGGCCTATTAGTAAGCCTTGTTTTGTTTGACGGTGGATTAAATTTGCGGCTTCCAGGAGAAACAATTAAAGCAATTGTCATAAGAATTTCATTTATAAGACTATCTATTTCTTTGGCGGCAGGCCTTCTTGCGGCTCATTGGTTGGCAGGACTCGGATGGAATGTTGCTGCTGTTTATAGCGCAATTGTTTTAGCAACAGGCCCTACCGTGGTGACTCCTCTTGTGAAGCAAATACGGCTTGAATCTCCGTTAAGCGATGTTCTTGAGGCTGAAGGACTTGTACTTGAACCAGTGGGTGCTGTTTTAGCATTGCTTTTATTGGAACTATTAGTTGGAGACCTTCATGGTTGGAAAGAGGTTGCCTTAGGGCTTTTTGCAAGATTAGGAGGTGGAGTCTCTATTGGTTTGCTTACTGGTTGGATATTGTCCGAGTGTTTAAGAAGATTGCCCCCTGATCCATCTTTAGGTATTCGATTGCAATTAACCCTTGGTTTTCTTTTTCTTTTATATGGGATATCTGAATGGCTTTTACCAGAATCAGGATTACCTGCATCAGTAGCTGCTGGATTTGTAGTAGGCCGTAGGCCATCAACTAATGCAAATGAATTAGATGAACTTATTAGGCAATTAGCTCAACTTGCAATAACCATGCTTTTCCCTTTGCTTGCAGCAGATGTCTCTTGGGGAGAATTAAGTCCTCTTGGATGGGGTGGTGTTATATGTGTCCTTACTCTGATGGTGATAGTTAGACCGTTGGCAGTTAGTCTTGCAACTATTGGATTACCCCTAGATTTAAAGCAAAAATTATTTCTGGGCTGGCTTGCTCCTAGAGGTATTGTTACAGCGGCAGTTGCTTCTTTGTTTTCAATACGATTAGAGCAAGCAGGAGTTTTAGGTGCTGGACCATTACAAGGTCTGGTTTTTCTGACAATTCTTATGACGGTAGGGATACAAGGACTTACTGCACAGCCAATTGCAAATGCATTGGGCTTACTTAAAAAAGAAAAAACTTAAAAAATTATTTGATACTTTTTCTTAATCGATTTTTATCTTTATCTATTTGAGCTAATAAAGACCAGGTGGTTATTAGGTCAGGTCCTTGTAAATCTCCTAGGAGAGAAGCTCTTAGACTTTTCATGATAAGCCCCTTTTTGATTTTGAGAGAAGCAGAAATTTCTTGAATAAGACTTTTTGCTATTTGTATGTCTTTACCGTCCCATGGATTCTTTTCTAATTCTTCTAAAAGCGCTTTCAGAGAGCCTTTTGCTCCTTCACTCTCAAGTTGTTTGATCCCATCAGATTTTAATTCAGGTTCATTAAAGAATGGCTCTGATTGTTTTAATGAGTCTTGAAGAGTTATTAGTGATGGTCCTAAGAGTTTACTTAGCTCAATCCCCCAAGCTCGACTGGGAATTGTCCAACCAGCCTTTGCCCAAATAGTTTCTAACGATTCATATAAGATCTCAGGTTCCCATGAATGAATGACTTGAGAGTTCAGCCAATTAAGTTTGTCCCAGTCAAATTTTGCCCCTGCTTTATTTACACGTTTAAAACTAAATAATTCAGCAGCCTCTTCAATATTAAATCTTTCATTCATTCCTTCGGGTATTGACCACCCCAGTAAAGCCATGTAATTAGTCAAGGCTTCTGCTGTGTATCCCATATCTCTAAATTGATTTATAGAAGTAACCCCATCTCTTTTTGAAAGTTTTTTCCCTTCTGAATTAAGAATTAAAGGAGTATGAGCAAATTCAGGAATTCTAAGTCCTAAAGCTTTATAAAGGAGTATTTGTTTTGCTGTATTTGTTATATGGTCTTCACCTCTAATGACATGTGATATTTGCATTTCAGCATCGTCAATTACAACAACTAAGTTGTAAAGAGGCTCGCCAATCTCCATTGAGTTCGCTCTCCTGGAAATAACCATGTCTCCTCCCAAGTCTTCTCCTTTCCATTTCATTTGTCCTCTTACAAGGTCATTCCACTCAATTCTTTCTTCATCATTTATTCGAAAACGAATCACATAAGATCTTCCTTCAGTTATGAAATTTGCTTCATCTTCTTTACTGAGATCTCGATATCTATTGTCATATCGAGGAGCTTCTCCTCTCCTCTTCTGCGCTTCTCTCATCTCTTCAAGTTCTACTTCGGTTGCAAAACATCTGTAGGCATAACCTTCTTCAAGAAGTTTCTTAATGGCTTGTCTATGACAGTTGATACGTTCACTTTGAATTATTAAATCTTCATCCCATTGAAGATTTAGCCATTTTAGTCCCTGAAGAATATTTTCTAGGTGCTCTTGCTTCGATCTCTCTTTATCAGTGTCTTCTATCCTGAGTAAGAACTTCCCACTATTTTTTTTAGCAAAGAGCCAATTGAATAATGCTGTTCTAGCTGTTCCTATATGAAGAGTTCCAGTGGGACTAGGGGCAAGTCTTACTCGAACCGTCACGCTTGATTTTGTGAAGAACGGGACCGACGGGATTCGAACCCGCAACTTCCGCCGTGACAGGGCGGTGCTCTAACCAGTTGAACTACGGTCCCAGATGAACAATGCCCTAAGAGGGCTTTAGTTAATGAGTCTGGGTGGCTTGGATTGAAAAAAAAACATCCTAGAATGATTAATCTAATACCAGCGACTCTCTAACTAAGGAATTTGTGTTTTTTCAATAATTTTCAAGTAGCAAATGATTGATAAACGATGATCAATGTTTTTTGATTTGGATAAATAGCTCCTTTGAGAACGTAATCATGGAAATGAAATTTAAGGGCGAAATCCTGCAGGTTCTATTAACCGAACTTGATTTCCTCTTGCAGTGAATTCCCTACCTTGATCACTTTGAACAACAACTCTACCTCCAGATTTAACTCGAATTACTCTTGCTCGAACCCAGCCTAGTGCGGCTGATTCAAGGACTTTTACAACATCACCAGGTTGAAGATCTAACTCCATTCTTTAAACAA
This sequence comes from Prochlorococcus sp. MIT 1223, assembly GCF_034092465.1. Taxonomy (NCBI): domain Bacteria; kingdom Bacillati; phylum Cyanobacteriota; class Cyanophyceae; order Synechococcales; family Prochlorococcaceae; genus Prochlorococcus; species Prochlorococcus sp. MIT 1223. Next base: position 1,713,634 of record NZ_CP139303.1, read on the forward strand.
AGTAACTGCAGAGAGGGTGATCGAACGCGCCGTGGAGGACTCGAACCCCCGACATCAGGTTTTGGAGACCTGCGTTCTACCAACTGAACTAACGGCGCATTGTGAATACCCTCGGGTCATTATTTCAATAATGACATTTGGATGGACGAGGCCGAAACCTCAGCGGTCGAAGCGCTGCTTTACTCGAGTGGCTTTACCAACACGATCACGCAGGTAGAAAAGCTTCGCTCTTCTAACTTTACCTCGGCGTTCGACTTTTATAGAAGCTACTTGTGGGCTATGAACCATAAAAACTCTCTCTACGCCAATTCCTTGGAAAATTCTTCTAACAGTGATTGTTTGATTTAACCCTCCGTGCCTTTTTGCAATTATCACTCCTTCATAGGGCTGGACACGCTCTTTGTTTCCCTCGCTTATTTTTACCCCGACTTTAACTGTGTCGCCTACATATATCTCAGGAAGGTTTTGCTTTTCTTGAGATTTTTCGAATTCGCTAATGATCTCTTTTGGGCTGATTCTCTTCGGAGCATTGCTTTTGGTTCCCTGTGAAATACTCTTAGTAGCTTTAGAAGCTGACACTTTTTCAGTAGAGACCTTGGTTTCAGAGGCCTCAACGGCTTCTGTTTTTGCGGGAGTAGATTTTGAGTCTTCTGACATCACTGATCCTATTTTTTTCCAGATAATTATTGTAACTGCTAATTAATCAGTCTTGCCTAACTTTCTTTGCTTTTTAGAGAAAAATTTTCTGAAACTTGGCTTACCCTTTAGAGAGGCATTAAAAGAATTTTGTTTTGTATTGAATTAAGCAAAGATGATTCGCATCCGTAGCTTTTATGATTTCATTCAAATTAATGGCCATCAGCTTATTTAGTTCACTTTTTAACAAGTGTTTTGAATCTATTACTAGTGAGTAATATCTTCCTAAAAAATGTGATTTCAAATAATGGGATAAATTCTCTAGTTAAAGATGGCTAAGTCAAGCTGCCTGCTTTCTTAATCAGCACCTCTTTCCTTGTTTAACTGATTTTCTTGATGGCTTTCTGCGAGTGAGTTATAAATTATTTTTTCTTTATTCAAATTGAGCTATGCAAATTAATATTATAAAAATTTGGGAAATATGAATCTTTTTTCTGACCTACTAGCATCTTCCAATGGAAGCATTAGCAAAACTGGCCCTAGGATTCAGCAGAGAAGAGGGATAGAGCTTAAATCTCTACGCGAGATAAAGATAATGAGAGATGCCAGCAAAATAGTAGCTACGGTCCTAAAAGAAATTGAATCAATGGTTTCTCCTGGTATGACAACAGGAGATTTAGATGAATATGCTGAGCGAACAATTAGAGAAATGGGAGCAACTCCAAGTTTTAAGGGCTACCAGGGATTCCCTTCTAGTATTTGCGCAAGTATTAATAATGAAGTTGTTCATGGAATCCCTTCCTCGAAAAGAATTATAAAATCAGGAGATTTACTTAAAGTTGATACTGGCGCTTATTTTGATGGCTATCACGGAGATAGCTGTATAACTATTTGCGTAGGAGAGGTTTCGGAAATTGCTAAAGAGCTAAGTCGAGTTGCTCAAGAAGCTTTAAATGCTGGTATATCTAAAGTTAAGCCTAAAAACACTTTAATGGATATTGCTGGCGCAGTAGAAGACGTTGTAAAGGAGAATGGCTTTAGTGTTGTAGAGGACTACACCGGGCACGGGGTTGGTCGCAATCTTCATGAAGAACCATCTGTTTTTAACTTTAGAACTACAGATCTTCCAAATGTAACTTTGCGGCCTGGGATGACTCTTGCAATAGAACCTATTGTTAATAGTGGGAGTAAAGCCTGTAAAACCTTGAAAGATGGCTGGACAGTTGTAACTCAAGATGGGAGTCTTTCTGCTCAATGGGAACATACGGTCCTTGTTACAAGTAAGGGTTTTGAGATACTTACTGAAAGAAACAATTAGACCTAATTTCTTATTTATTGTTTATAAAACTAGTAAACCGGAAATAAATAAATCTTAAAACTTCAACAATAGGCATTATTAGATATGTAAATGGGTTTGGACTTATAATAATTAACTTTAAATTAAGTCCTGACAGATTTAATATTTGACGTGCTACGAATTCAGCATTCATTATGCCAATAGGATTGAGATTGGACTTAAAAGGACCTAAAATGATTTTTCGGATTGTCAGATAAGATTTCTTTCCTTTAGCTATATTACTCATTTTAATAGAAACTATTTGCCCTAAAAGCCTCTTGCTTATTTCATAAGTAGGACTAAAGGCTGGCTGTATTTCTGCTTCAGACGTATTAACCCAAACCTCACACCTTTTTGTTTGAGATGTATCTTTCTTGAGTAGTTCTTCAAAACGATCTAAAAAACGTAATGTGCTTAAAGCATTTATTTCCAAAGCCTTACTAATATCTTTATTTGTTTGTGATCCTTGAAGGTTAATTCCATGATTTAAAATTAAAATATCAAGAGAATTTAAAACATTATCTAATTCTTTTTCTTCTCCACACTTCCAATTAATTAATTCGTTTGGGGAATCTGATGTGAAGGAGTTATTGGATTTTTGATTGCTTGTTAATCCTACAACGTATGCACCTTTCTCTCTAAGCGTTTTAGTTAAGGCTTTCCCTAGGGTCCCAGAGATTCCAGTAATACCTATTCTGAGATCAGACCAACGAGAGGTATTTGGACTTGAAGAATTCATGAAATTCATTAAATCAATATGGATTGAGGTAATAGCTTTTTTGCGAGAAAAGATTATTGCCTCATTGAAAGCTCATATTTGAAATGCTTTCATAAAGTTGTGGATCTCCAAGCATTTATTTTCAATGCTGTTGAGGAATTTTTTTTAAATTATAAAATTAATAACTAATACTGTTTAGGAGTCCGGTCGTGGCAAAGACCTTGATGATCGGATCATGCGAGCCATTTAGTGGTAAATCCGCTTTGGTGCTTGGTATGGCAAGAAAGTGTATTGCTTCTCAAAAAAAAGTTAGATTTGGTAAGCCCCTTGCTACTACTGTTGAGTTGTTTTCGGAATCTGAATCTAGAAATTCCAAAATCATTGATGAAGACGTTCGATTTATTGGTAAGACTTTAGGCTTATCTGCAAAAGATTTAATACCTTCTGTAGATTATATATCTTCTGAAAGTTCTGAAAGTCGATTAATTGATTCAAACCTTCAACCTGGAATAAGATTTGAAGAATTTAAGGAAACATTATTAGACCCTATAGATGGAATAAATATTCTTGAAGGTGCTGGCAGCCTTCATGAAGGGTTGCTTTATGGATTAAGCCTTGTTGAATTAGTTAAAAGATTAGATATACCGGCTTTATTAGTTCATACTTGGCAAGACAGCAGAAGTGTTGATGATTTATTGGCTGCTAAGCAAGAGCTTGAAGAGCATTTTGTTGGTGTAGTACTGAATGGTGTTGACCCTAGTGAAATTAATAACATCCAAACTAAAGTAGTACCTGCTTTAGGTGCATTAGGTATAGAGGTGTTTGGAATTATGCCTCGTTCGCCTCTTTTAAGAAGCGTCACAGTAGAAGAGCTGGCCAGCAGATTGGAAGCAAGAGTTATTTGTTGTTCAGATAAATTGGAATTAATGGTTGAAACACTAAGTATCGGGGCAATGAGTGTTAATTCTGCAATGGAATTTTTTCGAAGGAGACGTAATATGGCTGTCGTAACTGGAGCGGATCGTACTGATTTGCAATTAGCTGCTTTGGAGGCTTCAACTCAATGTTTAATACTTACAGGAGCTGGCGAGCCTCTTCCTCAATTGGTTAACCGAGCAGAAGAACTAGAAGTTCCTTTATTACGAGTTGATAGAGATACTCTTTCTACTGTTGAGGTAATTGAAAATGCTTTTGGCCATGTGCGATTGCATGAATCGGTAAAAGCTACTTATGCCTTTCGTCTAGTGGAAGAGCATTGTGATTTAACTCGACTTTTCTCAAGACTAGAAACTCATTCATAAATTCATGCGCACTACTAGTTTCAATAAGTCTTTATGGGAATGTCCTTGAGTCGATCTATGGACCTCCCCTCTCTTGGCCGCGTTGATACGTTGGCTCAGGAGTTGGCCTTGTTACAAGACAAGGGAAAACGAAGAATTGCTTTCTTAGGGAGCAGGCATGTACCTGTAGTAGCCATTCATCTTGTGGAGTTGATAGCTAGATCTTTGGCGCAAGAAGGACATTCTTTGATCACATCAGGCTCTCAAGGTGTCAACGCTGCTGTAATACGAGCCGTTTTAGAGGTGGATTCTTCACTTTTAACAGTACTTTTACCTCAAAGTCTAGAAAGGCAAACCCCAGAGATTCGAGATCAATTAAGTAATGTATTGCATTTGATTGAGAAACCTGATAATGATGAGTTATCTCTTCCGATGGCTAGCAGCCTTTGCAACCAAGAGATTATCAGTCGCTGTGATCAGTTAATATGCTTTGCATTTCATGATAGTGAAACACTTTTAAGTAGTTGCAATAATGCTGAGGAAATGGGAAAGATAGTTAGCTTATTGTTTTTTGATTGAAACTTTTTGATGGGTGAAAAGAATATTTAGATATTTTTTATTTACATTTAATCATAACTTTTTATGAAGCCTTGAGTTAAGTTATTGATTTAATAAGAAAAATGATATAGGTCTATTCATAATATAATTTGAAAATTAGAATCCCAGATTAATTAAATGTCAGGAACTTATTCTTTTGATGTTGTCTCAGACTTTGATCGTCAGGAATTGATCAATGCAGTTGATCAATTAAATAGAGAGGTAGGTCAACGTTATGATCTTAAGGCTTCAAATACTGAAATTGATCTACAGGAAAATGAATTAATCATAATAACGGCAAGTGATATGACCTTGCAGGCTGTTGAAGCTATTTTAAGGCAAAAGGCAACTAAGAGAAATCTGTCTCTAAAGATATTTGACTTTCAATTACCTGAATCATCTTCGGGTAATCGTGTTAAACAAAAGATTTTATTAAAGAAAGGATTGTCACAGGAGATTTCCAAGAAAATAAGTAAAATTATTCGAGATAAGATTAAAAAGATAAATGTATCCATTCAAGGAGAATCTTTAAGAATTACTGGTAAAAATAAAGATGACTTACAGGAAGCAATTACTTTGTTAAGATCTCAAGAGGAAGAACTTGAAGTCCCTTTGCAATACGAAAATTTCAGGTAATCAAGTTAATTTATTAAGATCAATTTGTAGTCATATGGATTCTTTCCAGGAATTGGTTGATGAATTAGCTCAGAAGGTTATTAGACTGACTGATAAGCGAAATGAAGATCTTGATAGAGATTGTTGGATGGTTTTGCATGAATATCATCATGGAGTTAGACCTTCGGAATATGACATTAAGGAGGTCGACGAAGAACTTTATCTTGCAATCCTGAAAAGAGTCAGAGAATTGAACTGAATTACTGAAAGAAACTAAAAATTATCACAAATTCCACTAGTTATTCATAAAATTTGAATAGTTGAGTCTTCCAATGACAACCCCATTTCGTAACGTTACACCTAATGGACCTGGTGGTGCGACAACTCTTTTGTTGGTCCTTTCTTTTACGGGCTTCTTGCTGCTTACACAAGCTCTATTCGTTGTCCCAGCTGGAAAGGTGGCTGTGGTAACAACTCTTGGGAAAGTTAGTGGCAGGCCCAGAAATCCAGGCCTTAACTTTAAAGTTCCTTTCATTCAGGCCACTTATCCTTTTGACGTAAGAACTAAAGTTATACCAGAAAATTTTGAGGCGCTTACAAAGGATCTTCAAGTTATTGAGGCTACAGCAACTGTAAAATATGCAGTTAGGTCAAGTGAGGCTGGAAGAGTTTTTAGTACTATCTCTTATACTGATTCAGAAGTTTATCCTCGAATAATCAAGCCTTCTTTATTGAAAGCTTTGAAATCAGTTTTCTCAAAGTATGAGCTGGTTGCCATTGCAAGTAATTGGAGCGATATTTCTCGAATAGTAGAAGAGACAGTTGCTAAAGAATTAGATAAATTTGACTATGTAGATGTACAGGCTCTTGATTTAACTGGTTTACAAATAGCAGAAGAATATAGAGCAGCTATTGAACAGAAACAAATTGCTGAACAGCAGTTACTTAGGGCACAAACTGAAGTTAAAATTGCTGAGCAAGAAGCCCTAAGGTATGAGACTTTGACTCAAAGTCTTGATGATCAAGTTCTCTTTAAATTGTTCTTAGACAAGTGGGATGGAAAAACACAAGTAGTTCCGGCTTTGCCTGGTAATAAAGGTGGTGGAAATCCTGTTATTGTCGGCGGTAGAGGTAATTAATTATTACGCTAATTAAATCTTAAATACTAAAACTCGGCTTCTTTATTATGTAAGAAGCTGAGTTTTAGTATTTAATCATCGTTACTTTTTGATTTCAGAGAAGCACTCTTGAAAGCATTGTAAAGTGGAATTTATATCATCTTCAGAATGAGCAAGTGACGTGAAACCTGCTTCAAATGCACTAGGTGCTAGATAAATACCCTTTTCAAGTATTGCTCTATGAAGTTTTCCATATAATTCTGAATCGGCTGATTTTGCTTCCTCAAAGTTTCTTACCGGCCCTTCGCATAAATAGAAACCAAACATTGCGCTTATGCTGCTACCCGTTATAGGTATGCCTTCATCTTTTCCAGCTTGAACAATACCTTTGATAAGTCTTTGAGTTATTGATTCAAGCCTTTCGTATGAGCCTTCTTGTTTAAGAAGTTCTAGTGTTTTTATTCCAGCCGTCATTGCAAGTGGGTTTCCACTAAGAGTACCCGCCTGATACATGGGGCCTGCAGGTGCGACCATCGACATGATTTCTTTCTTCCCTCCATAAGCACCTACTGGCAGCCCACCGCCGATTACTTTGCCCATTGTTGTTAGATCTGGGATGACTCCAAAACGTTCTTGAGCCCCACCATAACTAATCCTAAATCCAGTCATTACTTCATCAAAAACAAGTAATGCCCCGTTCTCTTTAGTTAGCTCCCTAAGTCCTTCAAGGAATCCAGGCTCTGGTGTAATGAAACCAGCATTCCCAACAACTGGCTCAAGAATTACACCTGAGACTGCATCTGGGTTTTCTGCAAATAATTCTTTAACAGCTTCAAGATCGTTGTATGGAGCCGTCAAGGTGTTTGCCGTGGTGCTGCGTGGTACTCCTGGAGAGTCCGGCAGCCCCAAAGTTGCAACACCAGAGCCAGCCTTCACAAGAAACATGTCAGCATGTCCGTGGTAGCAGCCTTCAAACTTAATCACCTTATCCCTTCCTGTATAAGCTCTCATGAGCCTTAGGACTGCCATGCAGGCTTCTGTACCGCTATTGACGAAGCGAACCATCTCAATACTTGGAACAGCCTCTATAACCATCTCTGCTAATTGGTTCTCCAGTTCACATGGAGCCCCAAAGCTGGTTCCCTTCTCTAGGGCTTCTTGAAGAGCTGCAATTACTTCAGGATGAGCATGACCGCATATAGCAGGCCCCCAGCTCCCTACATAGTCGATGAAGCGATTTCCATCCACATCCCATGCATAAGGGCCTTTAACTCGATCAAAGACAATTGGATTGCCATTAACAGATTTAAAAGCTCTAACAGGAGAACTTACCCCCCCAGGCATTAGTTCTTTAGCAGCACTAAAGATTGCCTCTGAACGATTTGTGTTCAACGCGTTTGTCACGGCAACTATGCGATTGGGCTCATAAACACAGTTGGCCATATTGGCCTACAACAGTCTGATTCGTCTTTAATTAATTTGTAAGTTGTATAAATTTTATAGGTAATTTTTTGCTTCGTGACTTTTTTGCATAGATCCTTACAACTCATAATTCAAATCCATTACTGCTATTTCAAGGAATAATCTAATCTTTTCAATAAAATTTTTGAATTGTTTAAATCTTTTATTCTTCGTGTGATGATTTGAGAATAGAAAGTCACAATTTCAAGTGAAATACGGAAAAGAGTCCTCAAGATCTTCTGCGGGCCAGTTGATTTCAACAACTACAGGTGCATGATCGCTTGGTTTTAAATTAGATCTCACTTTTTTGTGAATTTTGCAGCTTTTTGCATTTTGAATGAGTTCTTCGCTGAGATAAATCTGATCAATTCTCCACCCTTTATCTCTTTCCCACGCAGAGCTGCGATAATCCCACCAGCTCCAATGCCCAGAATGAGGTTCAAATATTCTAAAAACATCTTCTAATCGTTTATTCAATAAATCACGAAGACATTTTCTTTCTAATTCACTGGCCATTATTGAACCAGTTAATTTTTCTGGATTATGAATATCTCTATCATCTGGTGCGATATTGATGTCTCCTAAAAGACAAAGAGGCTCTTCTCTTTTTGATTGAGCTTCTAGATATTTTTTCATGCATTTAAGCCATTTTATTTTGTAGTCATATTTGTCAGAATTCACAGATGATCCATTGGGAACATATATGTTTACTATTCGAATTCCTTCTATTAATGCACTAATAACTCTTTTTTGCTCACTTAGTTTTTCAGCTTCATCATTATTTTTTAATTCATCTTTAATTCCAAATCTCACGTCATTAAGTGGTTCCTTACTGAGAAGAGCTACTCCATTATAAGATTTTTGACCATGAAAATAAGTGTGATAACCATATTCTTCAAATTGTTCTTTAGGGAAAGACTTATCTTCAACCTTTGTCTCTTGCAGGCAAAGTAGATCAGGATTAACTTCCTTAATCCAGTCCATGACTTGAGGCAAGCGAGTTCGTATTGAATTAACATTCCAGGTTGCAATTAACACAGCTCAAGATTGGGAAATCAGGTAATATGATATTGAATTTTATCCAAGAAAAATCAAGGTTAAACTCATAACACATGAAATATTCTCTAAAAGCACTCTTAATTTCTCAAGGGTTAATGGTTATTTTTAGTTTTTTTCAAAGTAGTTCCATGGCGTCTCAATTAGGTTCTTATTCGGGAAACAAGGATATTCATGAAAATCATGCAGGAGAAAGGACCAATGAATCTGTTTTACCTCAGAACCCATTTGAATTGATGCATATATTGAGGAAAGCTTCTGCACTTGATGATGCAACGAGTCCAGAAGATGCCATTGATCAGGCTTTAGAAGGTTTCTATGATAATTATTCACAGATTGAACAATCTGTGAATAATTAATTGAAACTGAGAAATTATCAAAAGCTAGCTAAATTGTTAGTTGGGCAAACAATGTCCCCTTTATTTTGATGCGCAATCATCCGATTCCACCAGTTACAGAACCTTTGCAATATCGAGCCATAGGCATCGTTAGAGGATTCTATAAGCCAGAAGATAAAGATCAATTTAATCGAGGAAAATTAATTGACTTGCAAGGGGAAGAGATTGATTCGGTGGTTTTAGGACGAGTAATTACTTTGATGCGTAGGCATATCTCTATAGAAAAACCACATCTTTGGGTCGTGTATCCTCGGTGCCGTGAAGCAGGACATCTTCATTTGCAGATAAGTGGAATATGGGAACCGAGCACACTGGATAAGACAGATATCAAATCTCAGAATAATGAAAATCAAAGTATTTTGAATCGTAGAGATGTTTTTGATGAATTACCAGAAGGCGATGATTATTTTTCCATTAGAGGCGATTTGATTTTTACTAGACCTGAAAACAATGAAGCAATAGTTAAGATCAGGCAAAAAAATAAGAATAATGGAAGGAAATCTGTACCATTTAAAATTATTTTAGAAGGGAATATACCAATCGATGGATTAAGGAATTTTGTAAGTCTTAATATTAGAAGAAATGGACAAAGTTTAGTAGTTGAAGATTATCAATTACTAGGTCCTAGTATAAGTAAAATAAGGAAGAGTGGAGTTAGAAAAAATCCAGTTCAAAAGAAAAAGGGGAAGTTATAAAAGATGCTTAAAAATATAAGATTAATAATCTCTAGAAATTTAATTTCTAGATGAATAATTTTAATTATTAATAAAAAGATCTTATCATGAAAAATCTTTATCTCGAGTGTCCAATAGGTATATCTGGAGATATGTTTTTAGCAGCTTTAATTGACTTGGGATTTCCAGAAAACTTGCTCAAAGATGAAGTAAAAAAAATAGGATTAAATAAATCTTTTAAACTAGAAGTAATAGAATCTAAAAGCTATGGATTAAGAGGAAAGAAGATTGATATCGAAAAAATTAAGACTTTACCCTCTATAAAAAGTTGGCTAACTATAGAAAAAGAAATTAATAGTCTTCGAATAAAGGATTCCGTAAAAGTAAATATTTTAAATGTTTTTAAGGAAATCGCTTTAGCAGAATCTGTCGTTCACGGATGTGAACTTAGTGATGTCCATTTTCATGAATTAGCCTCTATTGAAACTCTTGTAAATATTTTTGGAGTATGCCTAGCAATTGATTTTTTTAAGCCAAAAAATATTTATTGCACACCTCCGGTAGTTGGCTCAGGGAATATTAAAACGGCTCATGGTGTCATGCCCGTACCAGTCCCTTGCGTTATGGAAATAGCAAAGAGAAATAACATTCAATTGTCTGGTGGAAGTGATTCGCCTGAATCCGAATTAACTACTCCAACTGGGATTGCCTTGCTCAGTGTTTTTGTAGATGAATTCAAGCAACCTTCTTCTATTAAAATTTCATCGATAGGAATTGGCTTAGGCAAAAAAGATTTCTGCAGGCCAAACTTCTTAAGATTAAGTCAAATTGATAATGTGAACCTTGGAAAACAAGACAAATTAATCCCTAAACTATCTTGGGAGATACTGATAGTTCAAGAGGCCTGGATAGATGATAGTTCTCCAGAAGACCTGGCGGATTTAATAACTAAGTTGCGAAAAGGAGGCGCTCTTGATGTGATTTCTTACCCAGTCCAAATGAAAAAAGGTAGGCAAGGTATGAATATTCAAGCAATTTTATATTCTAATTTAGCTGAGGAACTTAGAATGATTTGGTTCTCTCAAGGCACAACAATAGGATTAAGAGAAACTGAGATTGGTCGATGGGTCTTACCCCGCAGAAAAGGAGTTTGCTTTACTAGATTTGGGGAAATCAAAGTTAAACAAGTGAAGAGACCTAATGGGGAATTAACGATAAAGCCTGAACATAATGATTTACTCAAGATAAGCAAAGAAACTGACAAGTCTCCAGATCAAATTAGAAAGGAAATGTTTCAATCATTAGAGAATTTTGTCCCATCCGAAGATTGGTCTTTCGAATAATAAAAATAAACAGATGATCCTAAGAATATATTATATTTTCAAGATTCTTTTTTCAAAAATTAATCTTAAAATATTATTTTCAACTTTAAGCTTTTTGTTCTTAGGATATTCAATTTCAATTAATTTGTCAAAACTATTGGAACTATCTTTAGATAGTTCTGTTTTTATGCTTATGATATTTTCAACTTTATTGACATCGCTAAGTTTGATAGCCAATGCTTTAGCTTGGAAGCTTTTGCTAGAAGCTAATGCTGGTAAGAATATTAGAATTAATCTTGTAGCTTTATTTCTCAAAACAAATATATTTAAATATATACCCGGCGGTATTTGGCATTTTGTAGAACGTATTAGAATCTTAAAAGCTGATTTACCTTTTTCAAGGTCAATATTAATAATAGCTATTGAGCCATTCTTAATGATACTTTCGGCTTCTATATGGATACCTATGGGTGATCTACCTTTATATATAAAATTTTTCTCCATACTACCCTTTTGTATAATTTACCCTCCTATTCGAAAAGGTATATTCTTTTATTTGCAAAGAAATGTATATAATAAACTTCGTAAGATAGATGATATGGAAGATACATTTTTAAATATAGATATTCATAATTCATATTTATTTAAAATACCATTTAGGCCATTTATAGTGGAGATGGTTTTTATCTTATTAAGATTTTTAGGTTTTTGGCTCTGTCTGAAAGCTTTTTCGATTGCACCAGACCTTGGGTTCTTAAACTGGCTGTCAATATTTTCTTTAGCTTGGATTATAGGATTAGTTGTACCTGGCGCGCCAGGAGGTATAGGGGTTTTCGAGTCTATTATTTTATTGATAACGACAAAGCAAGAATTAGGTGCTTCTTTGATATCATCATTACTTTGCTACAGAGTTGTATCAACGATTTCTGATGTCTTAACTTATTCTTTAATTAGAGTTAACAATAGATTTAATGAGTTATTTAAATTAGTTAGATAGATTCTTGCTTTTGTTGGAGTGGATTTCTCCAAGACTTGGAATTAAGGCTAAAGAAGCAATTAAGCCTATTATTAAAATTAACATTGCAGGTATTATTGCTTCAGCCATCCTTTCGTCCCCAGCATATTGAAATATTCTTACTGAAAGAGTATCAAAATCGAATGGCCTGAGTACAAACGTTAAAGGCAGTTCTTTTAATGTGTCTACAAATACTAGAAGTGATCCAACCAACATTGGACCTTTTAGAAGAGGCAGATGAATCTTTTTAAGTACTCTTGGCCATCTAGAACCTAGGTTTACAGCTGCCTCATCTAGATTTGGATGCATGCGTTCAAAAGAGGAATCAATGCCTCCTTTCGCTACAGCCAGAAATCTCACACTATAACCCCAGATTAGTAGTAGAAATGGTGGAAATCGCAATGCTGAATTACTAAAGGAAAGAAGAGCCATTGCCATTACTACTCCTGGTATTGCATAGCCTATTCCTGATAGAAAAGTTATGAGATTAATAAATCTACTCTTTGCCCATCTTTTTGAAATTGCCAATAAGATAGCTGAAGATAATGTAATTAATGAAGTTACTAAACCAAGTAAAATACTTCTAATAGTTATTGAAAAAAGATCAACATCTAAACTTTTTATTAGTTGATCACTATTTATAAGGCACCAGAAAATCGGAATTCCCAGAGTAAAAGTAGGAGCTATTATTCCAATAAATTGAGAGAGAATTGCTCTAATACCTTTAAGTTCCCACTCTGGAGCTTCACCTCCTGCAATTCCTTCATTCCATCTTCTGCTTCTTCTTCTAAGAATTCGTTCAAAAGTAATTAACCCAATAACAATAAGCAGAGCTATTAATGCAAGGCCAATTGCTCCTGATGGATTATTTTCCGACATCCAATTCTCTACTATGCCTGCAGAAATTGTTGGAATATTCAGTAGCTGAACAGCTCCGAGTTCATTGATTATCTCCATTCCCATAAGAGCAATTCCTGCTCCTATTGCGGGTATAGCCATAGGTAATGCTATGCGAAAAAAACTTTTCCAAGGACCTATACCCATGCTTCGGCATGCTTCTAATTGTCTTTTCCCAGAGATAGAAAAACTTTCTGTACTTAGAAGATAAACATATGGATATGTTGTAAATGCCATTATTAATACTCCCCATGGAAGTCCATAAATTCTTATTGAATTAATACTCCCTAAGTCAATTAAAGTTGCGGATAAAAGATATGCAGGAGTAGCTAAAGGTATTAATTGAGCAATCCTAAGTAATTTGCGTCCAGTAAATCTACAATTGGAGTGAAGCCAGCCATTTACTGTTCCAATAATTGCGCCCAAGGTTGAAGAAAAAACAAATAGTATAAATGTTCCTTTTATTTGATCGGCACCATCTATACCTAGATTTACAGATCCATTTTTAATACCATTAACCCCTTCACTAATAAGATTAACTAATGGGAATAATGCTATTAGAGCAACAATAATAGTTAATATATACAGAATAGATCTGTCTTGTATGAAACTCCTACGTAAAAAGTATTTATTAGATCTTCTTGCTTTTAGGTTATTACTCTTCACTTTAAATACACTTATATAACTATTATAGAAAATCTTAACTAATTTTTCTATCTATACAATTATTTAATTGCTCTTTGATCTTGTCTTGATCTAAATTTTTTCCAATTAAAACCAATTGATTTCTTCGCTCTCCTTGCCAGTCGCTATCATCTATAGAGAATCTCTTCCCTGCTAAATGAAAGACATGTCTTCTTTCACTTTCGTTAAACCATAATATACCCTTTGCTCTAAAAACTTCGATTGGAATTTGGTTGTCTAGAAAATCCTGAAACTTTCTTAAGGAAAATGGTTTTTCTGTTTTAAAAGATACCGAGGAGAATTCATGTTTTATATGATTGTGACTGTGCTCAGCATGATTATGCTCATGAGTGCAATGACCGTGTAAGTGATCGCAATTGCCATGATCTTCTGATTCTTTCTCTTGATTGCTATAAACAAAATCAGTTTCAAAAAGGCCAACACTAAGTAGTAGTGAAAGGGAAACTTCACCTTTTATACTCCTTAGGATACGAGCTCCATGTTTTATTCCTTTTAGCTCGCTTTCAATATTGAAAAGTCTTTTTTCATCAACTAAATCACATTTATTTAATAACAAAATATCTCCATAAATAATTTGAGCACGTCCGACTTCGCTATTGACTAATTCTTTATTGAAGTTCTCAGCATCGATTAAAGTAATGATTGAATCAAGACGTGTTGCTTCTCTAAGTTCACTCCCAAGGAAGGTCATTGCAACTGGTAAGGGATCTGCTATACCAGTTGTTTCTACAACTATATAGTCTATTGAGTCAGCTCTTGTTAAAATACCCTTAATTGCATCGAGTAATTCCCCATTAATTGAACAACAAATACACCCATTACTTAATTCAATTGTGTTTTCTCCGGTCGAAACAATAAGGTCATTATCTATCCCTATCTCTCCAAATTCATTTACTAGAACAGCCGTCTTTAATCCTTCTTGATTGCTAAGTATATGATTAAGTAAAGTCGTTTTTCCTGCACCAAGGAAACCAGTTAATATTGTTACTGGTATTCCAAGTTTTTTATCTTCATAACAAGTATTATTTTGATTGCCCATGTTTTAAATAAATTAGAAGAGTAAATAAATTTATTAAGGAGAAAATATAAATTGGATTATAAAATAGTTTTTGTAATTAGTTATGCATTAGGTTATCAATACTTGAGGCGAGTTTAACATCAAGATTGCTTAACCCCTTTAAATCATGAGTTGTTAACTCAATTTTTACTTTAGAGTATACATTCTTCCACTCTGGATGATGATTCATCTTCTCAGCTATTATTGCCACTTTAGTCATAAATGCAAAAGCTTCAATAAAATTAGAGAAGTTGAATACACGTTTAATTACTTTGTCTGATACTTCCCAATTTGGGAGTTTGCTTGGAATTAAATCTATCTCTTCAGGAGTTAGTAACAAGGCTTGCATCTTTAAATATTTTCTATGTATAACTATTTTGGCTGGAAATTTGCTGATTTAATAAAATTTACTAAATAATTTTATTCTTAAGATATTTCTCCAATTGAATGAAAGTTTAACTTCCTTGTACTACCTTGATGACGATGTTCCCATAAATAAATTGCTTGCCAAGTACCTAGAACTAATTTTCCCTCATTTATACTCATGCTGATATTGCTAGATGTAAGCATTGTTCTTATATGAGCGGGCATATCATCAGGACCTTCTTCGTAATGAAGATATCTCTGGGGCTTTTTGTCTCCATTAATAGACATGAACGTATCTTCAGGAACAATAGCCCTCATATAGTTAGAAAGATCTTTTAAAACATTAGGATCTGCATTTTCGTTTATTATCAGACTACAACTAGTATGTTTTGTTGATATTACTAATATAGCTTTATTTAATTTATTTTTATCGATCCAATCTTCTACTGTAGGTGTTATGTTAGTAAAACCTTCTTTATAAGTTTTAAAATTAATTTCGGAGAAAAATTGTTTCACAATAAATAGTAAATTAATTTCAGATTTACTCTGGTATTAATTTACTATTTATGATGATTTAAATGCATTTTTGAATTAATTTGAGGCATGATTCCATGACTCTCTGCAAGATTCTTTAATGACTTTGTTCCACAAATTGCACTTAAGGCTATTGCTACTAAGGAGGCTGTACTTATAAATTGAAGAACGATTGGAAGGTGAGTATTCAGCTTGTCTCTGAAGTTTGTCATAAGATCAACTTTTTAGTAAGGATTTATACTATTAATCTAACCATAATAAGAGAGGAAATGGGAAGGATTTATTTCTCATTAATCTCTAATACAAATTGAGTGATAGAAAATTGTCTTCGAATGCATGGGATCAACTTGGTGATTATTTGCGTGAGACCCAGTTGCTTGGATCTATTCAAAGCACCCTTTATTGGGATCAAAATACGGTGATGCCTTCTTTGGGGGCTTCTTGGAGAGGAGAACAATTATGCCTTTTGGCAAAAAACTTGCACTCTCGTCAGACTAGTAATGAGTTTGAATTACTCTTACAAGAAGCGAGTCTTGAATTTGATCGCCAGTGTTCTGAAGAAGAGCTTAGTGGAGTTGAAATTCAACAAAAGGCTAGGAATATTGAACTGCTAAAAAATGATTTCCACCGACAAAAATCTCTTGATCCTGATTTGGTAGCAAGATTAGCCCTTGCTAAGGCTAATGGATACAACCTGTGGCAGGAAGCAAAAAATAAGTCAGCTTTTCATATATTTTCTCCTGCTCTTAAGGAATTGATCTCTTTGAGACAAGAAGAAGCAAGACAATTATCTGAATCAAGAAGTTGTTGGGAGTCTTTGGCGCAGCCCTTTGAACCGGATATAACTATTTCGAGATTGAAAGAACTTTTTGATCCACTTCGAACAAAATTGCCTGAATTACTTGAAAAGTTAAAAAGCAAAAAAAATCTACCAAGAAATTCCTGGGATATTGATGAAAAATCTCAGGAAAAATTGTGTAATCAATTATTGAAATGTTGGTCAAGAGATTCTCGTAAAACTTCAATAGCAAGATCTCCTCATCCATTCTCAATAACACTTGGCCCAAATGATTTTCGTATAACTACAAGAGTAGTTTCTGGGCAGCCTCTTTCTTGCTTTTTGGCTACAGCTCACGAGTGGGGTCATTCTCTTTATGAACAGGGTTTACCCTCTCAGAGTCATCAGTGGTTTGCATGGCCTTTGGGGCAAGCTACTTCTATGGGGTTACATGAAAGTCAGTCACTTTTTTGGGAAAACCGAGTAGCTCGGAGTCTCGCCTTCTCTGAGAGATTTTGGCGTGAATTCTCAAATTGTGGTGCCCCAGTATCTTGTGCCCAAGATTTGTGGCATGCAATGAATCCTTTGGAGCCTGGTTTGAATAGAGTTGAAGCAGATGAGCTTAGTTATGGCTTACATATTCTTATTAGGACAGATTTAGAAATCGCATTGCTCGAAGACTGTTTAAATGTTGATGAATTACCTCATGAATGGAATAAAAGGTACAAGTCACTACTTGGGGTTATACCCATAAATGATCGTGAAGGTTGTCTTCAAGATGTCCATTGGAGTGAAGGTGCATTTGGATATTTCCCATCATATTTAATTGGACATTTAATAAGTGCTCAATTATCTGAATCTATGTCTTCTGGACTCATAAAAAAAGGATTTTCTAAGGATAATCCAATTGAGGATTGTATTCGAGGAGAGAATGAATCATTTTTAATCTCTTGGTTAAGAGAGAATGTTCATTGTCATGGAAGACAAATGAATGCAGAAAAATTAGTTGAACATGTCACCGGTAAAAAATTGTCTAGTGAAATTTTTCTGCATTATTTGGAGAATAAGTTGGATCTTCTTACGAGCAACTCTTAGTATGAACTTCGAAAATTTCTAGCAACATGGCAAACCTTAAACAAGCTCCAAGTAGGATTACTCCAAATCTTCTCCATGTATTGCCTGCTTTTGCAGACGAGGAAGATTTAAGAGTAAACACAATCGTTGAATTGAATTCGAATACAATTAATAAATACGAATTAATTACAGAAACAGGGCATTTAAAACTTGATAGGGTTGGGTATTCATCTCTTGCCTATCCATTTGCCTATGGATGCATTCCTAGGACTTGGGATGAAGATGGGGACCCTCTTGATATAGAAATCATTGGAGTAACAGAGCCTTTAGTCCCTGGTTCAATTGTTGAGGCGAGGATTATTGGGATAATGACTTTTGATGATGGAGGAGAAGTGGACGACAAGGTTATTGCTGTAATTGCAGATGACAAACGTATGGATCACATAAAAACCTTTGAACAGCTAGGTGATCATTGGATCAAAGAGACTACTTATTATTGGGAGCACTACAAAGATCTTAAAAAGCCTGGCACTTGCAGTGTTAACGGATTTTTTGGAGTAGATAAAGCAATCGAAATTATTAAATCTTGTGAGGCTCGTTACCTTGACGAAATTGAGCCTAAATTGATTAATTAAATTAACTTCTTTCTGCTTTGAATATGTCTTGCAGGATTTCGCGTGCGCCTTTAGAGCTAAGGATGTTTGCAAGTTGAGTTCCAATTAACTCCGGTTCATTAATTGATCCCTTCTTTTGATCTCGAATTAATTGCTTGCCGTCAAGGCTTGCCACCATCCCTTCAAGTATTAATTCTTCCCCTTGAATTGAACTTTTTACTCCTATTGGAACTTGACAGCCACCTTCGAGCTCTCTCAAAAAAGATCTCTCGGCCAAGCATCTTTGAGATGTTGGTAGATGTTCAAGGCTTTTTATTATTTCAAGTACTTCTTGTTGTTCACTAACACATTCAATCCCAAGTGCCCCTTGCCCAACGGCATGAAGTGAAATTTCGCTTGGAATTATTTGATGAATCCGGTCCCTAAACCCCAATCGTGTTAACCCAGCTGCCGCAAGTATTAGGCAGTCATACTGACCTTCATCAAGCTTCTCAAGACGAGTGATTACATTCCCTCTTACGTCTTTGAAAATTAAATGAGGGTAATGGTGTCTGAGCTGTGCCAGCCTTCTCAATGAACTTGTCCCAACAATTGCTCCAGATGGAAGAGTCTCTAATTGGTAAATTTGATTTTTTTTGTTTACGACCAGAGCATCGGCAGGATCTTCTCTTTCAGTAACACATCCAAGAATTAGACCTTCGGGGAGATTTGTTGGAAGATCTTTTAATGAATGCACTGCTATGTCGGCACGCCCTATCAGCATCTGAGCTTCAAGTTCTTTCGTGAAAAGACCTTTATCTCCAATTTTGGCTAGTGCGACATCAAGAATTTTGTCGCCTTGTGTCGCCATGGCTTCTATGGAAATAGCAAGATTTGGATGTGCTTTTTCCAGTTCTTGCTTTACCCATTCAGTCTGGACCATGGCCAGCTGGCTTCTGCGAGAAGCAATGCGCAGTTGCTCTAGTGCCATTTTTAATCTTTATTTACTATTTACCTTAAACTCACGCATTCACCATCTTTACTTTGTCTGACAATCCTTTATTTGAATTCGAAATAAAGACCTAATTGAATTTTATGTATTCCTTCAGTACACCATTACGATTTGGGTGGCGAAGTTTCCTCAGAGCCTTTGCTTCTATCTGACGAATTCTTTCGCGAGTTACGTCAAAAATCTGCCCAATCTCTTCAAGAGTTTTCATTCGACCATCATCTAGTCCATAACGAAGTCGAAGCACATCTCTTTCTCTAGGACTAAGCGTTGCTAAAACACCTTCCAAGTCTTCTCTTAATAGAGTTTTTGCTACATCTTGTTCAGGATTCTCAATATCTGCTTCTATAAAATCTCCTAGACGGGAATCTTCCTCTTTCCCAATTGGTGTCTCAAGAGAGATAGGGAGTTGTGCACTTTTTGCTATAAATCTTAGTTTTTCAATTGTCATCTCCATGCTTTCTGCAATTTCTTCTTCCGTAGGCTTTCTTCCAAATTCTTGACTTAAAACTTTAGTGGTTTTCTTGATTCTTGAAATTGTTTCATATAGATGAACTGGTAAACGAATTGTTCTGCTTTGGTCTGCAATGGCTCTTGTAATTGCTTGGCGTATCCACCAGGTTGCATATGTGGAAAATTTATATCCTTTTTCATGATCAAATTTTTCAGCAGCTCTAATCAGCCCAAGACTTCCCTCTTGAATCAGATCTTGGAAGGAGAGGCCTCTATTCATATATTTTTTAGCAATAGAGACTACTAAACGTAAGTTTGACTGAACCATCTTTTCTTTAGCTCTTCGTCCAAGCATTACCCGACGACGAAATCTCATTAATGGCATTGATACCAATGCGGCCCACTCTTTTGTCGTGGGATATCGATTATTCTCACTTTCAAATTGGGCAGCAATTTCTTCTAGCTGAAGTAGGTCGGCAATCTTTCTGGCAAGTTCAATCTCTTCATCTGGTCGAAGCAATCTTATCCGCCCTATCTCTTGTAGATAAACCCTTATGGAATCTTCGGTATAAACACCTTTTGGTCCTATCTTTATACTTGCAAGTGCTTTAGCTCTGGCATCAAGTTCAAACTCTGATGTCTCAATATCTTCTGTATCTTTAACTTCGCTTAGTTCTATCTCAGAATTAATTGACGGTTCATTGGCTGCTGAAAGTAATTCATCAGCCGCTTTATTTAAATCTTGACTGTTTGCAATTAAGGCATTTGAGCTGCTTTTCTTCCCCTTGGAAGTCACAAGGGACTTGCTTTTCTTTGCCTTTGAATCTTTTGCTTTGGTAGCCATTTTTTTCTTTTTGCTTGAGCTTTTACCTGATTTGACAAGTGATTTTGAAGTTGCTTTAACAGCTTCTTTTGACTTGTTTGTTGACTCAATAGTCTTTTGGGCGGTGACAGTACTCATGTCAATAATCTAGAAGAAGGAAAGAATCTGCTATGTAAAAAGAATTATTATTAAAAGAGCTTTTAAGTCATTTAAATAAAACGATCGAAATGTTCTTCTTGTAAATCACATTATGATAAAAACATCAATGAATAAAAATAAATTGATGTTTTTAACTATGAGATTTGTGAGAACTATTCGTGCTTAAAGAACAAATGACAAGTTTAAGGAATGAAGTTTTCAAGATTGTTTGGGGCTTTCTCAGGCAGGTTTTGCAGACGAGGGTATTCCCCATGTCGTTCGAACTTCGTGCCTTCCCTCTGAACAGAATCTTGAGCTTTCTCGTAACCAGCTTTTTTACTGCTTACATTAGAAGCTTAAGAAAAACTTTTGAAGTCGGCAAGTGTTTTTAGCTTTATGGAATATCAAGAATTTGAGGTATGGCTTGAAATTGGTAGAGAGGGGAAGTGTTTTACGTACAAAGATGGTTTGAAATTAGGTATATCTTTTGGTGATTTAGTCCTGGTTCGACTTAGAGGAAGACCTATGCATGGTTTAGTAGTTGAGAAAAAGAAGCAAGAAAAAAATAATTTAGGTGGGCCTACAAATCCTGTGGTTTCATTATCAAATATAGAAGCACTAGTCCAAAAAGCGGCTGTAGATAACAAATGGCGCGAGTGGTTAGAAGAGACAGCTCTAAATTGTTATACAAGTCCTTATCGCATGTTGAAAACGGCTTTGCCGCCAGGTTGGTTGGGGCAGGTAAAAAAAAAGTCAACTGGGCCAAGGATGTTGTGGTGGATCCAACTAAAGGAAAGTAGGGATAACAATCAAAATCTATCTGTGAGACAAAAAGAACTGGAAAATTTTCTATATTCAGTTGGTGGAGGAGTATGGATGAGAGATCTCAAGAAGAAAGGTTTTGCTCATGGATTGGTAAATGGTTTTGTCTCACGAGGTCTAGCAACGAGAGAGAGGAAGCAAGAGTTCTCTGAGACAAATAATCTTTTTGAAAATGAGGAATGTCTTGCAGTAAGGGATTTGGAAGAACCTCAGTTGCTTACAGAAGAACAAAGATGTGCGGTAGATGTCTTTGATTCAATTCTTCCTGGAACAGCTCTTTTGCTTTGGGGAGTAACTGGTTCTGGAAAAACAGAGGTATATTTACAGGTTGCTGCAAACGAATTATCTGCAGGTAAAAATTGTTTAATGCTTACGCCTGAGATTGGCCTTGTACCTCAATTAGTTGATCGATTCCGTAGACGGTTTGGAGATAGAGTTATGGAATATCATAGTAATTGCTCAGAAAAAGAACGAGTAAAAGCTTGGAGGAAAATATTAAATAGCACGCAACCTCTTGTGATTGTGGGGACACGTTCGGCAATATTTCTACCTCTTTCTCCATTAGGACTGATCATTCTCGATGAAGAGCACGACACCTCTTATAAACAGGAGTCGCCCATGCCTTGTTATCACGCAAGAGATATTGCCCTTAATCGAGCATTAAAAACAGGTGCCAAAGTTATCCTGGGGAGTGCGACACCTTCCTTGTCTACGTGGAGACGTTTGTCTCCACGTGGTCCTATTTCTTTAGCGAGATTAAAAAATAGAATTTCAAAAAGACCATTACCAAAAGTTCATATTGTTGATATGCGTAAGGAATTGCAACGAGGTAATCGACGTTTAATTAGCCGCTCTCTTATGCAACGACTACTTGACTTGAGAACCTCCAGAGGACAAGCGGTCATCCTTGTTCCTAAAAGAGGTTATAGCAGCTTTTTGAGTTGCCGTAGCTGTGGAGAGGTGGTGCAATGCCCATTCTGTGATATCGCCTTAACAGTACATAAGAGTGACTCTGGCAATCAATGGTTGCGTTGCCATTGGTGTGATTATCGTGCCAAGGTGGAAATGAAATGTAAAGAATGTGGGTCAACAGCTTTTAAGCCGTTTGGTGCGGGGACGCAGCGAGTTATGGAGAATTTAACCAGAGAGCTAGAAGGTCTTAAGCTTTTGAGATTTGATAGAGATTCCACTTCTGGTCGAGACGGACATCGAACATTATTAGATAAATTTGCTGGAGGTGAGGCCGATATTTTGGTTGGAACTCAAATGCTTGCAAAAGGGATGGACTTACCGCGTGTAACTTTGGCAGTAGTTTTAGCGGCCGATAGCTTGCTTTATAGACCTGATCTTTCAGCGGAAGAACAGGCTCTTCAATTGTTTATGCAATTAGCAGGACGTGCTGGTAGAGGAGAACGTCCTGGAGAAGTTGTCGTCCAAACTTACTGCCCAGAACATCCAGTCGTTTTGCACTTGAGAGATGGTCTTTATGAGGAGTTTTTAAGAAAGGAATCACAGTTGAGAAAAGAATCAGGATTGGTTCCCTTCAGTCGGGCATGTCTACTACGTTTCTCAGGGGATTCAGCGGAGAGAACTTCCTCTGCTGCATTCTCTTTAGCTGAGAAGATAAAACCAATCTGTAAGTCTAATCAATGGAAAATTGTTGGTCCAGCACCTGCTTTGGTTGCGAAAGCCTCTGGCAAAAGTCGTTGGCAACTTTTACTTCATGGCCCCGAATTAAGTCCTTTACCTTTGCCAGAAGGAGACGCTCTGTGGAGAAGATTGCCAAAAGGTGTAAGTCTTTCAGTTGACCCTGATCCCATACAACTTTAGTGAAGATTTAATTTGCATGAGAAAAATCCAATAGTAAAGTAAGTTTCTATAGCTATCTTTCTCATAGACTTAGAAATATAATTAAGACAAATATTAACAACATGAAGGCTGTAGCAAAACCCATATCAAAAGCTTTTGTTGTTCCTGTCGGTGGATAGCTAGGAGTTACTTTAGGCTTGATTCGTTTTTCTCTCTTTGAGTGATCACTCCACTTATTTGATTCGAAATCGATATTAGGTATTTTTATAGACCAACTCTCAGGTCTTGGTAATGAAGGTGCCTCTAAAATAGATATTAATTGCTTTGCCTCCTGGCGAATTTCAGGATCACTTACTTTTGTTAGTTGTTTGCATGTCTTGATAGCCTTTGTTTCATGCCCTTGCCCCATCCAAGCAGTAACCATTAACATCCTAATTCTTGCTCCTTCTTGAGAACTCTCAGGATGTTGTTTTGACAATTCCTCTAATAATAGTAGGCATTGTCTATAGTCACCTCTTCCCATAGCTTTCTCGGCATCTATAAACTCTGGTGAGCCAAGCATTCTCACCTGCTCCCAATTATCATTGTCCCGATGCCAACTTTTGTAAAGACTTCAAGAAGAAGAGCATGAGGGATCCTGCCATCAATAATGTGTGCGGCTGATACTCCTTGAGATAAGGCTCTAATACAGCATTCTGTTTTAGGTAGCATTCCTCCTTCAATTATTCTTTCGTTGATGAGTTGAGTGATTTCGGATAGTCGGAGTTGGCTTATAAGAGTGGTTTGATCATCCTTATCTCTTAAAATCCCAGGAGTGTCAGTTAAAAGAATTAATTTTGTGGCCTCTAATGCTGCTGCAATTTCACCAGCGACTGTATCAGCATTAATATTTAATGATTGCCCGTCAATAGAAGCGGCAACACTTGAAATGACAGGTACGTATCCTTTGGAGAGCAGAGGTTCTAATACATCTGTGTTTACCTTCGTGATCTCTCCGACGAGGCCATAACTGTCATCCTCAAATGTTCTTGCTTCGATGAGGTTGCCATCAATTCCACAAAGGCCTATTGAGCGGGCACCTAAGTGATTGATCCCTTTAACTATTTGTTTGTTAACCCTTCCAACGAGAACCATTTCAACTACGTCCATAGTCTCTGGCCTTGTTACTCGTAAACCGTCTTTAAATTCACTTGATATTTTAAGTTTGTTGAGCCAATTATTTATTTCAGGCCCACCTCCATGAACGACTACAGGCTGAACTCCAACAGTAGAAAGTAAGGCAATATCTCTTAAGACGGCTTTTTGAAGTTTTTTATGTGCCATTGCAGCACCTCCGTATTTGATCACTATTCTCTTGCCAGCAAAACGTTGAATATATGGCAGTGCTTCACTTAAGACGGATACCCTTAAAGCATCAACATCTTTATCAAGCTCCATATTTACAGAGGAGTTTTTATGTAAAGACTTTTTAACTTGATCCTTCATTATTAGCTTGTTCTGTTGAATTTGTTTTTGGAGTTAGGGCTAAATCAAGAACACCTGAAGAGGGAGAAGTGATTTCTGCTTTTAAACCCTGTGCAAAGAATCTACTTAATCGAGCCTCCTTCTCTTTCCACCTTTCTAAGGAGACCCCAGCCAGCTCAAATCTAAGACGAATACCATAGCCGTTAATAGAAGCTAATTCTTCAACTTCTATCAATCTAGGAGGATTATCTATATCCCACAGATTTAGAACTTTTAGTGAAGACTCCAGGTGAGATGCTGGGCCATATTTCCAACCTGTTACATCTTTGACGACTTTTTTGAGTTCATTTGTCGATTCTTTCTCACTCTTTGGGCTTAAGGTATAAGAAGTGCCAACTTTTTTTGCTGGAGGGAGTTCAACTGTTTTCAGGGATAGACCAATTAAGAGAATTGGTACTCCATAAAAGAAAGTTGGTACACTTAGATTTGTGGCATTTGTAAAGTACGCTAAAAGACCAATTACAGACAACATTGCCCCTGTGACTGTAATTATGCTTCCAGGAGAAAAAAGAGGATTCATAACATTGATTTTGACTTTTATAGGTGCAAGATGGAGCTTTAGGAGACAGTCTTATGATCTCACCTGAAGAGAATTCCACTTCTTATAGTGAGTTGATAAATCAGTTAAACAAAGATAGAGCTTGGCTTCTCGAGCAAATAGATAGTGGCTCTTGGCCTGAGCTGCGTCTTGATCTCGCTGCTTTAGAAAGAGAATTAGGATTGCTTTTGATCAGAGCATCAGAAAGGAATGAGGAATAAATTAAATTTTCAACTTAATCTAAAAAGGTATTTCATCTGTATCTGGAACTAGTGGCGATGTGTCCCAACTCAATTCTTTTTTTGAAGATGGATCACTATCTGTTTTATTAGGGGATGATTGGCTATTTGAAGTGGGATTTGTAAAGCTTTTATTCTGATCAAAACTTAGATTTTTTGCGTTATTTGATATCTGAGAATCTTTTGAAAAAAGATGAATCTTAGAAAGAGTGAACTCAGCTTTTTTTTCTTTAGTTCCATCTTGCTTAGGGACGGTGTTCATTCTTAAACGACCTTCTATTACAAGCTTTTGTTCAGCTTTTATATTAGTTTGAAGCTCTTGTGCCATATTTCCCCATCCCACTACTTTGATTATTGAAGGAGGCTGTTCTGCTCTGAGATTGTCGAAAAACACCTCCATTTCGGCTATTGGCGTTTTGTTGTCTTGGGTATAACGGAGAGTAGGAGCCTCTTTGACCTGGACTTCAAGCATGCAATGGTTCATTTTACTTCTGAGTATTGAGGTTTATCTTGATGCAGATTAGAAGAAATTGCCAGAGACATATCTGGTTATTGTCTGGGACTGGTGAAGGCCCTTATATTGCGAGGGCTTTAATAAAGTATGGATGGAAAGTAACTGTAAGTGTTGTTTCAAGTCAAGCTGCTGAGCCATATATTGATTTCTCATTGGAAGAATTAAAGGTCGGCCCACTTGATGGAGTAAAAGGAATAAAAGAATTTTTAGAAGAGGCTGAAAAGCATTCTGGCTTTGATTGGGTCTTAGACGCTACTCATCCATTTGCTTTAAATATAAGTAATAATCTCCATCATGCTTGTAAAGAGTTTAATCAAGCCTTACTTCGCTATGTAAGACCGCTAGAAGATTGCTCGGGCGCAACTTTAATTCATTCTTCAAAAGAACTTTCTCATTTAGATATGAAAGGTCAAAATATTCTTATAGCTCTTGGTGCTAGATATTTAAAAGAAGCTGTTCAATCTGCTAAAGCTGCTGGTGCAATTGTTTATGCTCGTATTTTCCCGACACCTGAAAGCTTGCAATCTGCATTGAATTGCAATATTGAGCCTGATAATTTGGCTGTAGTTAGGCCTCAAAATGGTGAGTTAATTGGTGATTTTGAAATGGCTATTTGCAGAAGATGGTCAATTAATGGAATCGTTTGTAGGCAGTCTGGTGGTAAAACAGAAAAACTATGGATTGAAATTTCAAGAAGAAGAAAACTTAAACTTTGGCTTATTTCTCGCCCATTTTATCCTGATAAGGTCGAAACTATTCATTCTCTTAATAAGCTTTTGCTTCGTATTGACTAGAGTAATCAGATATATATCGTTTTTAAAAGACTAACCTTATATGAAAGAGATTGAATTATCAAAGGGGTTAGTAATGTTACTTACTACAGAATCTAATCTTAACAATGCTCAGAAATTATCTGATTATCTTTTGAAGAAAAAATATGCAGCATGTATTAATTTTATAGAGATAAAATCATCATTTTGGTGGAATGGAGTGATTGAAAAATCTGTTGATGAAGTTCAAGTAATTATTAAAACTACTGAAAAGAAATTAAAGCTAATTTTGCCTGTAATTAAAAAAATACATAGTTATGACAATCCGGAAATAATTTCGATACCTATTCAAGTTTCTAGACAATATAAGGAATGGGCTAATTATTCGTTAGGGATTAAAGATTCTCCTTGACTAGATCTTGCAAAGATACTTCTGCCCTGGAACCTAATTGAGTAACTATATGACCAGCGCAAATCGATCCTATCTTTCCACATGTCTCTAAGTCTTTTTTCTGAATTAAACCATATAAAAAACCACTAGCATAAAGATCACCTGCTCCTGTGCTATCTATAACTTTACCGAAAACATATGGATTGATTTTATACTTTTTATCTTTGCTAATCACTATGGAACCATTGTCTCCAAGTGTAATAACAATTATTTCGCAAATTTCTTTTATCTTTATTAGAGCATCCTCTAGGCTATTGCTCTCAGAAAGTGCAATAATTTCAGATTCGTTAGAGAAAAGAATATCAACACTTTCCTTTATTAAACTAAGAAAGCTTTCCTTGTGACGATTAACACAGAATGAATCTGATAATGATAGGGCTACTTTTTTATTATATTCTTTAGAAATTTTGGCTGCTTTATAGAAAGCATTTTTTGCTGCTTCGGCATCAAAAAGATAACCTTCTAGATATAGGATTTCCGAATTCTTTATTATGCCAGGATCAATATCTTTTGGTTCGAGTAAAGCAGAGGCTCCTAGGTAAGTACACATGGTTCTCTCTGCATCTGGAGTAACAAGAATTAGACATCTTGCAGTGGAAGGACCTTTATTACTTGGAGAGGTCTTGAAATAAGTGCCAGTAGATTTAATTTCTTTAGTGAATGTCTCACCTAAGAGGTCATTGTTTACTCTCCCTATAAAACCTGCTCTCCCGCCTAGTTTAGAAAATCCTGCAAGAGTATTTGCTGCTGAACCGCCTGATTTGTTAATGCTATTCTCTATTTTATTGTATAGATTATGAGCTTCTACTTCATTAATAAGAGTCATATTTCCTTTGCTTACTGAATAATTTTTAAGGTCAGATTCTTCTATCCTTACCAGAATATCTACAATTGCATTACCTATTCCAACAATATCTAGTGAATCGTAATTTGCATTTTCTTGATTGCTCATATTTAATTGATATAATTTTTTAAAGTGGAAAAGTTTAAATTCAAGTTAAGCCCTTAAAAGAGCCCTCTTAGGTCCATGAATTGGATCTTCAATAACAATAGTCTGATCTCTATTTGCACCTAAAGAAACTATTGCTATAGGCACTTCCATTAATCCAGCGAGAAATCTTAAGTAGTCCATTGCTTTAGTGGGCAAGTCTTCTAATCTCCGACAATCGGCAGTGGAACATTGCCATCCTGGAAGAGTCTTGAAAATAGGTTTACATTTTCCAAAGTCTTCTGCACTACTAGGAAAATATTCCACTCTTTCTCCATTTAACTCATATGCAATGCAGACTTTTATTTCATCTAGTTCATCAAGTACATCTAGTTTTGTTATGGCTAAGCAATCAAGACCATTGACTTCCACTGCATACTTTCCAATAACACCATCAAACCACCCGCATCGCCTTCGTCTTCCAGTGGTTGTCCCAAATTCACCGCCTCTATCACAAAGTTGATCATTAATTTCTCCTTGCAACTCTGTAGGGAATGGGCCTTCTCCTACTCTTGTTGTATAAGCTTTGGCTACTCCAATAACTCGATCGATAAGCGTGGGACCTACCCCGGCGCCAATACAAGCACCTCCGGATATGGGATTGGAAGATGTGACAAAAGGGTATGTGCCATGATCTAAATCTAGAAGTGTTCCTTGAGCTCCTTCAAAAAGGATATTTTGCTTCTTTCTTGCTGCCTGATGTATTGCTCGAGTGCAATCAACTACATGTGGCTTTAGTCTTTTTCCATATTCTATGTATTCATTTATTACTTCATTTAAATCAAGAGGTTCAACTTCATAAATCTTTTTAAGTAAACCATTCTTTTCCGTTAATGGAGTTTTAAGACGTTCTTTAAGTTTTTCTCTATCTAATAAATCAATAACTCTTATACCGCTTCTCTGTGCTTTGTCTGCGTATGTAGGTCCGATCCCTCTCCCAGTTGTTCCTATCTTTTGCGTTCCCCTTTGCTTCTCCATCTCTGTATCAAGGAGACGGTGATAAGGCATTGTGACATGGGCGGTAGATGCCAGCTGAAGACCTGAAATGTCTATATCACTTTCTACAAGCATATCTATTTCACTAATCATTACTTTTGGATCTACGACTGTCCCGGAACCTATTAAACAAACTGTCTTTGGATAGAGAATTCCGGATGGAATTAGATGCAACTTTAGAACTTTATTGTCTACAACAATTGTGTGGCCAGCATTAACACCGCCTTGATATCGGACTACTACATCAGCTGATCTACTTAGTAGATCGGTGATTTTGCCCTTGCCCTCATCACCCCATTGTGCTCCTATGACTACAACGTTTGCCAATGATTATGTAGCGGCTCTAAGCCGTTCTAAAGCAGAAGCTTATAAATTTACAGATGCCACCTACATGAGTCAAAGAAATGAAGTAAAAATTGTTATTTAACTCTGTTTCAAGACAAGAGCCTCAGCTTTTGATAACTCTTCTTCTAGGCGATTTTTTAGATTCTCAGGAACTGGTCTATTAGGAAAAGTTTTATAATGGCCGGCTAATGAATTCAGAGCGGTCTGCATTGTTGTAAATGAGACACTTTTGTTCACTTGTGATCTGTTTCTATATCTAGAAATGTAGTCCGTGATAAGGAAAACGGTTTCTTCATCTGAAATTGACTCTTCTTGGTCGGATTCAGGCAGAACAACTGATGCTTTAAGGACTTTTGCAACATTCATAGTGTCTTTTGAGTAATCACCAGTCATAGAAGTTCTGCCGGCGTCAGCGCTGATTCCAAATGGGAATATGGCTAATAAAGCGCAAATGCAAAGTGAAAGAACTGATTTCAAGACTCCTAAGATCCTTGGATGAAGGGAATAAATCATTTAACTTGTCTGGTTTTATCAGACTCTAATTGGGAGTCGGATCAAATTCCCTTCTTTGTGCTTTGATTTCTTCTATTAGTTTTTGGATAGCAACCTCTACTTCTAATAATTTTGTTTTTCTTGTGGACCTTTCATACAATTCAACTTTATTAGAGATTGAGTCTCTACCCACTATTACTCTCCATGGGATACCTATTAAATCAGCATCTTTAAATTTTATCCCTGCTCGTTCATTTCTGTCGTCAAAAAGAACATCTATTCCGTACTCTTTAAAATTTTTATATAACTTTTCCCCACAAATCTTTTGATTTAAGTCTTTCATATTTGCAACTGTAACTATTACCTCAAAAGGTGCGATTGATATAGGCCAAATTATGCCTTGCTCGTCATTATTTTGTTCTACGGCAGCTTGAGCAAGTCTAGAAATGCCTATTCCATAGCACCCCATCCAAAATGGTTTTTCTATTCCATCTTTATTTGTAAAACTCGCATCTAACGATTGAGAATATTTACAACCTAACTGAAAAATATGACCAACTTCTATCCCTCTACATTCTTTCAAGACTTTGGTATTATCATGTACACATTGATCACCAGCTTTAGCCTTTCTTATATCAATAACTTCTGGTAAATTACCGATTAAATCCCAATTCACTCCTGCTCTATGTTCATCTTTTTTATTAGAGCCACAAACAAAATTAGTTAATTCAGAAGCTGTTACATCAGCAAGTCTAATAAATTCCCTATTCCAAGTCTTAGCACCTTTTAAGAAAGAGTTTTCCAAGTCAGGGCCAATCGAACCAAAAGGTAAAGGGTTCAAGTTTTCTTTTTTTAAATCATCATTTGTAATGGAAATAAGATCGATCAAGTTATCTTTTAAATGTTTAGAAATCTCATTACTAAGCTTGACTTCATTTAACTCTTGATCACCTCTAATACTTATTAAGATTGGTTGCCTACCCTTCTTCTTTAAAATGGCAAGCATTATAATTACCTTTACAATTTGTGATGGATCTATATTTTGCTTTATGCATAGGTCTTTTATAGATTTTTGATTTGGTGTTGCTATTATTTTAAACTCCTTATAATTACTCTCAATTGCTTTTGAATATTTTGAGATTGCTTTTTCTTGGTTTGCCGCATAAGTCTCATCTGAGCTGATTAAAATTAGATCTTCTCCTGATTCAGCAGTTACCATAAATTCTTGAGAAGCAGATCCTCCTATAGCACCACTGTCAGCATCAACAGCAACTGTCTTTAAGCCACATCGGTAAAATATTCTTTTATAGGCATCATTCATATCCTCATAAGTTGATTTAAGATCTAATTCATCTTGATGAAATGAATATGCATCTTTCATGATAAATTCTCTACTTCTCATGAGCCCAAACCTAGGTCGAATTTCATCTCTAAATTTTGTTTGTATTTGATAGAGATTTATTGGTAATTGTTTATATGAATTAATTATTTCACCGGTGATTGTTGTTATAACTTCTTCATGTGTGGGAGCTAATCCTAATTCTCTACCCTGCCGGTCTTTTAGATTGAACATTATTCCTTCTCCTGCAGTGTATCCCTCCCACCTATCGCTTCTTCTCCAGATGTCAGCAGGATGAAGTTGTGGCAAAAGAGTTTGAAGTGCACCTTTCGTATCCATTTCTTCTTGGACGATAGTTGTGATTTTTTGCAGTGTTTTCCACATTAAAGGCATATATGCGTAGATACCTGACGTAACTCTTCGAACAAAGCCCCCTCTTAGAAGCAACTGGTGAGAGACGATTTCAGCCTCAGCTGGGACGTTTCTCTGCGTTGACAGCATCATGCGCGAGACTCTCATGATTCTTTTCTTGGGGCCTAATTACCTATTTTCTAACAGGAAGAGTTTCGGAAAAACTCTTCGTATCTTTAATGCTTGTTCTCTTGGAGCTCATCTGCTAGGTTCTGACAACGATTTTCGAGAATTCAAAAAATTAGAATTATGTTCAATGGATCGTTACAAAATTCTAAAGATTATTCAGTTGATTTGGGGATAAATAACGAAATACAAGCTGTAATGGCTAGTTCTGATTCATTGATTGGGATTGAAGAAGTCCAGAAATCTTTAAATCGCTCTCGGGCTTCTGTCTATAGATATACGAATACTGACACGAGGAATATAAACCCAGCTTTTAATCCTAGGAAATTAAATCCTGAGTATAGGACGGATCAAAAAGATCCTCTTTTATTTCATCCAAATGAGGTTGCGCGATTTGCTAAAGATATTCTAAGAATAAAAGAAGTTAATGTTGAAGTATTAAACTCTCCATCAACGGTTACTCAAAATGTTCTGAATTCTATATTGGAGGAGCTAAGAGCAATAAGACTACATTTAGAGAGTAATTCAGATGGATCAAAGCCCATCTCAAGTACACAGGATATAAAAGATAGATCCGTCGCTTAAGATATTTAAATTAGTTAATTTGCGTAGGAGGCTTTTCTTCAGTGTTTAATAAATATTGATTTAATTTATCAATAAATACAGCTATAGTTATTATATTCTCAGTAATTAAATGATCTTTTGATGATTCTAAAATACTATTAGGAAGCCTTTGCGCTAAGAGGCCTTTTCTTGAAAAATTATTAACTCTTTTGCATTCGAAATCGATGGATTTAAGTTCTATTGCTCCTTCTCCATCAAAAGGGCTGGTTAATTTAATAGTTGAAATCCCCGCTGGAAGCAGGAATAAGTATGAATACTTTGAAGATGCTGGAGTAATGGCTCTTGATAGGGTTTTACATTCTTCCGTTCGTTATCCTTTTGACTATGGCTTTGTCCCAAACACTCTTGCGGAAGATGGAGCTCCACTTGATGCAATGGTAATAATGGAAGAACCTACTTTTGCGGGCTGTTTAATTAGATCTCGTCCTATTGGGGTTCTTGATTTACATGATACGGGTGCTTATGATGGCAAATTATTGTGTGTTCCGGTAGATGATCCTCGTCAAAAAGAGATAACGAGTATTCGCCAAATAGCATCGAGTCAACTTGAGGATGTTGCTGAATTCTTCAGAACTCATAAAAGTCTTGAAGGTAGAGTTATCGAAATAGATGGTTGGAGAGACTTTGATGAAGTTGATGAACTTTTAGAAAGATGTGTATTAGCTAACAATCAAAAGATTTAATTTCAATCTGACGATTCGATACAAACTATCTAAATGGTCTTTACAAAGAATGAGTATAATCTTTTGATTTTTTCTTTAAGCTTATAAAAAATGTGGGGGTTTGATTTGAATCCAAGTAAAACTGACGTCAATCAAGGAAAAGATTCTATTAGAGGCAAAAAGATGGAGAATACAAATATTTGGTTTGATTTTTGGATCCCTCTTTTTATTACATTAGGTTTGTACGTAGGCATTCGAAGTTATATAGCGGAGGCGAGATATATTCCGTCTGGATCAATGCTTCCAGGTTTACAGATAAATGATCGTCTATTAATTGAAAAAATAACATTTAGGAACAGAGTCCCTAAACGAGGTGAGATTGTGGTGTTTAACTCTCCTTATGCATTTGATGAAGAATTGTTGGCTAAACGCTCTAAGAGATTGCCTTCTTCTTTTAAATGTGTGGTTTCCAGCCTCCCTTTAATTAACTATTTTCCGAGCTTGGGGGATCCGGCATGTGATGCCTACATCAAACGTATAGTGGCGGTCGGTGGTGATCAAGTTTGGGTGAATTCAAAAGGTGAAGTTTCAGTAAATGGTCAGAAGTTAATAGAGCCATATGCTGCGAATTACTGTAGCTTCAACTTCTGTAATTCCCTTGATCTGGTGGTTCCAATGTCTCATGTATTAGTTTTAGGAGACAACCGAAGCAACAGTTGGGATAGTCGTTTTTGGCCTGGTGGCCCTCTTTTACCTGAGGCTGAGATTATAGGAAGAGCTGTATGGAGATTTTGGCCTTTAGATAGGATTGGAACTCTTAAGCATTAAGTCCACAATGGATTATTTTGCCTGTGATATGTTTGCCTTCAAATGGCTCATTGTTGATCCCTCTTGAGTCTTTTGGGTCAATAGTCTGAATCCATCTTTGATGTGGATCAAAGATTAACCATCTCCGACTTCCCTCCTCAAGAGATTCTTCAGGTAAATTAAGCATTCTTGAAGGGCCAAAGCTAAGAGCATTCCATAGTTGTTTTATTGTCCAATTTGAGTTGACGATTAATTCATTCCATAACGATGGAAGCACTAAGTGATGTCCACTAACTCCTAACATTCTTTCATTATGATTACCTTTGGTTTTAGAAAAATCTAGCGCTATAGAATTAACGGCTATGGCAGAAAGTGTACCTTCAAGGAACCCTTGCTTTATTCTAGCCCTATCTTTAGGATTCCCAAGTGAGGGTGACACCCTCCAACCTATTTCTGCTGGATTGAGATTGGAATTATCAGAAACAATATGCCACCAGTTCACACTTGTCAGAGGTTGATACTTACTTTCACTAATCATCTCAACTGCAGTAGCCGTTGAGATATTCATTAGTCTCAATAATATATCGGGAAACCTTTTTTGTAATTCAATTAGCTGACATAGAGGCATGGCTTCACTCTCAATTGGATCAGGAGGCCAGCCTGCTCTTAAGGTATCCACACCTTCCCTAACTATTCCGGTACCTTGAATTTCGATATCTCTAGGCGCAAGTAGTAAAGGGTATTTGCCTATCTCATTCGCTAACAAGCTTTTTCTTAATAAATGAATTGGTGGAATGTAGTCGTCTTCTGCAATGCCAATGGCTCCGTGTTCAATTAGGTCTTTATGCGATGAGAGCTCGATACCTTGCCCTCCCATGCTAAAAGCTCCCCATAAATGAATATCTACATCGCTAGAAGAGTCTTTGAAGTTTTGGAGTAACTCTGGCTTATCTCTCCAAATACTAGCTCTAGGAAGGAGTGCTAATTGCCCATAACCTGATTTGGCGGCTTTTTTTCTAAGACTTTTAAGAGATTCGTTTTTACCTGTAAGGGGATTAAGAAGAAATGAGTGAGGGTCTACTAAGCAAGGTGCTATTAAACTTTCAGGCAGTGCTTTCGCTTTAACGTTTTCTTTTTTTGCGAGTAAACGAGCTTGTTCCCCAAATGCTTTTATTTTGCCATTACTTATTAAAACAGCATCTTTAACTATAGGTTCATTTGATCCATAAAGAATTTGAATAGGATCAAATAAGTTCATGTTTTTCATTCTCTCATAATGCTCCTATCGCGGTTGTATCAATCACACCTCCTAGGTGTGAGGTAAGGTTGAGACATGTAACTATATGTGGCTGGTCGTCTTCGTTTGAGAGGTCAATAATTGTTATTCCTCCATTCCCTTGTTTTATCATCCATATATTGGATTCATTAAGTCCTAGAAGACGGCAGAGGATTGTTTTATTTACGGCATCATGAGCTACAACTAAAGCAGTCTCTGAGGGAGCAAGACTCTTGCAAATATCTTCTATGCATTTAATTGATCTATTCCAGACTTCTTGAATGGTTTCACCTTGAGGCATTTGTACTGTCTGAGGAGCTTGTTTCCATTGGCTTAACAACTTTGACCATTCTTGCATAATTTCTGATTCTAATTTCCCTTCCCAAAGACCATGCCCAATCTCAACTAAGTTATTTTTCAATTCAAGAAGTACTTTTGGATGAAATCTTAAAATAATTTCTGCGGTTTCTTTCGGCCTACTCATAGAGCTGCTAAAAGCCTTATCTATTTTTAGACCTTTTAAAAAAGAACTTGCAGCTAAAGCTTGCTTTTTCCCATTGCTATTTAAAGGAATATCAATTTGCCCCTGAAAGCGCCCCTCTAAATTCCAATTTGTTTCTCCATGTCTAACAAGGATTAAACGACTATTGCTTTTTTTAGGGGGGATTTTTGGAGTGAGGTGAGTTGTACTATTCAAACAGTTTATTTGGACTTCATAAGGGTTGGTTTTCTCTGAAAGTATGTCAATTATTGAAATTGATGCATTATCCATCTGAACTCTTCTAAATGCTAGTGGTGGATTGCCTAATAAATTAAGGAGAATGCATCTAAGAATTGCATTATGACCAACAATTAAAACAGTCTGAGTTTCTTCGGAAAAGTGATTTTTTAGTAGCTTTTGTAAGAAATTATTCGCTTGAAGCAATAAGTCTTCTATGGGTTTGTAGGTTGTTCCATCATTGCGTCTGAACACTAGCTCATTTGGATTCCTTTGCCACGTGAGATAGTCTTCGGGAAACCTTGTCTTGACTTCTTCTTTGGTGAGCCCAGTCCATGGGGCTAGATCAATTTCTAATAAGTCGTCTGTATAAATTGCATTATGATTGTCTTCCCGTTGGTTAAGAATCTCTTTAGTGGTTTCAACCGCTCTTTGTAGAGGAGAGCTATATACTCCTGCAAAAGGTGTATTGGATAGGTGTTTCCCCGTTTCAGAGGCTTGAAAACTTCCTTCTTCAGATAGTTTTGATAGATCGTTGCGTCCTTGGATGCGAAAATCCTTATTGAAGCTACTTAAACCATGACGGACTAGGAGAAGACGTAATGTCATTTGCAGTAGAGCTTAGATGAATGCAAAGGATTGATCATGATTAAAATTAATATTGATTCAGGCAAGAAAACAGTTCTTTGTTCATTCCCTTTCTTTAAATAAATCTTTATGAGACAAGTTCCTTCGGTATGGAAGCTTTTAGCAGCTCTTCTATCCCTTGTTTTGACAGTGTTTGTTTGGCAGCAAGGGTTAAAAGAAAGCTTAGATCGTCCTTCTGTGGCACCTAAGCTTTCTCTTCGTCAGCAGGAAATGGCTTTAGTGGCTTCTTGGTCACCCTCGATACCGGAATCTATAAAACCAGTTTTAGTTGGACTTAACCCAGAAGAAAGTTTAAAGCAACTTCTTCAGCAAATTCCTTTAAAAGAGTTAAAGGATCGAGATAGATTAGTTTTAGCTGCTCTTGAAAAACAGGAGGGAAAACGTCTTGCCCTCTTGGATTTTCCTTTGAATGTCCAGGCTTTTGCTCAATTTCAAAAGGACTTACAAAATACTTCTACTTTTTCTAGCTCACTGTTTCTAAAAGAAAAGGATCCATTTCTTTTTCAAATCGCTTGTCATTCCCTTGAGAGTGATTCAGCAGTTTGCTTTGATAGAAAACTATCAAATTCAATCGCTTTAAGATTGCTAGGTATTCAGGTCTTTCCCATTTTTGCAACAGGCTTAGGGGTGGTTTTATTGTTGCGGCAAGCTTGGATTGCTTTTAGGAACAACACCCCTGCATTGCCATACCTTTCAGAGATACCTTTGTCATTTGTTGATATGACTCTTTTAATTGCCGGAGGTTTTGTTGTCTTAGGAGAAATTATTTTACCTGCATTGATTGTCCCTTTGGTGTCCTCTCTCTCGAAGGGTTTATCTAGTCCAGTGAATGAATCTTTAAAGGTATTTATTGGTTATAGCGCAATGACAATCCCTCCTTTATTTATTTTGCGTCAGCAAATTAAAGGATTAAAGAATCTAGAGCGGCCTGTGGATGGATGGTTGCAATGGAGAGTATTCCCTCTTCTTAAAACTTTTATCCCAGCAATTAATGGATGGTTAATGGTGATGCCATTTGTTTTGTTAACAGGTTGGTTAATGAATGTTTTTGTAGGAGATCAAGGGGGTAGTAATCCATTGTTGGATCTAGTCCTGAGTAGTAAAAACTCTTTAGCATTATTCTTACTATTAATTACTACAGTTATTTTGGCACCTGTTTTTGAAGAGCTTATCTTCAGAGGAGCGCTGTTGCCTGCATTGGCTATGAAATTTGGACGTTATTGGGGGGTTATCATAAGTGCTTTAGTCTTTGCTCTCGCGCATTTAAGTGTAGGTGAATTAGCTCCTTTATTTGTCTTGGGAATTGGATTAGGAGTATTGAGAGTGAAATCAGGCAGGCTTTTTTCGTGTGCAATCATGCATTCTCTTTGGAATGGAATTACTTTTATAAATCTTTTACTATTAAGATGAAGATTATATTGCAAGATTGTAGAGAATTCTTGTCTATAGTCTTGCAATGATTTACAGGTGATGTTTCACTAAATATGTTTGCAAGTATTGGGTGCCAATTGCTAATCAACCTTATAAGATAAATATAGAAACAAAAGGGACAAAACTGATTTCAGGCCTTGTGGCTTCTAAATTATTCAAAAGGTCTTTATCTTCGAAGAAGCTTTCTCGTGACTTCCCTGTGCTTGCAGGACTTCACCGAATAACAGATGGAGCTCTAATAGGCTTTGCGTTTATTGTTGTTGTGATGTCTATTGTTTCTTTACATACACAACATCTTTGGACTCTCTCTTTTTCTAGATTAGAAGCTTCTAGAAGTTTAATACACAAACTTAAGGAATCTATTTCAGTACTTGAAAGTCATTTCCTCTCTTCTTCTAACTTATCAACTACTTTGATTGAAACTAAAACTTCAAATTTGGAGTATTTGGATAAGCCTGATATGAGTAGGCGTCTGCAAACTAATAACTCAAAAAAAAGGAGTTATATAAGAAGAATTACTTCTTTCCCTTTAAGTAATGGCT
Source organism: Prochlorococcus sp. MIT 1223 (assembly GCF_034092465.1). NCBI lineage: Bacteria > Bacillati > Cyanobacteriota > Cyanophyceae > Synechococcales > Prochlorococcaceae > Prochlorococcus > Prochlorococcus sp. MIT 1223. The sequence goes on from NZ_CP139303.1 coordinate 1,752,359, forward strand.
ATTAACATTCCAAGTATATCTCAAGGGGGAACGAATGCATAAGAGAAAAATTCTACGTGCAATTCCTTTAAATCCAGTTCCTGCAATTAGGCTTAAGTTTGTTTTTGCGATCCTTTGCTTAGGTCTTTCTGGTCTAATGGGACGTATTGCATGGTTGCAAATTCTTCAGGCTCCTGATTTAGAAGCGCGTGCGCGTTCTTTTCAAACAGAAAAAAAATCTCCCTTAGGGACAAGGAGAGTTTTGATTGATAGAAGGGGGCGATTATTAGCACTTGATGAAGAGAAATTTACACTTTGGGCTCATCCTAAATATTTTCACTTTCTTGGAGATCCCTCTGATAAAAGAAGGACACCTAAGGAAGTAGCTCAAAGACTTTCAGGATTAATAAATGTTTCTCACGAAGACCTTATTTCTTTAATGGAAGGGAAGTCCTCTGGAGTCAGGGTTAAAGAAGGATTGTCTCCAGAAATTGCAAGACTTGTTGAACGTCTACAAATAAGTGGAGTAGATTTGGAAAGGTATCTTCAAAGGGTTTATCCTCAGGGAGACGCATTTGCAAATGTGATTGGGTTTTTGGATAGAGACCGAATCCCTCAAGCAGGATTAGAGCAGAGTCTTAATAAGCAATTTTTGCGTAAAGAGAAAGTTCAAACCTTGAGACGTGGTGGAGATGGCACTCCTTTACCTGATAAATTGGAACCTGGGATTTTTGATGATGACGACCGTGACTTGCAATTGACTATAGATACACGTCTTCAAATGGTTGCTTTAAGAGAATTAAATAATCAGGTTGAGAAATGGGATGCCGAAAAAGGTGTGGCAATCGTTATGGATGCCAATAATGGAGAAATATTGACTTTAGCATCGACTCCATCCTATGACCCTAATAAATATTGGAAATATTCACCTAAACTATTTCGAGAATGGTCTGTGCAAGATTTATTTGAACCAGGATCTGTTTTTAAACCTATTAATCTTGCGGTTGCTCTAGAAGAAGGTGTGATAAAACCTGATGGCACTGTTTACGATTCAGGAGTTGTACATGTTGGAGGATGGCCTTTGAAAAATTGGAATCATAAAGCAAATGGATTAATCGATTACGCAAAAGTGCTTCAAGTTTCAAGTAATGTTGGTATGGTAAATATTATGAAGGAATTAGATTCAACTTCATATTGGGAATGGCTACATAGACTAGGTATTAATAAGACTCCAGTCACTGATCTGCCAGGCGCAATTGGAGGACAACTGCGGGGGAAAGATATATTTATTGAGCAACCAATTCACAAAGCAGTTGCTTCGTTTGGACAGGGCTTTTCTATTACGCCATTAAAATTAGTACAGTTACATGCTTTAATCGCGAATGGAGGCAAGCTTGTAACTCCTCATATCACAAAGGGCTTTGTAGAAGTAGAAGGTTCAGAGAACATAGAGAAAGAATTTGTTGAAAGCAACCAATTCTTTAGCCCTGAAGTGACACAAACTGTTCTCTCTTGGATGGAGTCTGTTGTTGAACGTGGAAGCGGTAAAGGCGTTCAAACAGAGAGCTATCGAATAGGAGGAAAGACTGGTACAGCCGATAAGTCTGAGAATGGGAAAGGATATACATCAAAAATATGCAGTTTTGTCGCTATCTTGCCAGTCGAAAAACCAAAATACGTAGTCTTAGTTGCTGTTGATGAGCCGAAAAAGCCTTATGCTTATGGATCAACTGTAGCGGTACCGGTTGCAAAAAAAATTATAGAGAGCTTGCTGGTTTTAGAAAAAATACCTCCATCTCAGAATTAGACTTTTTTTCTGAAAAATTAATTTAGTTTTAACCTATAGATATAAGGATGAAAACCTAAAAGAATGGAGCTAGGTTACGCATAATTGGATATATATGTAATGGCTTCTCTTCTTGAGCAACTATCAGCAATGACAGTTGTCGTTGCTGATACTGGTGATTTAGATGCGATTAAAAATTTCAAACCAAGGGATGCGACTACCAATCCATCGTTGATTTTAGCTGCAGCTCAAATACCTTCATACCAATATTTAATTGATAAGGCTCTTTGTTCCTCAAGAAATAAATTGGGACAAAATGGCTCTCCTAATGAAGTAATTCTTGAAGCAATAGATGAAGTATGTGTTTACTTTGGAAAAGAGATTTTAAATATTATCCCAGGACGAGTCTCTACAGAGGTTGATGCTCGATTGAGCTTTGACACTACTGCAACTATAGAAAAAGCTAGAAAGATTATCAATTTATATAAAGAACTTGGCATCTCTAAAGATAGGATTTTGATAAAGATTGCATCTACATGGGAAGGGATTAAGGCAGCAGAAGTCCTAGAAAGAGAAGGGATTCATTGTAATTTAACACTGTTATTTAATTTTTATCAGGCTGTTGCTTGTGCTGAAGCAGGAGTCACTCTTATTTCTCCTTTCGTGGGACGTATTCTTGATTGGTATAAGAATGCAACTGGTAAAGATTTCTATTCAGGAGAAGATGACCCTGGAGTTATTTCTGTAACTAAAATATTTAACTATTTCAAGTCAAAGGGTTATAAAACAGAGGTAATGGGAGCTAGTTTTAGAAATATAGATGAAATTAAGGAATTAGCTGGCTGCGATTTATTAACCATTTCTCCAAAGCTTTTAGATGAATTGAAAATGAATGAATCATTATTGGTAAAGAAACTTGATGGTTTAAATCCATCTTGTTCAGATGATGAAATTAACCTTGATAAAGCTAGCTTTGAATTACTTATGGCAGGCGATCGAATGGCAACTGAAAAGCTAGATGAGGGAATAAAGGGATTTAGCAAGGCGATAGAATCCTTGGAGTTACAATTACATGAACGTCTTAATGTAATTGAGTCTGAAAAGAATGCTAATCTTGTTAGATGAAATTATATTTATGAAGCAAGACCTTCTTCTTAATTTAATATTTACTAGATTAGAAATTAATTTTTTTGGAGGATTAGTCTTCTTATAACTCTTTGAGCAATATCTTCATAGCTCATTTCACCTGAAAGAATCTCAGCAATTCTTTTTGGGGCTGTAGCTCTTTTAACTCCTAATTGATAACCAACTCTTGGAAATCTATAAAAAACCTGGGCTATTCTTTTCCCCCAAGCCATAGACTTCCCCCATTTTTTTTTAATAGCGTCACTATATGAACTTAAATCTTTAACTTCACCCTTTAACCAATAATTAAGGTGTTTTGCAGCTTCACATCCACTCATTAAAGCGGGTCTTAACCCTTCAGCCAGAAATGGGTCAGCTAGTGAGCCTGCATCTCCTATTAGAACGACATTATCGCCGTGAAGATTGCTATGTCCATTCCATATATTTAATAATTCTTCTTTTCTGATTCCGTCTGAAGATTCAAACCCAAGAGAGGGAAGCATTTTATTTAAAATATTTTCACTTTTAAGTATTTGATTTCCACCTAAGAAAGTTCCAATCCCTAAACTTACTCCATCATTTAAAGGAAAAGCCCAAGCGAATCCATGATGAACTAGTCCAAATTCAAATTTAGCTGCAGTTTTCTTTAAGTTTCCCTGTCCTTTTAATTGAATAGATATAGTTGAAGCACGGCGTTGTTTTTTGGGGCCAAGATTCAATAATTCAGGCCATGGAGAATATGACCCATCTGCGATTATTAATGTTTTCCCTTCTAGATGCAGGCCTTCTCCTGAAGTTACTCTCCAAATTTTCTTTTCAGTTTCAAGTTTAATTACATTGAAAGGTCTAATAATTTCTGCTCCTGCATTTGCGGCCTTGTCTCTAAGTAGCTCATCAAACTGTCCCCTTTGGACAATCCAAAAGGGTTCTGACTCAGATATGTCTGCAATTACTTGGTCAGAAAGATTCCAGGTAAATTGGACTTCTTTGATTACATTATCAACTGCTGGTTTAAGGTCAAAAGGAAACCATCTTTGTACAGATGACGCCATTCCAGCTCCACATGGGTTCGAAATGATTTCCGGGTTTTTTTCTAATAGGGCTACTTTATAATTTTCCGAAGCTAGTTTAAAAGCTGCTGTTGAGCCAGCAGGCCCTGCTCCAATAATCAGAACATCTTTAATTGTCAAACTTTTAGAATCTCTGATTCTTTATCGGAAAGATTTTTATCGACTTCATTTATAAACTTGTCAGTAATCTTTTGAATGTTTTCTTGCTCATCGTGGCTTTGGTCTTTCGATATCTCTCCGTCTTTTTCCGATTTCTTTATTCTTTCAATTGAATCTCTTCTTATATTTCTAAGTGCGACTTTTCCCTCCTCAGCATATTTTGAGGCAAGCTTACAAAATTCTTTACGACGTTCTTCTGTTAATGGTGGAATATTTATGCGAATTGTTTTCCCGTCATTATTCGGAGTAAAACCAAGATCACTAGTTGCGATGGCTTTCTCTATTAAAGGAAGGGATCCCATATCAAAAGGTTGAATAGCAATGGTTTGTGAATCTGGAGTCGTAATTGTTGCTAATGATTTTAATGGGGTTTCAGCTCCGTAGTATTCGACGCTAATGCGATCTAGAAGAGAGCTATTTGCTCTTCCTGTGCGAATGGTATTGAAATTACGCTGTGCTGCTTCTACCGATTTACTCATACTTATCTGAATTTCTTGATTAGTCATAGCAATTCCTTTTAAATAGTTGACTTGATTATGGTTAATAATTTAATTGTTTTTCAATCTAGTTGGAAATTCTAGAACCAATTGATGCTCCAGCTACTGCCTTTGAGATGTTGCCAGGCTGAAAAATATCAAACACTACGATTGGTATTTTATTATCTTTACAAAGTGCTATGGCGGTACTGTCCATTACTCTTATCTCTTTGCTGAGAACTTCTTGAAAAGTAAGGTTTTCATACTTAATTGCATCAGGAAAAAGTTTGGGATCTCGATCATAAACACCATCAACCTTTGTGGCTTTGAAAACAACTTCTGCATTAATTTCTGCTGCTCTTAATGCAGAAGTTGTGTCAGTCGTGAAGAAAGGGTTTCCGCATCCACCTCCAAACACGACTACCCTTCCTTTTTCAAGGTGCCTAATAGCTCTTCTACGAATATAAGGTTCTGCAATTTGCTGCATCTCTATTGCTGATTGGACTCTTGTTGGTACGCCAGCTCTTTCTAGTCCATCTTGAAGAGTGATTGCATTCATAACAGTTGCCAACATTCCGACATAGTCAGCAGTAGCTCGGTCCATCCCAGCGGCTGAGCCTTTAAGCCCACGGAATATGTTTCCGCCTCCGACAACAATTGCTATTTGCGTTCCAGTTGAAACAACTTTAGAAATATCTTCAGCAATTGATTGAACAATTGCTGGATCAATCCCATATGGCTGTTGACCCATCAGGGCTTCACCGCTGAGTTTTATGAGTGCTCTCGCGTAGGTCATTATTTATTTATATCTTAATGACAGTAGCAAGAGAGTTATAGACAGCTTTATTTCTGTATTGGTTTCTAGCTATTTGACAGGGAGTTCCTTTTGAAAACTTGATTGACTTTTCGAAAAACGTCGCCTTAAAGTGGTCGTTTTTTTGATAGGAAGTAAGTGCACAGAAGCTTTAGATGCAATTTTGAGATTTATTATCAATAATAGATTCCCTGTAATGTATTAGCTAAGACTTATCTAGGTGATCTGGGCTTTTGTTTAGGATCGAAGTTCTTTTTAGAGAGTTTTTTAGAAATTCTTGTTTAATACTCTATTCCTTCTTGTGCTTTAACACCTTGTTCTTTAAAAGGGTGATGAAGCAAAGTCATTTCAGTTACTAGATCTGCAGCATCAATTAAATCTTTTGTAGCCCCTCTCCCAGTTAAAACAACATGATTTAAATAGGGTCTATTCTTTATACCACTTAGTACTTCTTCAGATGAAATATAACCAAGTTTTATAGCAATATTTATCTCATCAAGAATTACTAACTTGTGTGATTTTGATTTTAAATAACTAATTGATTTTTTCCAAGATTCTTTTACTAATTCTTTATCCCTATTTCTATCTTGTGTCTCCCAGGTAAACCCTTCTCCAAGTGAATGCCAATTTAAAGAGTCCCCAAAAACTTTTAAGGCATTAAATTCTCCAGGTATCCAGCCCCCTTTTATAAATTGGATAATAGCCACCTTGTGCCCATGGCCAAGCGTTCTTAAAGCTAGACCAAGCGCAGCAGTGGTTTTTCCTTTGCCATTTCCAGTAAAAATAATAATGAGGCCTTTTTCTTTATTTCTTATCGCAACCCTCTGCTCTTGAATCTCTTTGCGTTTTTCCATTCTTTGGCGATATTTATTCTCATCGATTCCTTCGTTTAAATAACCTCCTATTCCAATCTTAGATGAACTTTCATCAAGACTCTTAAGATTGGAGTTTTCTTGATCAACTATGGGGTTCATTTTGCGAAACTTTTTAGATAAAGGAAAAATGATTAACCTATATTTAAAAGTTTATTTGTTTTTGGAGAATTTAACGTTATTAGGTTCTTTCTAGATAAAGCGGTATCTACAGCTTGTTGTTGGTCTCGTCTAGTTATCCAATGATGGTAGGTTCGATTATGAATTGATACTGAGTGACCCATCATTCTTGCTGAAACAGTGTCGGGTAATCCTATATGTACAGTTCTAATGGCCCAGGCATGCCTGAGATCATAAGGTTTTATTGGTAAATTATATCTCTTAAATTGTTCAGAAACTCTTCTTCCAACTTGCTGAAGGGTTGTTTCGTTTAGATCAATATTAATGTTTGGTAATGAATTTTTATCCTCGGCTAATTCTGATAATCCAAAAAAATCTACCCATTCAGGATGAAATGGCCAGACTTGATGTTCGCCAGTCTTTGTGGTTGGTAATACTCTCAAAATATGATCTCCATTAATTAAAAGTGAAGAGTAATCTGAGAAAAAGACCTCATGATTTCTTAGCCCATATGTCGCCATTAGTCCATAGACTAATTTCCATTTGTGATTGGGAATTAATTCTGATATCTCTTTTATCAACTCATCATTGGGCAACTCTCTGAAATTATATTTTTTTAGACCATAACCTGAACCAAGAGCTTTCCAATTACTAGGTAAATCTAGATTCAAGTACTTTGCAAATACATTTAGCGTGGACGCACATTGCTGTCTACTTCTACTACTTTCTCTATAACTTTTTAGAGTTTGGCAAAACATATCTGAATTCAATTCTTTGCTGCCGCTGATCTCCTGAAGTCTTCTTAAATAAGGTTTATAGGCATAATCCCATGTACTTTTTTTACTTGATTGTAAAATGCTTTGACTCTGATTGAAGAAAACTAATTTGAAATCATCAATTTTTTTGATAAGGGATTGATTCTTTATTTCTTTTCTTGATTTATTGGATTTCCAGTTTTTCCAATTAAATTGCCCATGATGCAATTGAAGAAGCAAAAGCTCCAATAGCTTTTTAGCTTTTGAAATACCTTCTTTGTTTGCATTTAACCCAAGACTGATTCTTTGATCTTTAATTTCCTTTGGTTCATCACTTATTGGTAAAGGTCCTCTGAAATTTAGAGAACTTCCTCTCTTCTCTAAGCGAATTTTAATGCCTTTTTCAATTAGGCCTTTGTTGATATCTTCAATCTCCTTAACAGCTTCCATATATATAAGAATTAAATGTTGTCTTGATGGATTTCTCTCTCTCTTATAACAAAAACTCATGCAAGTGCATATTTGTAAAAGAGATTTTTTTACTTGCAGGGAATTCACGATTATTTGAATTCATCGTCTCAATAAAGGTTTATTTCGCTTTGAATATAATTTGATAGGCGCCTAAAGTACTATTTTAACAATTTTTCTCGTTGGCTAGAAGTTTTAAGGGGTTAATCTGAAGTGATTAATACCAGCCTTTTTTAATGAAACGTGTTGGCGTCCTTTTGATAAATCTTGGAGGACCTGAACGAATAAAAGATGTTGGACCTTTCTTATACAATCTTTTTTCTGATCCAGAAATAATCCGATTACCTACTCCTGCTTTCCAAAAGCCTTTGGCATGGGTGATTAGTACTCTCCGAAGCAAGAAATCTCAAAAGGCTTATGAAGCTATAGGTGGAGGATCTCCTTTGAGAAGGATCACAGAGCAACAAGCAAGAGAGTTGCAAAGTGAGCTTCGTCAAAGAGGACTAGATGCAACAACTTATGTGGCCATGCGCTATTGGCATCCTTTTACTGAGTCAGCTGTGGCTGATATGAAAGCCGATGGGATTTCTCAAGTCGTTGTTCTTCCTCTTTATCCTCATTTTTCAATAAGTACTAGTGGTTCAAGTTTTAGAGAGTTAAGTCGCCTTAGAGAATCTGATGCGGAATTTAAAAAGTTGTCTATTCGATGTATTCGTAGTTGGTTTGATCAAGCTGGGTATATAAAAGCGATGGCGGAGTTGATAGAAAAGCAAATATTAATGTGTGATTCACCGAACAATGCCCACGTTTGTTTTACTGCTCATGGGGTACCTAAAAGTTATGTTGATGATGCAGGTGATCCTTATAAAGATGAAATTGAAAATTGTTCATTATTAATAATTGATCAACTGGAGCAATCTCTTGGTTATACCAATCCATATACTCTTTCTTATCAAAGTAGAGTTGGTCCCGAAGAGTGGCTTAAACCTTACACGGATGATGTCTTGGAAAACTTAGGAAGATCAGGTACTAGGGAATTAGTAGTTGTTCCGATTAGTTTTGTTAGTGAGCACATTGAAACATTACAAGAAATAGATATAGAATACCGGGAGATAGCTAATAAATTTGGGATTACAAAGTTCTTAAGAGTTCCAGCTTTAAATACATATCCAATGTTTGTAAAAGGTCTGGCAGATTTAGTTATTTCATCTTTAGAAGGCCCTGAAATCACTCTAGATGAGGCTTCAAAATTGCCGGACAGAATTAAGTTGTACCCTCAAGAAAAATGGCAATGGGGATGGAACAATAGTTCTGAAGTATGGAATGGCAGAGTTGCAATGATAGTGTTTTTATTTTTCTTCATGGAATTTATAATTGGGAAAGGCCCACTTCACAATTTGGGTTTGCTTTAAATATTTTCTATTGTTAATTTATTATTTAGGCCACAATTAATCATTTATTGGTATTTCCCTGATTATTTATTTCATATCTTTGAGACAGTTTCTGCGATTTGGATTAAGATTTAGTCTTAATAAATTGAATTTACATTGCCGTGACCCTGACTTCTGCGCCTATGTCTCTAGGTGATTCAGGCGGCAAAGATTATTCTCGAATGTTGGGGGCTGATGCTCTCATGGATGCCTTGCGGAGAAACGGCGTTAATACGATCTTCGGATATCCAGGCGGTGCAATTCTCCCTATTTATGATGCGGTTTATAAGGCTGAAGAAGAAGGATGGTTGAAGCATATTCTTGTTAGACATGAACAAGGAGGAGCTCATGCTGCAGATGGTTTTGCAAGAGCAACAGGAAGAGTAGGAGTTTGTTTTGGCACTTCAGGCCCTGGAGCGACAAATCTTGTTACGGGAATAGCTACAGCACAAATGGATTCAGTCCCTTTGGTAGTTATTACTGGTCAAGTACCCAGGCCTGCTATTGGAACTGACGCTTTTCAAGAGACAGATATTTTTGGAATCACTCTTCCCATTGTTAAGCATTCTTGGGTGGTAAGAGATCCCTCGGAAATTGCTTCAGTTGTATCCCAGGCTTTTTTAATAGCTTCTTCTGGTAGGCCTGGTCCTGTCCTTATAGATATTCCAAAGGATGTAGGACAGGAGCTTTTTGAATATGTTCCTGTTGAGCCGGGAACAATTATTCCCGCTGGATTTCAGGTGCCCTCTCTTCCTGACGAAAGCTCTATTAAAGAAGCTCTAGAACTAATTGAGAAAGCTGAAAAGCCACTTCTATATGTTGGAGGAGGAGCTGTATCTGCTGGTGCTCATAATGTTCTAGCGGCTATTGCTAATAGGCACCAGCTTCCAGTTACTACTACTTTAATGGGTAAAGGATCTTTTGATGAGAGAGACCCTTTGTCTGTTGGTATGTTGGGGATGCATGGAACGGCATATGCAAATTTCGCTGTTACTGAATGTGATTTGCTAATTGCGGTTGGGGCTCGCTTTGATGACAGAGTTACTGGAAAGCTTGATACTTTTGCTGCAAAAGCAAAAGTAATTCACTTTGAAATAGATCCAGCTGAAATAAATAAAAATAGATATGCAGATGTAGCAGTTCTTGGTGATGTTAGAAGGAATCTAGAACAGTTGCTTGCAATTAGTAAAAAGAAAAAAATTAAACCAATTACTTCTAAATGGTTGCATCAAATTGATATCTGGAAAACTAATTATCCATTAACAAAGCCTCCTAAAGAAGGTGCAATTTTCCCTCAAGAAGTATTACTAGAAGTAAGAGACTTGGCACCTAACGCATTTATTACGACTGACGTAGGTCAGCACCAAATGTGGGCTGCTCAATATCTTCGTAATGGGCCTAGGCAGTGGATTAGCAGTGCAGGTTTGGGAACTATGGGGTTTGGAGTCCCAGCTGCGTTAGGAGTTCAAATTGCGTTACCTAAGGAGCAAGTTATCTGTATAGCTGGTGATGCAAGTATTCTTATGAATATTCAAGAGTTGGGTACAATTTCTCAATATAGATTAAATACAAAAATAATTATCATCAATAATCATTGGCAGGGAATGGTTAGACAATGGCAGGAAAGTTTTTATGAAGAAAGATACTCTGCTACAGATATGACAAAAGGAGAGCCTGATTTTATGTCTTTAGCCAAATCTTTTGGAATTGGTGGCGTATTAATTAGAGATAGGAAAGAATTAAGGGAAAAACTTTTAAATGCATTTAATGAAGAAGGACCAATGCTTATTGATGTCCACGTTAGGAGAAATGAGAATTGTTATCCAATGGTTCCTCCTGGTAAAAGTAATGCACAAATGGTTGGGTTGCCTTCTAACAAAGATATTCTTATGAAAAACAATAAGAAATGTCAGAAATGTGATATTGAGCAGTTAAATAGTGATTATCAATTCTGCCCTGTTTGTGGAGAATCTATTAAATGAAGTTGTTAATTCCTTTCTTAATATTAATATCTTCTTTGATTTTAGTTCCTTTAAATCTTATTGCGGCAGAGGTCCTTAATATAAGTAATTCAACCACTTTGTTGATCGGAGATCATAACAGGAATTATACAGTTCAGATTGCTTGCTTAGCAGTAGATCCTTCTCAGGAAAAAACCGTAATAGGATTCCTTGAAGCTAGTTTGCCAAGACATTCTAAAATTAATTTAAAACCTAAAGGTTCAGATGATGGAGTTTTAATTTCGAACATTATAAAAATAGGTCCAGACTTAGATATTGCCGAAGAAATTGTTTCGCGTGGATTAGCGTCGTCTACTTGTTGAGATTCCCCGAGATAATACAACTCCATTGAAATAATTTCATTTTATCTCTTCTCCAGGAGTAAAATAGTTCTTCATCTAAGAATGTACAATAATTACTAACCGTAATATTCTCTCCTGTTATTCCTTCTTTAATTAATTGCTTGTAGGCAAATTTCTTTAGATCAACCAATATATCTCCTTCTTTTAATTTAAATAGATCAGACTTGATTGATAAATTAATATTTTTTTCGTTTATACTCCTAAGTAATAGGTGTAAGACATCGTCTTTAACTGTATATTTTGAAAGACTAATTGAAGGACCAAGTGCAACGATTAAATTTTTTCTTTCTGATCCACTTAGTTCTAATTCTTCTATTGTTTGTTTTATTATTTTATTGCAAACACCTTTCCATCCTGCATGAGACGCTGCCACATCTCCTGTCTTTGTGTCAGCAATGAGAATAGGAATACAATCTGCAGTATATATCCATAAGCTTTGATCTTTTATATTGCTGCTGATAATTCCATCTGCTTGCGTTAAATTAAATTCATTTAACTCTGTTGTTTTTATTACCTTTTTACTATGAACTTGATTTAATTGATGAATTGAACAACAATTAGATATCTTTTTAATTAATTTATTTGGTTTAGAGCTTTTATTCAATCTTGTATAGAAAGCATGATTAAACTTATATTTTAAAAATAGTCGCGATTGTATATATTCGTTTGTTTTTGTTATTAACCATTCATTCTTTTTCATCCTTTTAGTTGAAAGTTAGATCTCGCATCATCAAAAAAGCAGTGAAATTTTTTTCATTAGGAGTAGCTTGTACCGATATAAATTGAAGTCCATTAGCTTGCTCTTTGGTTTTTGAAAAATTTTTATTAGCAAATTCTCTTGTTATTAAGTCCATATCAGTAACTAGCCAACGCTCATCTTGGCCTGCTTCAAGAATTAATTGAGACTGCTCTTGTATTAAAAAAACTGGTTCTAGTCCTCCCAGCCAAGCTGCTAAAGCCAGAGCTCTTGATTTACTAAAGAGTCTTATTCCAGGTATCTCAATTTCATTATCAATGCTTTCTTTTATAGGAAGAAGACTACTGAATTCAATAGGCCATTGATCGGCTTCTCTTAGAACTCCTACTGGAAGTGTTGACAAACTCCATGCATCTCCTCTTACAGCTTCAGGTAAGGGGATTGGTTGATTACTTATAGGAGAAAAAGGAGGAGCTAAAGGTCCTGCTATATATCCAGGTTGTTTTGGATAAATTTCTATGGATCGTTTAGCCAACCAGTCAGAAAGAGAATATGTACGACGGCTAGACACTGGATCTATGTTTAGCTTCTCTGAAGCTTTTTGAATCATTGTTCTCATAGAAGGTCTCCAAAATCTCAACTTTGAGGGCCTTGCCCAGCCTTCTTCCTGTGCTTGATTTATTGCATCTTGCATAGCATTAGCAAGCCAAATGGAATTAACTTCAGCTGCAGGGCAAATCTTTTCCCATTGAAAAGGCTTTTCTCCAGAAAAATTTTCCGTGCTTGATATAAGTAATTCCCAACGTTTTTTCCCATCTGATTCCATTACTGGACGTGAGTAAAAATCCAGTTCCCAATCTGCTTCTTTAAGGGTGTTCTCTGTTAGGAATTTGCTTGCAGTCATTCTGAGCTGCTTATATCTTTATTTTTAATTATGGTCTGAGCTTTTACTGCTCTTTCTTTCGCTTCTGACATTACTTTTTCTTTGTCTGAAACAATCTCCCCAGGTGGGCCTTCAAGCAAAGCTGTGTTTAACCCAATCCTTGCTCTCCGGGGATCAAGATCAGTAATGAGAGCTTTAATAGGATCACCTTTCTTAAATACTTCAGATAGAGATCTTATGCTTCCATTCGTAACTGCAGTGTGATGGAGCAAGCCACTTACTCCTCCAAGTTCAACAAAGTAACCGTAAGGTTTTGTTGATGCAATTTTACCTTCTACAAGTTGGCCAACTTCTAAGTCAGCAAAAAGTTTTACTATTCCCGCTTTTTTTTCAGACAAAACAAGTTTTCTTGAATCAGGATTAACTTCGAGGAAAGTTACCCCAAGAGTTTTCCCCACAAGTGATTCATGCTTATCTCCCTCTTGTAATTGAGAGCGAGGGATAAATCCTCGTAAACCTTCTAAGTCGCATGTGACTCCACCACGATTAAAACCATTTATCTTCACTTGTAAGACTTTCCCCTCTTTCTCAAGAGATTTAACATTTTCCCAGCTTTTTCGTAAGGCAAGGGCTCGGCAGCTAATAGTTACCATTCCATCAGCATTTTGTTCCCTTGTTACAAGAACTTCGACTTCTAAACCCTTTGGAAATTTCTCTTTAAGACTAGTTATTACACCTAGTCCACACTCTTTCTTTGGCATGAAACCTGGTGCTTTACCACCTATGTCTACATAAATCCCATCACTCTCAACTCCAATAACTTTTCCTTTTGCTATTTCTCCGGTGTTCCCAATTGGCTCATTTTGATCAAGTGCTGCTAAGAATTCGTCTTCATCGAAATCAAAATCATCCACACTTCTTGAAGCGAATCCCAATTGGTTTTGATCGTTTTGTCTTTCCCTAGAGAGATTTGCTTCGTTAATTTTCTCTTCTTGCCCTAATAGATCTTCCATCGTTATTCCCATCTCAGGATCTAGACCATTTTTTTCGCTTGGAACAAAACCTTTTAATGGCGGTGTAATCCCTTTTGGTGATGTAGGAGGGGAGATTGAACTAGCATTTTGCTGATTAATATTTAAATCATTAGTTTTTTTCTCGTCTTGAAGTTCTTCATTTTTTTTACTTATGTGCATTACTTGCAAAGGCTTTCGGGGAGAATTTGCCGAAAGTCTTGGAGGTGTAGCTTTTTGGGGCTTCGGACTATCTGATCCGGCCATAATGCCCTTAGGTTCGTCAATGAGTCATTCTTACAGGGAATCTGAAGTTGTTAACAGTCTTGGAACAAATGTCATCTAGTTCTTCTTCTCGCAGATTTGATGTTCTTAGTTGGACTAAAGCCTCAGAAGCCTCTTCCAGAGAGGGTTCTACACTTGTATGGCCTTTCGGCGCTTGTGAACAGCATGGTCCACATTTACCTTTAATTACTGATACTTATTTTGCGAAAAGCATTTTAGTTAGCGTCTTAGAACTTTTACCTAAGGATTTACCTATTTGGATGCTCCCACCTCAATCAATAGGATTTTCTCCTGAGCATGCTTCTTTTAAAGGAACGATTTCATTGTCAGCAGATTTAATGCTTCAGCTGATTACTGAAGTGGGAGAACAAATTTCCGCTATGGGTTTCAGGAGACTTGTCCTTTTTAATGCTCATGGTGGACAAATTGGATTATTACAAGCTGTTGCACGTCAATTGCGAGTTAGATGTCCATCTATGGCTGTTTTGCCTTGTTTCTTGTGGAGCGGGGTTAATTCTTTAAAAGATTTAATTCCAGATAAGGAGGTTGAAGAAGGATTACATGCAGCTTTAGCCGAAACAAGCTTAATGCTTCATTTGAATTCCCAATTGGTTGGGCAAGAAAGGCCTATTGATGGAATCGTTCAAGAAAAATCAGATAAAAATATCCTTATGGCCCCTAAAGGCTGGAGCTTAGAGGGAGCTGCTCCTTGTGCTTGGCTTACAAAGGATTTAAGTAATAGCGGAGTAATCGGAAATAGTACCGAATCAAATGCTGATCTTGGTGAAAAGATTGAGAAAGCTTTGGTGGAGCACTGGGTGGGGCTATTTTCCAGCTTGATGGAAAGTGAATGGCCACCAATTAAGTAAATAAATATCTTTAAGCACTACTAAGTTGTAGTATCTTCCCTGCAAATTTCTAAGTAATTCGGTAGTATCCCTCAAATAGATTAATTTTTAGCTTAAATCCATGGCTTCCCTTGCACCGACCAAGGTAGATATATCTAAAGAGATTGCATGTAACTCTGCAGCTCTTCCTGATTTCACGACAGTTGAATACAAAGATGCTTATAGCAGAATAAATGCAATTGTTATTGAAGGTGAAAAAGAGGCTTATGACAATTACATATCAATAGGTACTCTCATTCCAGATAATGCTGATGAGTTGAAGAAATTAGCTGTTATGGAAATGAAGCACATGAGAGGGTTCACAGCATGTGGCAAAAACTTAGGTGTAACCGCTGATATGCCTTTCGCTAAAGAATTCTTTTCAAAGCTTCATGGAAACTTCCAAAAAGCTTTATCAGAAGGGAACTTAACTACATGCTTACTAATACAAGCAATATTAATAGAGGCGTTTGCTATATCCGCTTACAACGTATACATAAGAGTTGCTGATCCATTTGCGAGAAAAATAACCGAAGGTGTCGTAAAAGATGAATACCTGCACCTCAATTATGGTCAGACATGGTTAAAGGAAAATTTGGATACTTGTAAAGATGAATTAATAAAAGCAAACAAAGAAAATCTTCCTCTTATTAAGTCTATGCTTGATGAAGTGGCTAAAGATGCTGAAACTCTTCATATGGACAAAGAAGAATTGATGGAGGAGTTCATGATTGCGTATCAAGACTCTTTGATGGAGATGGGATTGGATAATCGCCAGATAGCAAGAATGGCTCTAGCTGCAGTGGTTTAATTTCTTTAATTGATATGGCTAGTTGAATTCTATCTTTCAAAAAATATTTATATAGAGTTACCTGATCGGGGAATAATATCTTTTATGGGACCCTTGTGAACTAATGTTCAAATCCCTAGGGATTTTTTAGTTCCAACTTGAGATTATTTTTCTAGGAAATGTTTGGATTAATAGGTCATTCAACAAGCTTCAAAGACGCAAGGCGTAAAGCCATGGAATTGGGATATGACCATATAGCAGAGGGGGATTTAGATGTTTGGTGCACTGCCCCGCCTCAACTAGTGGAGTATGTGAAGGTGAATAGTGCTACAGGCAAAACTATTGAGGGGGCTTACATTGATTCATGTTTCGTTCCGGAGATGCTTTCCCGTTTTAAGACGGCTAGAAGAAAAGTCTTGAATGCTATGGAATTAGCTCAGAAAAAAGGTATAAACATCACAGCTTTAGGCGGCTTTACCTCAATAATTTTTGAAAATTTCAACCTTTTGCAGAATAAACAAGTTAGGAATACAACTCTTGACTGGGAAAGGTTTACAACAGGCAATACTCATACTGCTTGGGTGATTTGCAGGCAACTTGAGAAAAATGCCCCTTTAGTAGGAATTGATCTTAAAAAAGCTAAGGTTGCTGTCGTCGGAGCCACTGGTGATATAGGTAGCGCGGTCTGCAGATGGCTTTCTCAACGTACGGGCGTTGCAGAACTTCTACTTGTTGCAAGACAGCAGAAACCACTTCAGGAATTGCAATCAGAACTCAATGGTGGTTCTATTTGTAGCTTGGAAGAAGCTTTGCCAAGTGCGGATGCAGTTATTTGGGTTGCAAGTATGCCTAAAACTTTAGAAATAGATTCTTCAAAGTTAAAAAATCCATGCTTAATGATTGATGGTGGATATCCCAAAAATTTAGATGAGAAATTTTCAGGAGAAGGAATTCATGTTCTTAAAGGTGGAATCGTTGAATTCTTTAAAGATATTGGATGGAGCATGATGGAATTGGCAGAGATGGAAAGGCCACAGAGAGAGATGTTTGCTTGTTTTGCTGAGGCAATGCTTCTTGAATTTGAGGAGTGTCATACGAATTTTAGTTGGGGACGAAATAACATCACTCTTGAAAAAATGGATTTCATAGGCAAAGCTTCTGTTAAGCATGGCTTTTCAGCTGTTGGATTGAAAACCCAAATTCAGGCAGCGGTTGTCTGAAGTTATCTTTTTCTAATTTTTAAAATTATGGCAAGACGTTATCTTTTGGAATTTGAGAAACCGCTGGTAGAGCTAGAAAAGCAGATTGAGCAAATCCGCCAACTGGCTCGAGATTCTGAAGTTGACGTTAGTCAGCAGCTGTTGCAATTAGAAACTTTGGCAACAAGAAGAAGGGAAGAAATTTTTCAAGCTTTATCTCCTGCTCAAAAAATCCAGGTTGCTCGACACCCTCAAAGACCAAGCACTTTGGATTATATACAGATGTTTTGTGATGACTGGGTTGAATTACATGGAGACAGGAATGGAAGTGATGATCAAGCTCTTATAGGTGGTATAGGGAGAGTTGAAGAAACACCAGTACTTGTAATCGGACAACAAAAAGGCAGGGATACTAAAGAAAATGTTGCAAGAAATTTTGGAATGGCAAAGCCAGGTGGTTATAGAAAAGCCTTAAGGTTGATGGAACATGCAGATAGATTTAAATTACCAATCCTTTCATTTATAGATACACCAGGAGCTTATGCAGGATTACTTGCCGAAGAGCAAGGACAAGGAGAAGCCATAGCTGTAAACCTCCGAGAAATGTTCAGCATTAGAGTTCCAATTATTGCAACTGTAATTGGAGAAGGAGGCTCAGGAGGGGCTTTAGGAATAGGAGTAGCAGATAGACTTTTAATGTTTGAACATAGTGTTTATACAGTGGCCAGCCCAGAAGCTTGCGCTTCAATACTTTGGAGGGATTCTGCTAAAGCACCTGAAGCGGCCGCAGCTTTAAAAATTACGGGGTCCGACCTTTTGAAGCTTGGAGTTGTTGACGAAGTATTAAAAGAGCCAGCTGGAGGGAATAATTGGGCTCCGCTTCAAGCTGGCGAAGTGCTTAAAGAAGCTTTGCAAAGACATCTAACAGAGTTATTACGTCTGGATATTCAAGAACTTCGAGATAATCGATACAAGAAATTTAGGGAAATGGGCAAGTTCTTTGAATCAAATTCAATAGAGTCGGGTATGGGTGTTTAGAGTTATTCCAATTCATTATTTTCAATTTGCCTACAGCACTTATTACAGGAGCCTCAAGAGGATTAGGGAGGGCATGCGCTATTTCCTTTGCCAAGGCTGGATGGGATCTCTATTTGGTTGCACGAGATGAAACTGCTCTTCTAAGTCTATCTAAGAAACTTTCTAATACTAAAAGCAAAATTTCTTATGAATCCATTGATTTTTCTCAGCCAAAGAATATCGAACCAGGTTTAGAGAAATTACTTTCAAGAGGCTTGCCCCCAAATGTATTGATTAATAATGCAGGAGTCGCTTGGACTGGAGAGTTGATAACAATGCCTTTAGAAAGTTGGCAATGGATCTTTCAAATAAATCTAACAAGTGTCTTTCAGGTCTGTTCTAAAGTTGTTCCTTTGATGAGAAATAGCGGAGGCTTAATTATAAATGTTAGTAGTCATGCATCAAGAAATGCTTTCGCAGAATGGGGGGCATATTGTGTTAGTAAAGCAGCTTTAGCTAGCTTTACTAAGTGCTTAGCTGAAGAGGAAAGGCAATATTCAATTCGAGCTTGCACGCTTACGCTTGGATCTGTAAATACCTCAATTTGGGATTCGGATACGGTTAAGAGTGGTTTTAATAGAGATGCAATGCTTCAAGTTGAACAGGCAGCTAATGAACTCCTTCATCTTGCTAATCAACCTTCAAATCAAGTAATTGAAGATCTAACTCTTATGCCTGCTTCAGGAGCTTTTTAATTTTTATTTATAACATCAATTTTAAAATAAAATAATTATCAAAATATATTAGTACTATGAATATTCTTTAATAGCTTGAATTAAGTGCTCAACTTTTTCTAAATCTTTTACTCCAGGTGATATTTCCAGTTTGCTTGAAGCATCTATTCCATAGGGTGTTATGACGCTTAGAAGTTCTGGAATCCAATCTGCAGATATTCCTCCCGCAATCCACCATGGAATCTTAAATTCTTTTTCTTTTAATAAATTCAGACTTACTCTATGGCCTGTCCCTCCAAGCAAATTTTCATCCCAGGCATCAATTAATAAAGCATCTACTATTTCCTGATATTTTCCGGCTGAAATAAGATCATTTTCTGATCTAATTCTCAATGCTTTCCAAAACTTGACTTGAGGATGCATGGCTCGAAGAGCTTTACAACGTTTCACTGACTCTTCTCCATGAAGTTGAATGATTGTTGGTGCTGCATCGCTCTTTAAGGATTCGTCTAGATCAAAATCATTTATATCTGCAACCACTAAGACCCTTTCTGTTCTTGGATAAGAATCCTTTAAAACTTTAAAAATTTTATCCCTGCTTTTCTGGGCAAGGTATCTAGGAGATTTGCTTACGCCAATTATTCCTATTGCATGAGCACCTAAGGAGGCAATATGGATTGCTTGTCTGGCTTGCGTTATTCCGCAGATTTTCAATTTTATTTGTGATTGGATCACTGTTAGTTAGTTGATTTGGCCTTTATTCTCTAGGATTAGATTAAATACCTTTTTGATTGATTTTGGGAGGAGAAAGCTTGGAAGGCTTGGAGGTAATAAGAATTAAAGGTATTCCTTTGAGGATTCATTCCAGTTGGGCTGTAATCCTTTTGCTTTTTACTTGGAGCGCACAAAATCAGATTACTAATTTAGCTGATGCTCAAATTCCTTTGTGGACCTCTTGGTTGATTGGCTTTGTTACTGCTTTGCTTTTATTTATGTCAGTATTGCTTCATGAGCTAGGCCATTCTTTTATGGCTATTCATGAGGGAGTAAAAGTTAAAAGTATTACTCTTTTCTTTCTTGGAGGTATCGCGAAGGTAGATAGAGAATGTAAAGACCCCATGTCTACTCTTAGAGTTGCAATTGCAGGACCAATAGTTAGTTTTATTCTTTCCATAATCTTTCTCATTTCAATTCCACTTTTTTCAGTGAAAAGTATTATTTTCTCAAATTTACTTACTCAAATTGGCGCATTAAATTTGCTATTGGGTTTATTCAATTTGTTGCCAGGTTTACCACTTGATGGTGGAATTATTATTAAGTCTTTAGTTTGGCATTTTACTGGAAGTAAGAAAATAGGAATTAAGGTTGCTACTAAGTCAGGTAGATTCCTTTCCTTAAGTGCAATTTTTCTAGGAAGTTTTATTAGTATAAGTGTTGGAAGTTTGGCTGGATTATGGCTAATAGTTTTTGGTTGGATTGGTTTTTCTGCTTCTAGATCACAGAGTCAGATTCTACTTTTTCAGGAGACTTTATGCGAAATAAAAGTCTTTCAAGCGAAAAATCGACGCTATAGGGTTTTAGATGCAAATTTATCTTTAAAGCATATTAACTCAGTAAGTTTGGATTCGGGAAATAGTCAATTTAATTCAGAGTTAATTCTAGTATCAAAGTCTGGTAGATGGATTGGATATATTAATAATGATCCTTTAAAGGAAGTTCCAGTTCAAGATTGGGAGAATTATTGTTTGGAGGAATATGTTTTACCATTAAGCAACCTTCCTTTTATTAGTGAAAAAGAATCTTTATGGAAAGCTGTTTTGGAAGTTGAGAAGAACAAAGGTGAAAGATTGTTGGTTATGAACCTTGCCGGGTTACCAATCGGAACATTAGATAGAATTGATATTGGATTAGCTGTTCTGAAAAGGATCGGAATCAAAGTTCCAAGTAATTTTCTTGATCTAGCTAAAAAGCAAAATGCCTATCCATTGGGCTTATCTTTACCAGAAGTAGTAGAAGGTATGCTTGTTTCTGGTTTGATTGAAAAAGATAATATAAAAGGCCCTAAGTAGTTAAATTTTATCCATTTATGATTTTCTTGATATTTATTTCGTCGTATAGATTTTTTTTAACCCACTTAGTTTCTGGCCAAGAAAAAATTAAAGCTTTTAATAGATGATCCTCTATTTCTTTTGCTGATAAATTAAGTTCTATTGGGGGTGGTGGATCATTCTTAAATAAATTCTTCCATATTTCTCTTGGTGGATCTAAAAGTATCTCACCATGTTGCAAAAGGGATCCTTTTTGCCAAAACTGAGCACTTCCAATCCTTTTATTGCCTTTGTGATCTATAAGATCAGCAAGTGTAGAAGTGGAAAAACAATTGGAAGTCGAGGATGTAGACATTTGACTGCCGAAGAATAAAGGGATTCCTAATTCGGCGAAACCATTAATTAACCATTGACTTGCTTCAAAGTAAGCCTTTTTCTTTTTTCTTGGTGGCTCTTTCCAAGTTAAAGCATAAGTTATTCCACCACTATGTAATACAGCATCTCCTCCTGTTGGTCTCCTAATAATGTTTATTTTTTCCTGCTTGACTACCTCATTCCATCGCTTAGGAAGATCTTTTTGATTTTTACCAATAGATAGCCAAGTGCCTTTCCATGAATAGAAGCGAGCTGACATTGAGTAGTTGGAATTTGGCAAAGATTTTTCTAATAAGTATTTGTCTATTTCCATTTGCTGATTCCCAGCAAGTTTTATGTGATTAAAAATAGCTCCTTGCTTAATTTTCATTGTTGATTTGTTGGACAGGAACAGTATTCATTGATTCGATCTCTTTGAGAGAACTCAACTTCCTCGAGTAATTATTTTAAAATAATTGTATTCATTGAATAAATAATAGAACTTTATATCCAGTGATGGTTTTTTAAAGTTTGTTTGAAAATGTCAAAAACTTTCCAAGCTTTCTAATGGGAAAGATAGTTTCTTTTGATCTGTAGTCTTTTCAATATGAATTGGAATCTTTTCTTGATTACTAGATTTTAGTCGGTGAATTGATGTAAAAGATGCTTGATTAAATCCTTAAATGATTGCAATTTCAGTTTTATACGCTACAAGCAAGTTAATAGTTAAATAGTTTTGCTTGCGAACTTAGAAGAACCTCGGATTAATCCCGAGCCAAAAAGAAGAATTCGCAAAAGAAGCTTAAGCCGCAGACAAAGATCGAATGCTTCTGTAATTGTTGATAAGGCAACTATTGCGGCAGCATTAGAGCTTGAGGAGCTTCAGAGAGAATTTATATACAGCTGCATTTCTCTTGGAATGAAAATGGGCTTACTTGCAATATTTGCAGTGAGTTTCGTTAAGTTGGGAGTTGCTTCTCACGATAGGATATTGCGTCAGTTAGAAATGGTTTCAATACTTAGGTTTGAATCAAGAAAGCTAAATCAACTTAATTCAAGGTTTGATAAATTATTTGCGATTGGAGGAGAAAACCGACTAATTAGTGAGCAGGAACATTTAATTACTCCAAATAGTGTCAGGGTTGTTTGGAAATAAAAGAGATTGACAAATCAGATTTAATATTTTATTTGTTTAATACTTGATAATTAATCAAGAGCATTAAGGCTTAAAAGATGGCTTCACTTCAAGCTGCTCCAGGCACTGTTCTAATTACTGGAACCACTTCAGGTGTTGGGTTATACGCAACTAAGGCATTAATAGATCGAGGATGGAGGGTTATTACAGCAAATAGATCGCCTTTGAAAGCGGAGGCAGCTGCACAACAATTGGGCTTGCCATTTAGAAGACCCCGTCAGCTTCAACATTTGCAGATTGATTTGGGAGACTTGAATTCAGTTAGGAGTGGAGTTAAACAATTGATTGAGGGTTTGGACTCCCCTTTAGATGCGTTGGTTTGTAATGCAGCAGTTTATCTTCCAAGATTAAGAAAACCTCAAAGATCAGCTCAAGGATATGAAATATCAATGGCTACAAATCATTTTGGGCATTTCCTTCTTATTCAGCTTTTACTTGACAATTTAAGAAGGTCTAATCGTCCAGTTTGGACAGGACGGTCTTGGGGGTTTGAAGCTCCAAGAGTTGTCATCCTTGGAACAGTTACGGCTAATTTGAAAGAATTAGGAGGGAAAATTCCCATACCAGCACCAGCTGATCTTGGTAATTTATCAGGCTTTGAACAAGGCTTTCTTGATCCCATTAGCATGGCAAGCGGAAAACGTTTTAAGCCCGGGAAAGCCTATAAAGACAGTAAATTATGCAATATGATTACAACCCAAGAATTACATAGAAGATATAAAGACTCTTCGATTGTTTTTAGCTCTCTTTATCCAGGTTGCGTTGCAAATACCCAACTTTTTAGAAATACGCCAAAATTATTCCAAATTTTATTCCCTTGGTTTCAAAAACTAATTACAGGTGGTTTTGTTAGTCAGAGTCTTGCTGGGGAAAGAGTTGCTCAAGTAGTGGCTGACCCTGCATTTGGAATTTCAGGAGCGCATTGGAGTTGGGGAAACAGACAAAGAAAAAATGGAAAACAATTTTCTCAGGAATTATCATCTAGAGCAACTGACCCAATTACTTCAAAGAAAGTATGGGATTTATCAATGAAATTAGTGGGTATTAGCGAATGAATAATTCTTTAAGTTAATCAAAGCCAAGTAAGTCAAAAATCTCTCTATCTTTTAAAGGTTCCGCTGTGAGAGGCTCTACATTCTCCAGCATTTTTTTGGCAAGAGATAAATATTCGTTTTGAACCTCTAAAACATCTTCATCAGGCTCCATTTCGAAAATTGTACATTTTTTAAGCCTTGAACGTCTGATTGCATCTACATTTTTAAAGTGAGCCATTGTTTTAAGGCCAGTTCGAGCATTAAATTTATCAATTTGATCTAGCTCTGCAGATCTATTGGCAACCACTCCACCTAGGCGAACTTTATAGTTTTTGGCTTTTGCATTTATCGCTGCGACAATTCGATTCATTGCAAATATTGAATCAAAATCATTTGCGGTAACTATTAAGCAGTAGTTGGCATGTTGCAAAGGGGCTGCAAATCCTCCACATACCACATCTCCAAGCACGTCAAAGATAACAACATCTGTATCTTCTAGAAGGTGATGTTCTTTTAAAAGTTTTACTGTTTGACCGGTTACGTAACCTCCGCATCCTGTCCCAGCAGGAGGGCCTCCACTCTCTACACACTGAACTCCGTTAAAGCCTTTAAACATAAAGTCTTCTGGACGAAGTTCTTCACTATGAAAATCAACTTCCTCAAGAATATCTATTACGGTAGGCACCATTTTATGAGTAAGGGTAAAGGTGCTGTCATGCTTCGGATCGCAACCAATTTGTAGAACCCTTTTTCCCAGTTTTGAAAAAGCAGCGGATAGATTGGAAGAAGTTGTGGACTTACCAATCCCCCCCTTCCCATAGACAGCTATAACCAGAGCACCCTCTTCTATTTTAATTTTAGGATCTTGCTTTACTTGAACACTGCCTTCTCCATCAGCTTTCCGGGGCAAGGTGGTAGTCATTATTTACCTATAAACCAATGAGTTATATATACATTCAAGCAGGAAGATGAGCAGTTGGTAAATGTTTGCGTAATTCGATACATCTGTAATAATTTAATAGATTAGAAAATCTTTCTTTCCTCATAAAAATCAATCAATAAGTCTATTTACTCATCCCTGATGAATGTTTTCTGGCAATAATTAAGCCCCGAAATGCGCCTTAGCGTCAAACAATGTTTCGCTATTTATTTCTGCGCAACCAACTTGCTTTGCATATTTCTCAGTATTTCTTTTTACTTTACCTCGAACGAAAAAAGGTATTTTAGCTAGCTCTGTCTTCCCATCCGAGGTCCATTTAGGTATATGAGTTTCCAATGCATTTTCAGCAACAACTTTTTCTGGAACAGGTGTAGATGCAGCTGGTATTTTTGAATCTGTCTGATGACCTCCCAAGTGACCTAGATGACTTTGGTGGCCGTCAGTAAATTCAAAATCGTGACGGAACATTCCAATTAGATGCTCTTCTAATCCCATCATTAGAGGGTGAACCCAGTCGTCAAAAATCACATTGGCCCCCTCCCAGCCCATTTGAGGGCTATATCTAGCAGGGACATCCTGTACATGCATTGGAGTACTAATAACAGCACAAGGGATGCCAAGTCTCTTTGAGCTATGCCTTTCCATCTGTGTCCCTAAA
This sequence comes from Prochlorococcus sp. MIT 1223, assembly GCF_034092465.1. NCBI lineage: Bacteria > Bacillati > Cyanobacteriota > Cyanophyceae > Synechococcales > Prochlorococcaceae > Prochlorococcus > Prochlorococcus sp. MIT 1223. The sequence continues at coordinate 1,777,506 of NZ_CP139303.1, forward strand.
ACCAGCTCTGGTGCAGATTCTTTTATCGCCTCCTCTACTTCTAAATAATCATTAGTTATTAAAGCTTTAATGCCAAGATCTTTTGCTTTTTCTCTAACTTTCCTAGCCATTTCTCTGCTGTAAGTTCCTATACCTACAACTTCAAAACCTAATTCTTCGCTAGCGATTCTTGCAGCAGCAAGAGCATGGGTTCCATCACCAAATATGAAAACTCTTTTTCCAGTTAAATAATTTGAATCAACTGATTTTGAATACCAAGGTAAGCGAGAAAGATTTGCTTCATCTAACTTGTATGTGGTGGGCATGCCCAATATGTCATGCAGTTCTTTGAGAAAATCTATCGTTGCCCCTACACCAATGGGAATGGTGGTTGTGAATGGGAGGCCTAAATTTCTTTCAAGCCAAAGACATGTTGATTCTGCTATCTCTGGGTAGAGACAGACATTTGCATCTGCCTCTCCGATTCTTGCTAAATCTGCTGGAGAAGCTCCAAGTGGTGCTATTACATTCACATCAATTCCATGCTGAGCAAGGATTTTCTGAATCTCGAGGACATCATCTCGACAACGGAAACCAAGTAGTGAAGGACCTATTAGATTTACTTTTGGCCTTCTTCCTATTTCTTTCCATTGAGTTGGATTATGTTCTGATGAGTCTTTAGTAACATCGGCTAATATTCCTCTAACTAATTGATAGAGGGTTTCGGCTGCTCCCCAGTTTTCTTTTTTACTATAAGCAGGTAATTCTAGGCTTATAATTGGAATATTAAATCCCATCCCTTTAGCTAGAGATCCAGGTTGGTCTTGAATTAATTCCGCAGTACAGCTTTCTCCAACAAGAAGAGCCTCAGGATTGAACCTCTCTACGGCTTCATTAATATGACCTTTAACTAGTTCGGCAGTATCTCCACCTAAATCTCTAGCTTGAAAAGTTGTATAAGTTACAGGAGGCCTTTCCCCTCTTCTTTCAATCATTGTGAAAAGGAGGTCTGCGTATGTATCGCCTTGAGGAGCATGTAATACGTAATGAACTCCTTTCATTGAAGTTGCAACTCTCATTGCACCTATGTGAGGTGGCCCTTCATATGTCCAAAGAGTTAGTTCCATTAGATCAAGCTTTTGTGAGTTGTTTTTTGTTTAAAAGATCGTGCCTATGAAGAGGTCTTGAGAACAGTTCAGCAAGATCAGATGCCTGGTCTATTCCATGTATAGGGCTGAAAACCATTTCAATTGACCATTTTGTTGAAATACCTTCAGCCTCTAGGGGATTAGCTAGGCCCATTCCGCATACAACAAGATCTGGATGTTGTTCTCGAATTCGATCTAGTTGTTTCTCTACATGTTGTCCTTCAACAATTCGAGTTTTTTCTGGAAGTAGGTCTATTTCAGGTCCCATCATGTCCCTATTTAAATAAGGAGTGCCAACTTCTATAAGTTCCATGCCACACTCTCTTTTTAGAAAACGTGCAAGAGGAATTTCTAATTGTGATTCAGGTAATAGAAATAATTTTTTGCCAGTAAGCTTTTTTTTATAAGGTTCTATAGCTTTGTGTGCTCGTGAAATCAAAGGTTCCAAGGTGGAATCCACCAAGGCTTTATCTATATTAAAGGAGTTTGCAGCAGCCTCTATCCAGAGTTTACTTCCCTCAATTCCTAAAGGGAAAGGAGCTCTTAGAATTTCAGCCCCTCTATCTTTAAGTGCTCTAGCGGTATCAGTTAAATATGGCTGAGCCAACAAAACCTTTGTACCTGGTCCTATTGGAGGTAGTTCGGTGGACTGCCTTGGTGGAAAGCTGTCAATTTTATTTATTCCAAGTCGATTGAAAATAGTTATTAATCTATCTTCGACTGGGTTTGCCAGCGTTCCAACGAGAAGCAATTTGCTCTCTTGACTTGCTGGCATTAATGGAACTAATGCTTTTAGAGCCCCATCTTCTCCTTGGGTAAAGGTTGTTTCAATTCCACTCCCTGAGTAATTGAGTACCGTAACTTGACCTTTTAATTCCAGATTAAGTTTTTCAGCAACTCTTGCTAAATCAATTTTAATTACTTCACTGGGGCAAGAACCTACAAGAAAAAGAGTTCGAATTTCGGGACGCCTTTCTAATAGATTTTTGACAACGCGATCAAGCTCCTCGTGAGCATCTGCTAAGCCAGCAAGATCTCTTTCTTCTAGGATTGCTGTGCCAAATCGAGGCTCAGCAAATATCATCACTCCAGCTGCACTTTGGATGAGATGTGCACAGGTTCGGGAACCTACGACCAAGAAAAAAGCATCTGGCATGCGTCTATGCAGCCAAACAATTGAAGTAAGGCCACAAAAAACTTCTCTTGGACCAGTTTCCTTTAGCAGCGTGGCGCCGCCCATAAATAAATGCCTCTTCTATATTTTAATTTGATGTTCTTTTTGGTGTTAGTCAACAATTCATAGAAACTTTTTGGAATTGAAGATATTTTTGTTGCGTTTTATTTTTATTTTCAGGAAATCATGTTATCTCGGTCGTTTTCGCTAGGTAAAAATTACATCCTTAGATGATTTAGTCTCAGGAGTTTAATTAACTTAGTTTCTCCAGTAATTTGAATCTTTTTCAGCTTTGTAGAGCTTCCAAACATTTCTAGTTAATCTTCTAGCTACCAAGCCACCTCTTTCTGTCTTTGCGGAAGAGGGACGAACTCCAAGAAGATGAGTTACTTCAGCAGTACTTAAGGGTGCTCCAGTTTCTATGGCTAATGATGTCAGTTCTAAACGTTGACGTAATGAAACAAGATCCGCTTTTTCTTCAGTTTCCTCGAATAGCCAGTTTAATCCGGACTTTCCTTCACTGGTGATTTTTTGCATAAGTCCAAGACCCACTAAACCTAGTGCCTGTTCGGCTTTTAGATCATGTGAGGTATTCTTTGGATCAGTCTCTTTTACTGGTGAAGTAGTCATTTTTTTGTTGCCTATTTTTTTGAAGGTATCGGCTTATAAAAATGCATGCAAGCTTTTGTGATAGCTAATATGGCTAACTTTAATGTATTATCCGCGCCATGAGCGCTAGCTTGGATGATAGGAATCGACGCGCTAGAAATGGCGTAATCGTTACGGGTACGGAGGTTGATCCTCCGGCATCAGGTGCTAGCTGTGTAATTACTACAGATACGGAGAAGTCATTAGTAGCTAGGCAAGCGAGTCATGTCCAACAAATTGAATTAAGATCTTATGTTTTCTTAGATTCTCTTCAGCCTCAACTTGCGGCCTATATGGGAACAGCAAGTCAAGGTTTCTTGCCTATTCCAGGAGATGCATGTCTTTGGATGGAAGTCTCTCCTGGAATGGCAGTACACCGAGTAACTGATATTGCATTGAAAGCAAGTAATGTTCGATTAGGTCAGATGGTCGTTGAGAGAGCCTTTGGTTCAATGGCTTTGTATCATCGAGATCAAAGTACAGTCATACATTCAGGTGATGTTGTTTTAGATGCAATAGGAAGCAGTATTGCTAGACGAACAAAACCTGAAGTGAGTTGGACTGAAATTATTAGATCAATTACACCTGACCATGCGGTATTAATTAATCGACAAAATAGAAGAGGTTCAATGATTCAATCCGGAATGAGTATGTTTATTCTTGAAACTGAGCCCGCTGGATATGTATTGATGGCGGCGAATGAAGCTGAAAAATCATCTAATATTACTGTCGTAGATGTTAAAGGAGTTGGTGCATTCGGTCGCCTTACACTTGCTGGTCGTGAAGGTGATGTAGAAGAAGCGGCCTCAGCTGCAATGAGATCAATAGATCAAATCAACCGAAGTGAGTTTTAAGAAAAGATTTTTAATGCTTTCTTGAGATATGGAGCTAGTTCTCTAGCGGCTTTACCTCTACTCCCTAGTTTTGATAATTGCTCTTGGCTTAATTCTCCATAAGTACATTTTGCTTCTCTAATCCAAAAAAGAGACTCGAATTCGCCATTTGGATAAGCAGGCTTTTTTAATATTTCTCCCCAGCAAATGCCTTCAGAATCTTTTATGTGATTCCCTTTTGGGTCACAAAGAACCATGACGCTACAAAATCGTGCGCTTCTATATGGAGTATCTCCAATCTCATAAAGAATTTTTTTTATCTTCTCTTCATTTGTTTTTGCAAAACGTGCAGAAAATATTCCAGGTTCTCCATTTAAAGCATCAACTTCCAGGCCTGAATCATCTGCAATTGTCCAGCTTTGAGTAATTTCTGCTGCGGCTTGTGCTTTTAATAAGGCATTCTCTAAATAAGTAGTCCCTGTCTCTTCAATATTAAGTTCACTTGGTTGTCTTTGTACTTCTAAAGGAAGAGGTCCGAGCATTGCTTCAATTTCAGCTACCTTTCTAGGATTTCCACTGGCAATAGTTATTAATGGTCTTGACAATGATCGAATTGGAATTTAATAAGACTATTTTGCAAGATTAATGGTATTTCTTAAAGCAAGAAATGAAATTCGAGACAGGATGGGTTGAACATTCCACCCTTTGCAAAAGCTAAGGACCTGTCTCGATCGGTAAAAATACCTGTTGTAATCCGACATGACAACATAATGTTTTGAGGTGCTAACGGTTAGGCGAACAGTTGTTTATAACAGTCATACCAGTGGTGATAAGTTTTGCTTATCAATAGGAGTAAGAACTGTAATCTGGTTTCTAGTGAAAAGAGCTTGACGAAATCGTATGTATGCGGGCATTGTCCATACCGAACATTCCCCCTTTATTTGCAGGTTTAGGCAATGGCTACAGAAACTATGGGTATCGCACTCGGCATGATCGAGACACGCGGACTTGTCCCAGCTATTGAAGCTGCTGACGCAATGACAAAGGCTGCTGAAGTGCGCCTTATAGGTCGTGAGTTTGTTGGTGGTGGCTATGTAACAGTTTTAGTTCGTGGAGAAACAGGTGCTGTCAACGCTGCAGTTCGTGCAGGTGCAGATGCTTGTGAGCGTGTAGGTGATGGACTTGTTGCAGCTCACATCATTGCTCGTCCTCATAGAGAAGTTGAGCCTGCTCTTGGCAACGGCAACTTCCTTGGTCAAAAGGACTGAGATTTGATCGCAGTTCTATAACAGAAACGCGACATTTTTAGCCCTATTACTACCTAAAGGATTTTCCTATGAGTAAGAAGTACGATGCTGGCGTTAAGGAGTACAGAGACACCTACTGGACTCCCGATTACGTCCCCCTAGACACTGACCTTTTAGCCTGCTTTAAATGCACTGGTCAGGAAGGCGTTCCGAAAGAAGAGGTTGCTGCTGCTGTTGCTGCTGAGTCCTCAACAGGTACTTGGTCTACAGTTTGGTCTGAGCTTTTAACTGACCTTGAATTTTATAAAGGTCGTTGTTATCGCATTGAGGATGTGCCTGGAGATAAGGAATCCTTCTATGCCTTTATCGCTTATCCCCTAGACCTTTTTGAAGAAGGTTCAATTACAAACGTTTTGACTTCTTTAGTTGGTAACGTTTTTGGATTTAAAGCCTTAAGACATTTACGTCTTGAAGATATTCGCTTCCCAATGGCGTTTATTAAGACTTGTGGTGGTCCTCCAAACGGCATCCAAGTGGAACGTGACCGTTTGAATAAGTACGGTAGACCTCTTCTTGGTTGCACTATTAAGCCAAAACTAGGTCTTTCTGGTAAAAACTACGGACGTGTTGTTTATGAATGTCTTCGTGGTGGACTAGATCTAACAAAAGATGATGAAAACATCAACTCACAGCCATTCCAAAGATGGAGAGAACGTTTTGAGTTTGTGGCAGAAGCTGTAAAGCTTGCACAACAAGAAACAGGTGAGATAAAAGGTCATTATCTAAACTGTACTGCTACTACACCTGAAGAGATGTATGAGCGTGCTGAGTTCGCTAAAGAACTCGGACAGCCAATAATCATGCATGACTACATAACAGGTGGATTTACGGCTAATACTGGTCTGGCTAATTGGTGTCGTAAGAACGGAATGCTTCTGCACATTCACCGTGCGATGCATGCTGTTATTGACCGTCATCCCAAGCATGGTATACATTTCCGTGTCCTAGCGAAGTGTCTACGCCTTTCTGGTGGAGATCAACTTCATACAGGAACGGTTGTTGGAAAGCTTGAAGGAGACAGACAGACAACTCTTGGATATATTGACAACCTTCGTGAATCCTTTGTCCCTGAAGATCGTACTCGCGGTAACTTCTTTGATCAGGATTGGGGTTCAATGCCAGGAGTATTTGCGGTTGCTTCAGGTGGAATTCATGTTTGGCACATGCCTGCATTGCTAGCAATTTTTGGAGATGACTCTTGTCTTCAGTTTGGTGGAGGAACTCATGGACACCCATGGGGTTCTGCTGCTGGTGCTGCTGCAAACAGAGTGGCTCTAGAAGCTTGTGTTAAAGCACGTAATGCTGGTCGCGAAATTGAGAAAGAAAGTCGCGACATCCTTTTGGAAGCTGCAAAACATAGCCCAGAGTTGGCTATCGCGCTAGAGACATGGAAGGAGATTAAGTTCGAATTCGACACTGTCGACAAGCTCGACGTACAGGGATGAAGTTAAGAGGAGACAATTTTGTCTCCTCAACCTTTCTTCTTAGAACGTCTCCGGGCACAGTTCCGGCTATTCACTATTCACACTCTTAAGTTCACCATGCCTTTCCAGAGCACAGTTGGTGACTACGCAACAGTCGCCACCCTGGAAACATTCGGCTTCTTACCGCCGATGACCCAGGAAGAAATTTACGATCAAATTGCTTACATAATTGCGCAGGGCTGGAGTCCTGTTATTGAGCACGTTCACCCAAGTGGATCCATGCAGACTTATTGGTCTTATTGGAAACTACCTTTCTTTGGTGAAAAAGATCTCAACTTAATTGTGAGTGAGCTAGAGGCTTGCCATCGTGCATACCCTGACCATCATGTTCGCATAATTGGTTATGACGCTTACACACAGAGTCAAGGCACTGCATTTGTAGTGTTCGAAGGCCGTTGATTTTACGGTATTAATTAACTAAGCCCCGAAAAATTTTTTCGGGGCTGAAGTTTTCCCGAGGATTATTAATCCTCATTGTCCTAAGACATTTACATTGGGCTGTCATGGCAAACAAATCCAGTCGAGAACTTGCACTTGAGCGTCGTAAGGCACTTAGTGATGGTGGGAAAAAGGCATCTGTATTACATGCTTCTAGTCCTAATAGAGTTCGGTCGGCTATAGACGCTCGTGTAACGAGGACAGACCAGTCTTACTTAAAGAAAAATGCAAATAAGCCTTCTTCAAGTCCAGGTAGACATGATTCAATTTTATCTGCCTCTAATTCTGCCCCTAAAATGAGTGCCTCTTCTAATCGTCGGATTCAGCCAATAAGTAATCCAAGTAGAGATCTTGTTTTAGCTAGACGTGTAGCTCTTTCTACTAAAGGTAAATCAGCTAGTACAAGTAAAGACAGAACAAGAGGAGATCTAGCAAGGACTTCTTCCCCTTCATATCCTGCTACAACACCTGCTTCTACTACTAAGTCAGGTTCCTCTTGTCAGAAAGAAAATTCTAAAGATGCAAAACCCACTATTAATACAGTTAAAACTTCAAGCCTTTCAAAAACTTCTGGTGGAAGACGTAACGTTCAAAAACGTCGCCCTATTGAGAATTCAAGCAGAGCTCTTGTGTTAGCAAGAAGAGAAGCTCTTTCTAAGCATGGTAAGTCTGCTGGGCATAAGGCTACTTCTGCTGCTTCAGTTGCTCGTCATGGAAACCCAGACTTATCTAGTAGAGAAATTGCTTTGCGTGTTAGAGAATTGCGAAGTAAATCAGGCGCTACTGGGAAACAGCGTTCAGGAGGTACTAGACCTTGTGGACCAAATCGTAATGGGTCAAAACAAAAAGCTACTCCAGACGCACATTGGAAAGTTGGTGTTAGTGAGACATCCTCTGGACAAGTTGTTACTGGAACTCAAGCGAATAGATCTGTAAAAACTACTGGAAATGAGTCAAGTACATGTCGCTCCGTTACTGGAACTCAGTATGTAGGAGTAGATACAATTGAAACTTTTTGTAAGTCATCTCCTTCCTATAAGCAGCCTTCTAAGGTTGGCGTAACAAATACATCACATGGCAATGTAGTTACAGGAAATGAAGTAGGGAGATCGGAGAAGGTTACCGGTGATGAGCCTGGTACTTGTAAAAATCTTACTGGGACCGAATATATTTCAGCTAATCAATCAAATGAATATTGTGGTGCAGTTAATCAATCTCCACGCAAAGTAGGGCATAGTCAAACTTTGGATGGAAGGAGTGTTACAGGAGTGATGGTAGGTCGCTCTAGCAATGTTACTGGCAATGAAGCTGGTTCTGGAAGAGGTCTTACAGGTGATCAGTACATAGGGGATGATCCAATACCTTCTGGTCGTCCTGCTCAGAAAGTAGGTTCTTTAAATACAGTTAGGGGTTCAGGTGTTACTGGAACAGACGTGGCAAGGTCAGAGTGGGTAACTGGAAACGAAGCTGGAAGCTGTAAACGAGTAACAGGTGATGAATATGTGGGGGCTGAGCAATACCAATCATTCTGTGGGAATAAGCCTGCTCCGGAAGCAGCAAAAGTTGGATTGAGTCTCACAAATAAATCTCAATCTGTTAGTGGAACAATGACTGGGCGTTCAGAGTTGGTAACAGGGGACGAGCCAGGAAGTAATAAAGCTGTAACGGGTACTCCTTATGCAGGGTTAGAGCAATCTTCGCAGTTTGGAAATGCTAGCAATACTAAAGAAATTCAACAAAGGACTCCAAAAAGACTTGGTACCCCTGGATCAAATTTAACTGGACTGCAACCAGGGATAGGAGGAGTTATGACTGGTGCAGAAAAAGGTGCTTGTGAGCCTTTAACGGGTACTCCCTACATAGGCGGTGATCAATTGGATAAAGCATGTGGAACTTCTTCTGTAGGTATTGATAGTAATGAACCTAATAATGCGCCATGGACTGAATTCAGTGTTCAATCCCCCGCGAGATCGGCACAAGGAAATAGAGAAAAAGCTTCTTCTGTAACTGGTAACCGTTATGAAGATAGTTCGAGGATTACTGGTCCATTTGATATGGCTGCCAATAAAATCACTGGAACTGAACAATTTCGTTTTGATAATAAGGAGTTTCAACAAAAACAGTTAAACAAAGAAGCTGCAATAGATGTAAACAAATCTGAGCAAGTGAAAGAATCTAGACCTGTGTCACGTGTTACTGGTGAGGGGCAATCAGCCGGTTTAAATATCACTGGAGACGATTGGGATCGTGGAGATAGTGTTACAGGAACAGAAGGTGTATCGGCTCGTCGTCGTAATCCATCACGTCCAGGAGGTAGAACAGCTATGCGAGAGTTTGAGGCAAAGCGGAACCAAGAATTGCCAGAACCTGATTTTCTTATAACTGGATCTAGTGGTAATACTAGGGATGGTCAAATGGTTACTTTCTCAGGCGGAGCGAGGGGGTAGTTAATTGATGGCCTATAGACGACCTTTGGCCAAAGATATTCAACGTATTAAAGGACCAACTGCGCCTAGAAAACGTTTTGAAAACTTTGAAGAGACCCGTGCCATCGCGAGTGAAACTATTGAGAGTGCAGTTTGTCACCCATTGACAAATACTTCACAGAATAAAATTCTTGAGGATTATGAACATTCAGTAAAGGGAAGTTTTGACAAAATAGTACCAGTTTTAAAAAGTATTTCTTCCATTCAAAATAGTAATGACTTTATACTTCAAGCGCAGAAATTAGCTATTGAAGAATTAGGATTTGAACTTCCTCTGCATGTATTAGAAAAAGCCTGGGTTCGTCCATTGGATATGAGGGCTTTATTTGCTTGGTCTGTTTTCCAAGCTCATCAAAAAGCAAGCGCTGAATTCTTTAACTCCGATCCTTTGAATGGCTCTGAAAAAAGTCCTTTGGCAAAAAAATTTCAGTCTTTTCTTCTCGAATGTGGGTTCCATTTATTGGACGTTACTCCTTGCTCAGATGGAAGATTGGCTCATTCCATTGCATATGCGATGAGAATACCCTTTAGCTCTGTTAGACGTCGGTCTCATGCAGGAGCTCTTTTTGATATTGAAAGAACAGTTAACCGTTGGATCAAAACTGAACATAAGAGATTTAGAGAAAATATGCCTAATGAGGCACATACTCCAACCCGTTATTTAAAAGTAGTTACTTATCATTTCAGTTCAATTGATCCGAAACATCAAGGATGCGCAGCTCATGGAAGTGATGATGTGCTAGCCGCTAAAGCCGGTTTTCAGAGACTATTAGATTTCAGGAAAGCCGTAGAAAATAGTTTTTGTTGTGGTGCCTCTGTTGACCTTTTGTTAATTGGTTTAGATACCGATACAGATTCTATTCGTATACACGTACCTGATAAAGATAGTAAGACTGATTTAAGTAGTTGGGTTTCCTCTCAGGATTTATATCGATTAACTCATCATTTATCTGCTTCTATGGCACTCAAAAAAATAAAAGAAGTTATCAAACAGAAATCAACTGGTAATACTGAAGTTGGCATGATTAACTTTATCGCAAAATTGATTGAAAATAACTTCTCTCAAATTGACTACGTGCGACATCTTCATAGTGGGCCGTATCCCGATGCTGGTCATGCAGAACGTTTTATTGGAGTAGGTATAGGTTTTAAAGAAGTTCATCTAAGAAATCTCACTTACTTTGCCCATCTTGATACAGTTGAAGAGGGAGCACCAGACTTAGATGTAGGGATAAAAATTTTCAAGGGTCTAAACGTTATTCGAGATTTACCTATACCTGTAGTAATTCGATTTGATTATTCGGGTAGAGTTCCTGGTGAAAGAGAAAGGGCTATTGATGATTGTCTACGTGTAAGGAATGCGATATCAAATAGATATCGTAGTCTTGTAGATGATGGTCTTCTCCATACATTACTTACTATTCGAGATAGAGATCTGAAAGACCCAGCTGAGGTTGTAGGTTCTTCTCTTGACTCAATTCCTAAGGAGGCTCATTAAAATGCTTATTTGTAAAGTCTTAAAACCGCTTGTATCAACCAATCGAATTCCTGGATTTGAACATAAACATCTTCAGGTTGTTTTAGATGGTAGTTCTAAAAAGGTTGCTGTTGATGCTGTTGGTTGTAAACCTGATGATTGGGTTATTTGTGTAGGTAGCTCCGCCGCTAGAGAAGCTGCAGGAAGCAAGTCATACCCAAGTGACCTGACTATTGTTGGGATTATTGACCATTGGGATCCTGACAATTCTAGAAGAAGTGATGGAGGTACGAGTTAATGGAAATTATGCAAGTCATGGGGCGATTGGTTTGTACTCAAAGAGTCCCAGGCCTAGGTCATATGCATTTAAGAATTCTGCGAAATAATAAAGGTAAGGATTTAGTTGCAGTAGATCCAGTTGGAGCGAGGGAAGGTAATTGGGTCTTTACGGCTAGTGGTTCTGCTGCAAGATTTGCCTGCCAGGACCCCACCACTCAAACTGATTTGACCATAGGAGGAATTATTGATTATTGGACACCCGACGGGTAAATGTACTAATACCTTTTACTCTCTTTGCTCCTCTATCTGTTTCTTCAATGCCTACTCCGTCAAAGCGAGATACTTCTAGAAAATCTATACCTTCTAAAGAGGTAGATACATCACTCTCAGATCCCTCTAAACAAATAGTAGATGTTTCACCTAATCCACCAATTAAGGGAGAAGATACACCTAAACGAAATTCTCAAAATAATAAAAGTTCCACTGTTGCTCCTGCTAAGAAAAAACCTTTTACCTCTACTAAGAGTAATGATGGTGTAAAAGGTCCTTCTAAGCCATCATTTACGACTTCCTCTGCAGGGAATAAAAATTCCTTTAAAGGGATTGCATTAGGCATGATTGAAACTAGAGGAATGGTCCCCGCAATTGAGGCAGCAGATGCTATGACTAAAGCTGCTGAAGTTAATTTAGTTGCGAAAGAATTTGTAGGTGGTGGTTATGTCACTGTTATGGTTAGGGGCGAAACAGGTGCTGTTAATGCTTCTGTTAGAGCAGGCGCAGATGCATGCGAAAGAGTTGGAGATGGATTGGTAGCTGCTCATATTATTGCTCGACCTCATGCGGAGGTAGAGCCAGCGTTGCACCCAAGTGGTGCAAAAAGGCGTAGTTAAGTTGACTTGATTATTGTTAGGTTCAGATAAGTCTCAAAATTTTTTATGGATAAATGGAATCTAAAAAAAAGACCAGTTTGTCTTGAAAAAAGGTTTGAATTTGAGTCGTATACAATTACTAGAGATTTTCTTGACCGCTTAGGAGATTATTGCGAAAAAGTAAAAAGATACCCTGACATAAGTTTTGGAAAGACATATGTAAATATCACATTGCGACCTGAGGATGATTCAACTGAAGCTAAGATTACTTCTTCTGAACATCAATTTGCTGAGGAGATTGATCGTCTTCTCTAGTTAGTATTTATTCTTTTGGTTGAGAAAGGTCTCTCTTTATAAGCGCCATAAGATAGGAAGGTGACTTATATCGTCCTGGCAGGCATCTGTTAAGTGTTTCCAGGTGCCCCCAACAGACAGTCCTTTCAATCTCTTGAGCGGTACGACCCTGTTGAAGTAATCTCCTCAAAGCTTTGCAGTAGAGCGGGTAACCAGCCTCTAGCTCTCCAATCGTTAGCTTGGCTACGGTCATACTCGATCGCATTGCAAGTCTTAATTTAGACAATAATGTGTCCACTTTGCAAAGCGGAGTTTATTTGAAGTGGTTTGTATTTTTTGAATTTCACCCAAGGAATGCTACGCAGTCAATTTCTACCTTTGCTTTTTTGGGCAATCCAGATACTTCAACGCAAGCTCTGGCTGGGCTAACCCCATCTGAGAAAAATTCAGAGTAAATTTTATTTACTTGATTAAAGTCATTTAAATCAACTAAATAAATTGTTGTTTTAACCACGTTGCGGCTATTTGCCCCTGCTTCAGAAAGTACAGCAAGAAGATTTTTTAGAACCTGACGAGTCTCTTGTTCAATATTTCCTTCACCTATCATTTCTCCATTGGATGAATCTAAGGCGATTTGTCCAGAACAATAAAGCCATTCATTGACAAGGACAGCCTGATTGTATGGGCCTACTGGAGATGGCGCCAAGTTTGTTGTGATAGCTTGCATTGCATTACTCATTAACTTTTTTGAGGCTCTGATAAGTGTTAATTCAACCTAACCATTTATCTTTATGTTCTCTTAGATAAGATAATTCTTCAATATTTTTAGCACGAATGAATAAATTTGTTTTGCGCTCTTCCGAAAGACTTGTCGGCAAGGTTACTTTTCCTTTATCTCTAATATCTTTGATTTTTTGAAGTCTATTCTTTATCGAGATATCTTTTGGTACAAGACTGTTAGCCCATCGAAGATTTCCTTCAGTGTACTCATGTCCACAAAATATTTGTGTTTCAGAGGGGAATGAATTTATTAGAGTAAGAGAGTTATACATATTTTCAGGTGAGCCTTCGAAAAGACGACCACAGCCTCCTGCAAATAAAGTATCACCACAAAACAAGACAGGTTTGTTCATGCACTGACTTTTTATATAGAAAGCTATATGTGTTCTGGTATGGCCTGGGATTTCTAAAATTTCTACGGTTAAACCCATGATCTCTAATTCGTCTTCATGGCTAACCGAGATAGTCTGTAAAGGAATTCTTGGTAAATCTTCTTTTGATGCTATTACTTTTGTCTTGGGCCATTTAGTTAATAACCCTTTTGTTCCTCCAATGTGATCATCATGATGATGAGTTAGTAAAATCGCTTCAAGATTCAACTCTCTTTTTTGCAGCCAAGTTATTACTGGACCAGCTACTGATGGATCTACAACGACTGCATTTCCGTCCCAAATCCAAATCCAAATTATATTATCGGTCAGTGCAGGAATAGGATGGATTATTAAATTGCCTCTATCTTCGGTGAGCATTTCATTTAAGGGGTGAGGAATAGTTAAAATTAAATTGGGATAGTAAATTCATGATTACTGTTGCATTGGCTAAGGGAGCTTTGCTTCAAGATTCAATTTCCAGGTTTGCAAAAGCTGGATTGGATTTTTCTTCATTGCTAGAGCCTGGTAATCGCCAGTTAATGGTTCCTTCAGTATGTGGTAAAGCCAAAGCTTTGCTAGTTAGAAATGCAGATGTTGCTGTTTATGTTGCATATGGGCAAGCCCAATTGGGGATAGTTGGATACGACGTGCTAAGTGAACAAGATATGCCAGTAGCAAATCTATTAGATCTTGAATTTGGCCACTGTCGGATGTCTGTTGCAGTAAGAGAGAATAGTGGATATAAAAGAGCTTCTAACTTGCCACCCCATTGCCGAGTAGCCAGTAAATTTACTAATTGCGCAAAAACATATTTTGAAAAAATTGATTTACCAGTCGAATTGGTTCATTTGACTGGTTCAGTAGAACTTGGTCCATTAACTGGCATGGCAGAAGCAATTGTAGATTTGGTAGCAACTGGACGCACTCTGAAGGAAAATGGATTAATAGAAATAGAACAATTATTTCACTCAACTGCAAGATTGATTGGTAATCCATTGTCACTAAGGCTTGATAATGGCTACTTGCAAGAAATTATTGAAGCAATTCAATTACAAAACATTTCTCATAATTCTGCTAACTGATGTTTTCCAAGGATTTAAAAAGAATTAGAAATCTTGGCCGTTACTTAACGAAGGAGAAAAAGCGATTATTATTAATTGTTCTAATTCTTATACCTGTAGCTATATCTGGAGCTATTCAGCCTTTGTTAGTAGGACAAGCAATTAGTGTATTAAAAGGGGAAGAAAATATCTTTGGCTTTGAGAGTGGTTCATTAAGCTCATCTATAAATATCTTGGTTGCAATATTATTTTTCTCAGTTCTTATTCGCTTACTATTTCAAGGTCTGCAAAGTTATTCAATACAAGCAGTTGGACAGCGACTAACAGCTCGAATTCGGGACGATTTGTTTTCACATTCAATGTCTTTATCGTTAAGGTTTCGCGACAAGATGCCAGTAGGAAAATTATTGACAAGACTTACTAGTGATGTTGACGCTTTAGCTGAAGTCTTTGGAAGTGGAGCAGTTGGAGTGCTTGCTGATGTTGTTAGTTTATTGGTTATTTCAATAACTATGATTTTGATAGAGTGGAGATTAGGTATCTTACTTTTAGTTACTCAGATTCCTGTTACTTACTTTATTCTTTGGCTTCAAAGTAGATATAGGAAATCTAACTATAGAGTCAGAGAAGAACTCTCTCAATTAAATGCAAACTTCCAGGAGAACTTGCAAGGAATAGAAGTAGTTCAAATGTTTAGGAGAGAAGAAATAAATGCGAAAAGTTTTTATAAAACTGGAATAGATTATCGAAATGCTGTAAATGGGACGATATTTTATGATAGCAGTATTTCAGCATTTATTGAATGGATATCTTTAGCGGCTGTGGCAATTGTCATTGCTCTTGGAGGAATGTTTCTTACGTCAGGTGCAATAGGATTAGGAACTCTTACAACATTTATTCTTTATTCTCAAAGGCTTTTTGAGCCATTACGCCAGCTTGCGGAACGATTTACTCAGATACAAGGAGGATTGACTGCGGTAGAAAGAATTTCTGAATTATTAGAAAAAAAGATTGAAATATTTGACCAACCTACTGAAAAATTAAATGTTAAATCTACTTTATTAAATATAGATAACTCTGGAGAAGTTATATTTGATAGGGTTTCGTTTGCCTATAAGAAAGGTGAGCAAATTATTAGGGATCTAAGTTTCAAAATTTCTCCTAGTGAAATGGTTGCCTTGGTTGGTCCTACGGGATCAGGTAAAACGACAATTATTAGATTGCTTTGTAGATTATATGAACCACAGAGTGGAGCAATATTTCTTGATGGAGTAGATATTAAAGATATACCTCTGGAAAGATTGCGTATGAAATTAGGGGTAGTTCTCCAAGATACTTTTTTATTTAGTGGGAATGTTGGAGATAATCTTAGATTAGATTCTTCAATAAGTAATGATCGACTTGAACAAATTTGTAAGGATCTGGGGTTAATTAATTTTCTTAATAAGCTTCCTAATGGCTTGGATACATCATTAAGAGAAAGAGGGGCCAATCTTTCATCCGGAGAGAGACAATTGTTATCTGTTGCAAGAGTGGCTATTCGTAACCCAAGTGTATTAGTTATGGATGAAGCTACTGCTTTTATGGATCCTTCTACAGAAGCAACTTTACAAAGGGATTTGGATCGATTGCTAGCAAAAAGAACAGCTCTAGTAATTGCTCATCGTCTTGCGACGGTAGAGCGGTCAGACAGGATACTAGTTTTAAGAAAAGGGGAAATAATAGAAGAAGGTACACATCTTGAACTTAGAGCTCAAAAAGGGCTTTATTCTCAATTGGCAGACCTCCAAGAGAAA
Organism: Prochlorococcus sp. MIT 1223; assembly: GCF_034092465.1. Lineage (NCBI taxonomy): Bacteria > Bacillati > Cyanobacteriota > Cyanophyceae > Synechococcales > Prochlorococcaceae > Prochlorococcus > Prochlorococcus sp. MIT 1223. The sequence goes on from NZ_CP139303.1 coordinate 1,793,930, forward strand.
GGTTTGGCAAAACTTTAATCAAAATTATTTATAAGCAGAGGATGATGAATCAAGGCCCATTCAGAAAATCAATATTCCAAATGAATAAAAGTTCTTCTGTATTGAGTAGAGGGCTCATTGAGGATATTTATGGAAAGAGATCAATTGAATGCCCTTCTCCTTATGAGGGGGAAAGTTTTGTGTTTAGTCAAGCTAGAACATTTGACTTAATTGAACTAGAGCAGTTGCTTCAATCCGTGGGCTGGAGTAACAGGCCTTTAAGAAGGGTGAAAAAGGCTTTAGATAATAGTTTGTTGAAAGTGGGGCTTTGGAAGCATGATCCTAAGTTTCCAAGGTTAATTGGATTTGCTCGTTGCACTGGGGACGGAATATTAGAGGCTACTGTCTGGGATGTAGCAATTAACCCTGTTTATCAAGGATCAGGTTTTGGATCAACATTGATGTTATATGTTATTAATTCAATTAAAGAAATGGGGATCAAGAGAATAACATTATTTGCAGACCCTGGAGTTATCAATTTTTACAAAAGTCAAGGCTGGGATCTTGAGCCAAAAGGAAATAAATGTGCTTTCTGGTATGCAAATTAGCGAGACAAAATAAGATTAATCAATCATTACTTATAGTATTCACTCGCTAATAATTTAGTGTCTTCTCCCTTTTGCCACCTGGCTTTAAAACTGGCATTTTTTAAAGCTTGATTCAAAATATTAGTGTGCTGCCATTTTCGGTGGTCTGTAAATAGAGGTATGCCAATTCTTTTTAATTTTGTCTTTTGACCCAGCCTTATTACAAAATCAAGATCTTCCATTATATATAGATCATTATAACCTCCTATTTCATTATAAAGCTGTTTGCTTATTAGTAAACCTTGGTCTCCATAAGGCCTTTGGAAAATATAACTTCTTATATAAACCGCAAGTTGTAAAATAGTAAAGAATATATTTGTTTTTTTTAATCTGAAATCAAAAAACCAACCATATTGTTTATTCTGTGATTGATTAATAATTTGCATTATTGCCTTTGACCAGTTTTTATGCAGTCTGCAATCAGCATGTAGAAAAAGTAGCCACTCTCCTTTTGCTGAATTTGCTCCATGGCTAAGTTGCTTTCCCCTATTTGGTTCTGCTGTTGTTAGAAGATTTGCCCCGCTTAGGTTTGAAATAAATACTGTTAAATCTTTGCTCCCACCATCTACTATATTTAATTCAATATCATCAGGCCAAAGATTTAAATCAGCTATAAGTAGAGGGAGGTTGCCTGCTTCATTTAATGTAGGGCAGATAATGCTTAGATTAATTGTGGTTAATTTCTTATCCATGGTTTTAAATCTTCCAATTGATCTAAATCATTTTGTTGCCTTAATAAGTGAATCTTAATATGATTCTCATTTGCTTTCTTTATAGTTTCAGATAAAACATTATTTCTGCCCCAAGGTATACCAGTAAAGGGCCAGTTTGCTATTGGCCGTGTGAGTTTCGAGGAAAGGCCCAAGAGCCAATATCCTCCATCCATTGAGGGCCCTATAACCATTCCATGAGTTTCTAATGAGAGAGAGGCTTTTAACAAATCTTCTTCGCTTAGTGTTGGTAGATCTGTACCAATAATGATTATTGGGGAAATTTTGTTTGTTTGTGCTTTTAAGATTTCTTTTTTCATTCGTAATCCGAGATTCCCTTGCCCTTGGGTTACAACTCTGTCGATTCTTAGCCCTCTTCTCTCTCTCTTACATGCGTTTGGCCCTAGCCCTGCAATGGCTAAATGAATTTTTGCTAATCCTTTTGTTTCCAATGATTTTGCAACATGAAGGGTGTGATTGGTAAGTTTTTGTTGGATATAAGCTGCTCTCATTACACCAATATCTTTTGCAAGCCTTGTTTTACATCTGTTGGGAGAGTGCCATCGGGCCATGATGATTATTGTGGGAATACTCTTCATAAAGCTTTTACGTGCTTGAAAGTATTTCTGAATATTTACTATTAGTTGATTTTCTAAT